>NZ_JBIATA010000006.1:0-323887 GCF_042891295.1 Streptomyces sp. NPDC001902 | reverse complement strand
GACGGTGTGGTGGCGAAGCGGTTGACCAGTACGTACCTTCCGGGTCGCCGCAGCCGTGACTGGATCAAGGTCAAGAACCTCCACGCCGACGACTCTGACCCCCACCCGGGCCGCCGCGACCGGTGACCGCCGGGCCCGGGGCGCCCCACACGCCTCCCGGGCCCGGCCCGTCCGCGGTCACCGCCGACGGGTGATGGTCTTGTGCTCGACGTAGCCGGTCAGGCCCACCGACCCGTACTCGCGGCCGACGCCGCTGGCCTTGTAGCCGCCGAACGGGCCGTCGAAGCTCATCGGGGAGCCGTTCAGGGTGACGGTCCCGGTGCGCAGCCGGCGGGCGACCGCCAGCGCACGCTCGGGGCTCGTGGTCCAGACGCCCCCCGACAGGCCGTAGTCGGAGTCGTTGGCGATCCGCACCGCGTCGTCCTCGTCGTCGTAGGCGATCACGACCAGCACGGGGCCGAAGATCTCCTCCCGGGCGATGCGCATGCCGTTGTCGACGTCGGCGAAGACGGTGGGAGTGACGTAGTTGCCCTCTTCCAGCCCCCGCGGCACCTCGGGGCCGCCGGTCACCAGGCGGGCGCCCTCCTCGATGCCCAGCTTGATGTAGTCGATCACGCGCTGCTGCTGGTCACGACGGATCATGGGGCCGATGAAGGTGTCCGGCTCGGAGGGGTCGCCGACCTTCAGCGACTCCACCATCTCCTTCAGGGCAGTGACGACCTCCTCGTAGCGGCTGCGCGGCGCCAGGATCCGGGTCTGCAGGATGCAGGCCTCGCCGTTGTTCGCCAGCGACCCGAAGCGCAGCCCCTGCATCACGGCGGGGAGGTCGGCGTCGTCGAGGATGACGGCCGCGGACTTGCCGCCCAGTTCGAGGCTGACCCGCTTGAGCTGCTCGCCGGCGATCGAGGCGATGCGCCGTCCGGCGCGGGTCGACCCGGTGAAGGCGATCTTGTCGACGTCCGGGTGCGAGACGAGGTGCTCGCTGGTCTCCCGGTCCGCCGGGAGGACGCTGAGCACGCCCTCGGGCAGGCCCGCCTCGTGGAAGAGGTCCGCCAGCAGCATCATGCTCAGCGAGTTCTCCGGGGAGACCTTCAGCACCACGGTGTTGCCGGCCAGCAGGGCCGGGGTCAGTTTGGCCGTGGCCGCGGAGAAGGGCGAGTTCCACGGGATGACCGCGGCGACCACGCCGATCGCCTCGCGCCTGACCACGGTGTCGAAGTCCACCGAGGGGTCGGAGGGTTCGATGACCTCCTCCCAGCCGAGTTCGGCGGCGGCCTTGAGGTAGGCGTCGACCTGGCGGGTCAGGAACGGCTGGCCGGCCCTGGTGAACCAGCCCGCCGAACCGTTCTCGGCGGATATGGCCGCGGCGATCTCGTCGGCACGGGCCTCGCGCAGCGCGTTGACCCGGCGGATCACCTCCTGCCGCTCCTTGGGGTCGGTGCGCGGCCACGGCCCGTTGTCGAAGGCCTCACGCGCCGCGGCGACGGCCGCGTCCACGTCCGCGTCGGCCGCCTGGGCCACCCGGCCGAGGACCGACTGGTCGTGGGGGGAGCGGATCTCGAGGATGAGGTCAGGGTCGCTGGGGGTCACCCAGGAGCCGCCGATGAAGAGCCTGTCGCGAAGGGTCATCAGTCACGTCTTCCAGTTGCGGGGGCAAGGCGAGGGCAAGGGCAAAGCCGGGGCGGGGTACGGGGGGTGCGGGGTCACGCGGAGCCGGAAGCGACCGGGTGGTCCGTGGAGCGGCTGAGGTGCGCCCACGTCCTGGCCTCCGTCAGACGTGCCTCCTCGGCGTCCAGTGCGATCTCCAGCGCGTCGCTGCCGAGCAGCAGGCGGCGCGGGGGCTCCTCGGCGCCGACGACGTCGACGATCGCCCGGGCCATGCGGGCCGGGTCGCCGGGCTCGTTGCCGCTGTAGGCCGCGAACCGCTCCTGCCACTGCCCGACGGTCTGCTCGTAGTCGGCACCGATCGGGCCCGAGGTCAGCGCGGCGCCGGCGGCCCAGCCGGTGCGGATGCCGCCCGGCTCCACGATGGTCACCTTGATGCCGAGCGGGGCCACCTCGTTCGCCAGGACCTCGGAGAAGCCCGCGACCGCGAACTTGGCGGCCTGGTACGCGCTGAGGCCGGGCGTGCCGCCGACCCTGCCGCCGATGGACGAGATCTGCACGAAGTGCCCGGTGCGCCGGCCGCGCAGGACCGGCAGCGCCGCCCGCGTCACGTTGACGACCCCGAAGAGGTTCGCCTCGATCTGGGCCCGGAACTCGTCCTCCGGGAAGTCCTCCACCGAGCCGTTGGTCGCGTAGCCCGCGTTGTTGACCACGACGTCGAGGCCGCCGAAGCGCTCGACCACCGACGCGACCACCCGCCGGGCCTCCGCGGGCGAGGTGACGTCCAGCGCGAGGCTCTGGAACCGCTCGGGGTGCGCCGCCGCCAGTTCCGCGAGCGCCTCCGGCTTGCGCGAGGTCACCGCGACCCGGTCGCCCGCCTCCAGCGCCGCGACCGCGAGGGCCTTCCCGAGGCCCTGGGAACCACCGGTGATCAGCCACGTACGTGCCATGGGACGTTCCTCCTGTCCTGCGACGAGCGCTCTCGGGCCCGGGACGGATCCGAGGTCACTGTCGAAGCTCTTCGATTAACTGCAACACCAATGTAGCACTATGCGTGCCCGATGCAGCGGGTGTGATGGTGATGTACGTCTAACTGCGACTCGCTGTTACCATGACGCCATCATGAGAGCCGATGCCGCACGTAACCTCGCCGTGGTCCTGCGCACCGGGGCCCGGCTGCTGGCCGAGGACCCGGGCACGTCGATGTCGGCCATCGCCAGCGCGGCGGGGGTGGACCGGACGACCGTCCACCGCCGCTTCGCCACGCGTGAAGCCCTGCTCAACGCCGTCTTCCACGCGAAACTCGACTCCGCCGAGCGCGTCCTCGACGAGGCGCGGCTCATGGAGGCGCCCGTGGGTGTGGCCCTCCACCGCTACGTGGAGGGGATCGTCCCCGTCAGCCGTGAGTGGCCCGTCGACACGCGCCGCATGATGCGGCAGGATCCGGAGGCCGACCGCCGGCGTGCGGAGCAGAGTGCGCGGCTGGACGCCTTCCTGCGGCGCGCCGCGGACGAGGGCCATCTGCGCCCCGACGCCTCCCCGGAGTGGGTGAGGGCGGTCCTCGACCAACTGGTGGACACCGTCGCCCACCGCTTTCCCGACGTGGAGCCCCCGCGGGCTGCCGACCTCGTGGTGGAGACGTTCCTCAACGGCTTCGGCCGCTCCTGATCCTCCGGGCGGCCGGAGACGCGGCGGTCACAGTCCGAGGGCGATGGCGGTGCGGGTGAGTTCGGCGGTGCTGTAGATGCCGAGCTTGGCGCGGATGCGGCGGAGGTAGGCGTCGACGGTGTGCTTGGACAGTCCCATGTGGCGGGCGGTCTGGAGGTAGGTGCGGCCCGCGGCGATGTGGCGGAGGGTCTCGCGTTCGCGGGGGGCGAGTTCGGGGACGTCGCCGCCGGTCCCGGCGGTGTCGGCGTCGGGGCTGGTGTCGGCCTGGGGCGTGGTGGGTGCGGAGCTCATGGTGGTGTCCTTCGGCGGTTCGGCGGCTGCGGTCCCTGCTCACGCCCTCGGTAGCAGGAGATGGATGTCCGATTAGGGCGTTTTGCCCTCTATGAACCACCTTGGCGCTGCGACGTCATGACCCCGTCCGCCGACTGTCACAGACGTGTCACACCATGCCCCATGGGGCCGGACCGGGCGGCCACCTACCCTCCGACACCGCCGCCCACGGGGGGAGTCGGAGGGCCGGTCAGTCCAGGGGCGGAACGGCGTCCACGTCGAACGGCTCCGGGAGCGGCACGCCGGCGTCGGGGTCCGGCAGCTGCTGCGCCGTCCAGATGCACTTGCCGTTCGGGGTGTAGCGGGTGCCCCACCGCTGGGACAGGGAGGCGACGAGCTGGAGGCCCCGGCCCCCTTCGTCCGTCTCGGAGGCGTGGCGGATGCGGGGCATCGTCAGGCTGTCGTCGGAGACCTCGCAGACCAGGTCGATGTCCCGCAGCAGCCGTAGCGTCATCGGGCCCTTCCCGTGGCGGACGACGTTCCCCACCAGCTCACTGGCGAGCAGCTCCGTCGTCGGCGTCAGCTCCTCCAGACCCCACGCGGACAACTGCTCCCGCACGTGCCCGCGGGCCATCCCCGCCGCCCGCGGGTCCTCGGGGAGCGGCCAGCAGGCGATCCGCTCGGGGTCGAGCGCGTGGACGCGGGCGACGAGGAGCGCGATGTCGTCGCTGGTGGTCCGCCCGACCGGGAGCAGCCCGGAAATGAGGGCGTCGCAGAGCGCCCCCAGGTCCTCGGCGTCCGCGTCGGCCAGCAGGCGCGCCAGATCGCCCAGGCCCTCGTCGATCTCGCGCTCGGAGGACTCGACCAGCCCGTCGGTGAACAGCACGAGCAGGCTCTCCCGGGGGACCTGCAGCTCGACGCTCTCGAACGGCTGCTCCGCTGCCCCCAGGGGCGGGTTCGGCGCCGCCTTCGGGAAGCGCACGGTCCCGTCCGGATGGACGACCGCGGGCGGGGGGTGCCCGGCGCGTGTGACCGAACAGGTGCCGGTGGTCGAGTCGTAGAGCACGTAGAGACAGGTGGCGTAGGAGTCCGCGCCGAGTCCGCCGACGATGTCGTTGAGGTGCCCCATGATCTCGTCGGGGGGCAGTTCGAGACCGGCCAGCGTGTGGACGGCCGTGCGCAGGCGTCCCATGGTGACCGCCTCGGACAGGCCGTGGCCCATCACGTCGCCGATGACGAAGGCGACCCGGCCGGCGGACAGCGGGATCACGTCGTACCAGTCGCCGCCGACGTCCGCGCCCTGCTCGGTCGGCAGGTAGCGGGCGGCGAGGGTGCACGACGGCAGCGCGGGCAGCTCCTGGGGGAGCAGCGCGCTCTGCAGTTCCCGGGAGCGGGTGTGTTCGGCGTCGTACAGGCGCGCGCGTTCCAGGGCGTGGGCCACCAGGGCGCTGATGGCGCTCAGCAGGGTGCGCTCCTCGTCCGTCAGGCGCCGCGGCTGGTCGAAGGCGACCACGCAGACGCCGAAGGTGAGCCCGGAGGCGGTCAGCGGCAGGAAGGCCCAGGACCCCTTCCCGGTCAGGTGCGGGCGGTCGGCCATGGCCGGGTACCGCGCCGCGTACTCCTCGGCGGAGGAGACGAACACCGGTCCACTGGTCGAGATGGCGTCCCACACCGGGTCCTTGGCACCCCGGGGGCGGCCTTGGAGGTTGTCGAGGAAGGCCTGCGGGTAGCCGACGGACCCCACGTTGTAGGCCCTGCCGTCCTCGAGCGCCTGCACCAGCAGCCCGGTGGCGCCGAACGGCGGCAGGACGCGCTGGGCGACGGCGTCCACCACGTCGCGCGAGGTCGTCGCCTTGGCGAGGGCCGCGGTCAGTTCGGCGATCCGGGTCGCGCGTTCGCCCGCCGCGCGCTCGGCGGCGGCGCGCTCGGCTTCGTGCCTGCGCCGGTCGGTGACGTCGGTGAAGTAGAGCGTCACCCCGTCGGGCAGCGGGACCAGCCGGACCTGGTAGCAGGAGCCCGTGTCCGGCATCCGTACGTCGAAGCTCGTGGGCGCCGCCTTGGCCGCGGCCTCCCGGCAGCGCGACTCCAGGCCGGGGATCTGCCGCAGCGACGGCAGCGTCCAGAGCACCCGGCCGAACAGCTCCTCCTCGGAGGAGCCGAGCACGTCCTCGGCCTCCAGGTTGACGAAGGTGATGCGCCAGTCCTCGTCCGCGGAGAGGAAGCCGTCGCTCATGTACCGCAGGGCGCGGCTCAGCGCGTCACGCGCGGACCGCGACTCGTTGCTCTCCCACGCCGTGCCGATCATCCGGTATGGCTCGCCCCTGTCGTCCAGGACCACCTTGGCGCGGGTCTCGGTCCAGCCGTAGCTCCCGTCGGGGCGGCGCACCCGGTACTCGGCCTCGAACACGCCCCGGTCCCGGATCGCCCTCTCGGCGGTGGCGAGCGTCCACCGCAGGTCGTCGGGGTGGACGACCTTCATCCAGCTCTCGACCCGGGGCACGAACTCGGAGGGGTCGGTCCCGTAGACGGCCATGGCCGCGTCGTCCCAGGCGAGTTCGCCGGTGCGGATGTTCCAGTCCCACGTGCCCACCTCGACGGCCTTCAGCGCCTGCCGCAGCCGGCTGCCGCTGGGTTCCTCGTGCGTGGGGCGGGTCGGGGGCGGCGCCTGGTCCACGCGTTCCTGGGCCCAGGCGGTCACCGCCTCGAGGAACCGCCACTGCTCCTCGGTGGGCTCCCCGGCCGAGCCGGTGACGACGGTCAGCGACCCCACCGAACTCACCCCGTCGGACAGGGCCACGGAGGCCAGCCCGGTGCCGGGCCAGCCCTTCGCCGTCCCGGGCCGTCCTGCGTCGGCCGATCCGTCGGCTGCCCACACGCGGCCGTGCCGGCGTACGGCGCGCGCCGGGACCGCCGGGCTCTCCTGGTCGATGATCTCCCAGGGGCGTACGTACCCCGGTGACAGCCCGACCGTGGACACCAGGCGCAGCGCCGACATCGGCCCGCACAGGTGGACCGCGCCGCCCAGCCCGTCCAGCTCGGCGACCGCGTGCTGCAGCGCGAGCCGGAGCACCTCGCCCTCACCGATGCCCTTCTCCACATCGGCGAGGAGCGCCAAACGGTCGTTCACGATGTAAATGTACATTTATGGAGCAAAGCTGGCAGGCGAGGCAGGCCTTACTCCGTGGTGGTCCGGTTCCGCTCGGGCTCCCCGGGGGCGCCGGGGCGCGGGGTGTGGCCCGGGGCCTCCTGGACGTGCAGGAGGAAGAGGGCGTTCAGTACGTCGTCCGGCATGCCGGCGAGGAGGGCCTCCGGTGTCGTGGCCATCGCGTGCGCGAGGTCGTCGACCAGGTGCGCCAGACCGTCGATGCCGGACTCCAGCGGGCCGGAGGCGGCGTCGGGGCCGGCGGGGCCGGCGGGGCCGTGGGAAACGGCGGCGTGGCGACGGGAGGTCGTCTGGTTGCTCATGGGCGTCTTCCGAACGGGGCGGGGGTGACCGCGGAGCGCGGCCGTGCGAAGTGTGCCGGACACGGCCAAGGTTGCGTCACCGCGGCCGCGCCGGCCACGGAACGCTGTTCCTATGCCTCCCGGTACCAGGCAGGGGGGGGAGCCGTGTCCCGCCCGGTGCGGGCAGGACACGGCCCGGGGTCAGGCGGCTGCGACGCGCTGCGCGACTTCCTTGCCCTTGGTGGTCGCGTCCTCCAGTGCCCGGGTCCACGAGGCCTCGGCCAGCGGGACGAGCTCGGCCATGGCGGGGTTCGAGGCCGCAGCGGTCAGTTCGGGGACGATGAAGTCCAGGTCCAGGCCCATGTACTCGCCGAGGATGGACCGCAGGTAGTTCTGCACGTACTCGGAGGACTCCCGCGGGGTGCCCGGAGCGTAGGAGCCGCCGCGGCTGGCGATGACGGTCACCGGCACGCCCTTCACGCTGGAGGTGTCACCGGTCGTGCGTCCGACCATGAGCACGTGGTCGATCCAGCTCTTGAGCGTCGACGGGATCGTGAAGTTGTACATCGGGGCGCCGAGGAGCACGGCGTCGGCCTTCTCCAGTTCCTCGATCAGGGCCAGACGGCCCGCGAAGGCCGCCGCCTGTTCGGGGGTGTGCGACGGGGCGTCGACGAAGGCGGCGGAGAAGCCGTGCACGTCGAGGTGGGGGAGCGGGTCCGCGGCGAGGTCGCGGTAGACCACGGTGCCGTCCGGGTGCTGCTCCTGCCATGCGTCGCGGAAGGTCAGCGCGACGGTGCGGGAGCGGGAGTCGGAGCCCGGGTGGAGGGAGGAGTCGAGGTGCAGCAGGGTTGCCATGTGAGTTCCAGGTGCGTCAGACGTGTGCGTGTCCCCGTGGGGCGGCTCCCCGGCGTCATGGCGCCGGGGAGCCCGGTGGCCCGCGTCGCCGGGGGGTGCGAGGTGCGGGTCCCACGGCTCCACCGTGATGCACCCTGGCCCCGCGGGCCAAAGAGGGGATTAGTCGCTAACTTTTGGTAAGTACCTGGTCGTGGGGCGGTGAAGTGCCTTCGGTGGAAGGGGAGTCGAACCGCGAGTGCGGCGGCACGCCGAAGGCTCCCCGGTCCGGAGGAGTCAGGACGGGGAGCCTGGGCGGTTTTCCATGGAGGGGTGCCGGGGCGCGCGGTGTGCGCGGCGGACGCGCGGCCAACTCATCTCCGGCGCAGCGGAGTGGGTTGTTCCCTCTGGTGTCGATCCGGCGCAGGTGCAGGCACGGGTCGGTGAGGTCTTGGGCGGGGTGGCGCGGGCTGTGTTCAGACCTGGGCGGCCGTGTCGCCGGAGCCGGGGGCGTCCAGCGGGCGGCGGTGGGCGCCCATGCCCCGGACGCCGATGGAGGTGATGCGCTCACCGGCGGGCCGGCCGCGGTGCCGTCCGGTACCGGAGGTGGTGGCCGGGGTCTGCAGGCGCCGTACCGCCACGAAGGCGTTGTTGAGCAGGCCGCCGGACTTCGTCGTCGGGATGGGCATGGTGGTCTCCGGGAATTTCGGTGTGCCGCTGGCGGCACGGGTGGGGGAGGGGCGGGGGCCGGTGCCGGTGCCGGGCCGTGCGAGGACGGGGCGGCTCGGCACCGGCGTGGCTTCCTGCCTGTCGGCGGGGCGTGCGCGGCCCGGCGGGGTGCGCCGGATCCGGTCGCGCCTCAGCGGACGGGCCCGTGGCCGTGGGACTGCCAGACGGTCACCCAGTGACCGTGGGACCAGCGGGCCAGGCGGTGGCCGTCGTACCGGTAGAGCTTGCCGTCATACCCGTACCAGTACTGCACCTGGTGGTGGCCGTAGTCGTAGTGGTGGCGGGTGATCTCGTCGTTCCAGCGCCGGTCGTCGTTCCCGGTGCGGTCGGTGTACCTGTCCCACGCCGTGCTGCTGACGCTCACGGCGTGCTGGTCCCCGGCGGGCCGGGGGGCGGCGGAGGCGGAGCCCGTGGCTCCGAGCAGGGCGGTGCCGGCGAGTGCCACCGAGGCGGTGGAGGTGGCGATGATGCGCGTCCACTTGTTCATGACTGGTGTCTCCTAGCTGTGCCCCGGTGTGCGGGGCGTCGGACGACGGTCCGGCCGGGTGGGCCGGTCCCCGTCGTGCGGGGGCGATTCCGTGGTGCCGCCGGGGCGGGGCGCCTGGTTCGCAGGTGCTGGTTCCGCGGGGCCGGCGTCGCTGTGGATCGCTGGTGAATGGAACCTAACAGATGATTGAGGAGGGTCAATCATTTATGGGATGTGACCATCGCCTCGCGCAAGGAATCGGGAGAAGTGGAATAACGGGACGCGAACGACCGCTGGGAGCGACCTCGTCCGTGGGGGTCGTGGTGGGGTCGTGGTCGCGAAATCGTTGAAGGTCATGGATTACCCATCGATCACGATGGTTGGTGGCGCGCTATCATGCAGGCATGGCAGTGAACGAGATCGCGGTTGAGGGTGCTGCCGGCGGCGACCCGCTGGAGCAGCTCGGTTTCCTGCTGGCCCGGCACGGCGCCGTCGCGAACGGCCGCGTCCAGCGGGCCTTCGCCTCCTGCGGCCTGGCGCCGCGGGCCGGAGCCACGCTGATGCTGCTCGGCGGGTGCGGATCCATGGGGCAGCAGGGTCTCGTCGCGGCGCTCGAGGTGGATCCCAGCATCATGGTCGCGATCCTCAACGACCTCGAGTCCGCGGAGCTCGTCGAGCGCCGTCGCGACCCGTCCGACCGCCGTCGGCACATCGTCGCCATCACGGACCGGGGGCGGGGCGTGCTGGCCGAGGCCCAGGCGGCGGTGGAAGAGGTCGAGCGGGGGCTCTTCGGGGACTTGTCCCCGGAGGAGGTCACGGCGCTCCGCGGTCTCCTGGCCCGGGTGCGCACCTCGCCGGGCGACGAGCTCTGCGCCGAGGAGTGACCCGTGGGCCCGGCCGGCGCCTGTCCGTGCACGGGGACGGGAACAGCACCCCCGGTGGCCGGAGGTGCTGGTGGTTTCGGGTCGGCGGGACGGACGCGACGCTCAGTCGAAGATCACGCCGTTGTTGACGGTGCCGTTGTTGATGTTGGTGGAGTTGTTGTCACCGACGACGATGATGATGCTGCCGTTGCCATTGGCGTTCGGGCGGTTGCCGCCCTGGTTCCAGCCGCCGCGACCCCAGCCCTCGTCGTCGTGGCCCCGGCCTCCGCCGTGACCGCCACCCCGGCCGGACTCCTTCGCGGTGGCCGCGTGCGCCTCGGCCGGCGCGGTGGCGGCGAACGCGGTGGTGGGGAGCAGCGCCCCTCCCGCGGCCAGGGTGGCCACGGCGGTGAGGGTGACGAGGCGCTTCGTGCGGAGGGTGGGGGTCATGGTCGTCGTCCTTCGTGAGCGGGTGTGGAGGGGGTTCCGGTGGTGGTCCGGTGGGCCGCCCCTTGGGGTGGAACCCGATGTCTCCAGTAAGCCGGGTACGGCCTCCGGCGTCATGTCGCTGCAATTCGGGACTTGACAGGAATTTTCGGCTCGGGATATAAGCTGCACGCCCGGTCCGCTCTCAGCCCGTGACCATCCCGGCGACCAGGTTGATGGTCGTGGCCAGGATGCTGGTGCCGAAGACGTACGACAGCAGCGAGTGCCGCAGCACCGTCGCACGGATCGCCGGGCTCGAGACGTCCGTGTCGGAGACCTGGTAGGTCATGCCCAGGTTGTAGCTGAAGTAGAAGAAGTCCCGGTACGTCGGCGGGTGCGGGGAGTTGAAGTCGATCCCGCCCGCCGCGGCCGCGTAGTAGAGGTACCCGTAGCGCGCGGCGTACATCAGGTGGAGCGCCGCCCAGGCCATGAACACCCCGCCCAGCGCGGTCGCCGCCGCGGCGTGATCCTTGTCGGTGCCACCGCGCAGGAGCAGGACGACGATGGCCAGCAGCCCGCACAGGGCCGCGGCGACGACGACCAGCTCCTCGACGACGGGCCGGAAGTCCTCCCGCCGGGCGTTGCGGTGGGTGGCGGTCGCGTCCATCGGCCACAGCACGAGCCAGCCCGTCACGACGAAGACCGTCTCCGTCGCCGCGATCCCGGCGAGGACGCCCAGCGACGCGTCCGTCAGGACACCGACGACCACGCCGGTCACCGCGCCGACGACGATCGCGCCTGCCAGCCGGGGGACCGCGGAGAGCGGCGAACTGGTCCTCATGCCGCATCACGCTACAACCCGGCGTCCGCGGCCCGTGGCAGCGGCACTTGGGATCGCCCGGAGGGTGCAGCGGCGCCCCGGCCCGTGGGCACGGGCCGGGGCGCCAGCCCTCAGCCGAACTGGCCGGGCCGGTAGTCGCCCGCGGGCTGGCGGTTGATGACGTTGACGCGGTTGTAGGCGTTGATGACGGCGATGAGGCCGATCAGGGCGACGAGCTGGTCCTCGTCGTAGTGCTTGGCGGCGTTCGCCCAGACCTCGTCCGTGACGCCCCCGGCGGCGTCCGCGATGCGCGTGCCCTGCTCGGTGAGTTCGAGGGCGGCGCGCTCGGCCTCGGAGAAGACCGTGGCCTCGCGCCAGGTCGCGACGAGGTTCAGGCGCACCGAGGTCTCACCGGCCGCGGCGGCCTCCTTGGTGTGCATGTCGGCGCAGAAGGCACAGCCGTTGATCTGACTGGCGCGGATCTTCACCAGCTCCTGCGTCGCGGCCGGCAGCCCCGACTCTGCGGGCACCTTGCCCGCCGAGTTGAGGTGCTTGAAGAACCTGAGCGCGAGGTCGTTGCCGAACAGGTTCACGCGGGCTTCCATGATGGGCTCCTCTTGCGTGGTGACGGATACGCAGCCATGACGGACGGGCCGGTGGAAACGTGACGCGGGCACGGATGTGACGTGGGTCCCATCGCGGGTAGCGTCGCCCCCATGGCTGACGAGGAATTCCGCGACCCGCGGCTCGCCGCGCTGTACGACGCCCTCGACGAACCCGGTCGCGGCGACCTCGACGCGTACACCGCGTTGGTGCGGGAGTACGACGCGCGCCGGGTCCTGGACATCGGCTGCGGAACGGGGGTGTTCGCCCTGCGCCTGGCCGGCCTCGGCATCGAGGTCGTCGCCGTCGACCCGGCCGGGGCGGCCCTCGACGTGGCCCGGGCCAAGCCGGGGGGCGGGCGGGTCCGGTGGATCCGCGGTGACGCGACGGCGCTACCGCCGCTGCGCGTGGACCTGGCGACGATGACGGCCAACGTCGCCCAGGCGATCGACGACCCCGCGGTGTGGCGGGACACCCTGCGGGGGGCGTACGAGGCGCTGCGGCCGGGCGGCCGCCTGGTGTTCGAGACCCGGGACCCGGCGAAGCGCGCATGGGAGGGCTGGAACCGCGAGGCCTCGCACCGGGTGGTGGACGTGCCGGGCACAGGACCGGTCGAGCACTGGGTCGACCTGCTCGACGTCAGCGGGCCGCTGGTGACGTTCCGTTGGACCTACGTCCTGGCCGCCGGCCGGGAGGTGCTGACCTCGACCTCCACCCTCCGGTTCCGGGAGCGGGAGGAGGTCGAGGCGGCGCTCACCACGCAGGGGTACGACCTCGACGAGGTGCGGGACGCCCCGGACCGGCCCGGCCGGGAGTTCGTCTTCCTCGCGCGCCGTCCGGAGGCGTGACCGGCCGGGCTCGCACGGGCCCGACACGTACGGGCCCGACGCGTACGGCCGCCGGCGGACCGGCGGCCGTACGGGGGAGGGCGTCGCGGAGGATCAGCGCTGCCCGAAGACCTTCTTGCCGGAACCGAGGTCCAGGAAGACCGTCTCGCCGGTGGCGTCGGCCAGGGCGTCGTTGTCGGTCACGGCGTAGAGGTGGCCGTCACCGCCCACGGTGAGCCCCTCGAGCTTCTCCTGGGTCCACCCGTTCGTCGCCCGGAGGTCGGGCAGCACGTCGTGGGCGAGCTTCTTGGGCAGCACCTGGAGCGGGCCCGACGGGGCGGACTTCGGCATGTCGACTGTGTACACCCGCTTGAGCTTCGCGGCCGGGCCGTTCAGCTTGTCCCGCTCGATCAGGGCGAGCTTGTCGCCGACCGCCGTGATCTCGGACAGGCCGATCCAGTCGCCCGGGGTGTCCGTGGTGCCGATCCGGTAGCCGAACCAGCTCCAGGTGCCCGACTGGACGTCGTAGCGGCCGATCCGGACGACCCCGGCAGGGTCGCCCTTGACCTCGCGCTGTAGTGTGGCCCACACGACCTCGCGGCCGCCCCGGTCGGTGGTGGCGGTGACGCCCTCGAAGCCCTGCTTCGCCAGGCCCGCGGCGACGTCCGCCGGGAGCGTGACGACCTGGCGGGTCACGCCGTCGCGGTCGAGCCGGACCAGCTTGTTGCCGTCGCCGGTCGCACCCTCGACGGCGAGCCAGAAGCCGCCCTGGGGACGGGCGTGGATGCCCTCGGCGTCGTAGCGGACGGGCTTGCCGTCGGCGTCCTTGACGGTCAGGGCCCGGGTGATGACCGCAGGCTTCCGCGAGGTGTCGATGGTCATGATCTTGGTGACGGAGTACGCCGCGTCGGTGACCGTGTACAGCTCGTGCGGCCGGCCGGGGACGGCGGACAGCGCGCCGAGCGCGCCCCAGCCGATCGGCGCGCCGGTGGAGTCCGAGGCCGAGACGATGCCGGGGAAGGACGGGGTGCCCTTGCCCAGCTGGAACAGGCTCACCGAGGCCCGCACGTTGACCGAGGCGTCGTCCTCCTCGCTGGAGACCGCGAGCAGGTCGCGCGACGGGATCGGCAGCAGCCCCTCGGGGCCGTTGGTGGTGGCCAGCATCTGGCGGAAGACCGGGGCGGTCGGCCGGCTGACGTCGTAGACGGCGACGAAGTTGCTGCGCTCGGAGCCGACGAAGGCGTACCGCACGCCGTGGAAGGTGGCGACGACCACGCCCTCCGGCTCGGTGCCCTTCTTGCCCGCGCGGTCCTCGTTGTGCAGGCCGTAGCGGACGGCGAGGCGCTCGAAGCTGTTGCCCGCGTCCCACACGACCTTGCCGGTGCGGCTGTCGAAGACGGTCCAGCCGCGCGTGCCGCCCTTCCAGTCGCCCTCGTTGGCGGTGGCGAAGTAGCGGTCGTCGATCCAGTTGACGGCGTCGGGCTCGCGCCGCACGTCGGTGATCGAGCCGGTCTGGTCGATGACACCGTCCTTGACGGTGTCGATGCCGTGCACGGTGGCCGTGCCGGCGCTGAAGGCCTTGGTGATGCGGCCCGTCGGCAGGTCCACCAGGACGAGCCCGTTGTTCTCCTGCAGCGTCACGACCAGCTGGTTGCGGCCGTTGACGGCGACGTACTCCGGCTCCGGGTCGGTGGGCTCCACGATCCCGGCGGCGGTCAGCACGGGCAGCGCGCCGCCGTCGGGCCGGGTCAGCGGTACGGCCCGGGTGCGCCAGTGCTGCGGCGAGCTGCCCTTGAGGTCGACGATCTGCACGAAGCCGGCCGGGGCCTGGGGCAGGTCGCCCTCCTCGCCGCCGGGCGGGGTCGCCTCCTCGTCGCGCTCGTTCTCGATCGCGATCGCGGCGTACCGCTTGTCCTTGGTGATGGTGATGGAGTCCGGCTGGCCGCCCAGGTCGATGCTGGTGACCCGCTTGCGGTCGCGCAGGGATATGACGTCGAGACGTCCGGAGGGGGTGGAGTAGCCGCTGCTGGTGTTGACCACGACCAGCACGTACTGCCCGACCACGGCCACGGAGGTGGGCTCGTCCTCGGCGTCGCCGAGCCCGGCCAGCGACAGGGTGCCGAGGCCGCGCGGGCTGCCCGGCTCGCGGATGTCGAGGAAGCCGATCCGGCGCGCGAGGGCGTCGGTGTAGACCAGGGTGCGGCCGTCCTCGCTGACCGCCGAGATCTCGGCGACGGTCGCCGTGGCCGGGTCCTCGCCCGCCGGGCGGTTCTGGAAGACCGGGTAGGTGGCGGTGCGCTGGAAGGCCGGCGTCACGTGCGGGTGGTGGGCACTCGCGGGGCTCGCGGCCACCAGCGTGCCGGCAGCGACAGCCGCGGTCGTGAGCGCGGCGTAGGTTCTCTTGGGGAGCATCGTCTCTCCGTTGAGCTACGGTCGGAATGCCGATCATCTCGCCGCCGGACCAGCGCAATCGGTCGGGCAGATGAACAAACGACGAAGATCGTCCGGACGCGGTGACCGGATCGCCCCGGTCCGTGCGGGTGCGGGTGCGGGTGCGAGGGCCGGCCCGGACGTACCGCTCCGCACGATGGTGACGCACCGTCAGGTCCGGCCGCACGCCGGTGCGGTGGGAGCCGCGGCGGCGGTGGCACGCGGTGACATCGGCCGGAGAACGGGACCGGCTCGCATCGTACGGCGGACCGGTCCTCCGTTCCGGGCGTGGCGTCCGATGCCGCGCGAGAGGGCGTGAAGCTGTCCGGGAGGCGGTCTGGCCTGGTCCGTGGCGCTGTGCTTCCCTGAGAGGGACACTTCAGCAGTCAGCACGGGGGAGCCGGCGGTGACACCCGAGGGCTCCAGCCACGTCCGATCACGCACGCGT
Organism: Streptomyces sp. NPDC001902; assembly: GCF_042891295.1. Classification (NCBI taxonomy): domain Bacteria; kingdom Bacillati; phylum Actinomycetota; class Actinomycetes; order Kitasatosporales; family Streptomycetaceae; genus Streptomyces; species Streptomyces sp. NPDC001902. The sequence goes on along the minus strand of NZ_JBIATA010000006.1, from coordinate 308,457 downwards.
CGGCAGGGTCGAGCCACCGTGGGCGGCAAGGGGTACCGGGGGCATTGGTCGATGGAAACGGCACCACGTGACGCGCACGGCGATGTCATGCACCTGCGCATCGAGCCGGAGCGCCTCCGCGCGCTCCCACCGTGCGCACTGGTGGAATCGCTGCTCCGCGTCGCGGAGGACCGGTCGGAGCACGTTCCCGACCCGCACACCGGATTCGATTCCTCGTTGTGACCCCGGGACGGGGGTGAGGGCCCGGCGGGAGGTCGGTGATGGAGGGGACGCGGCCCATCCACGAGTTCGTGGTGAAGGTGCACGGCCTGTGCAACCTCGCCTGCTCGTACTGCTACGTCTACGAACTCCGCGACAGCAGCTGGCAGCGCAAGCCCGCCGTGCTCTCGCGTGCCCTCGCCGAGCGCCTGGCCACACGGATAGCAGAGCACGCCGGGCGTCACCGGCTGCCGTCCGTCCGGGTCGTCCTGCACGGCGGTGAGCCCCTGCTGGCGGGACGGCGACGGGTCGAGCACCTGCTGCAATCGGTGCGCGAGGCGGCGCACGGAATCACGTCCGTGGAATTTGCCGCACAGACCAACGGGACGCTGCTGAACCCTGGTTGGATGGACCTGTTCCGCCGCTACGGTGTGCGCGTGGGGGTGAGCCTCGACGGAGGCAGGGACGCCAGCGACCGCCACCGGCGCACACGTGGGGGGCAGAGCAGCCACGTTGCTGCCGAGAGGGGGATCGGGCTGTTGCGGCGCGCGGAGAACGCCGGCTTATACGGCGGCCTGCTGTGTACGGTCGACCTCGCCAATGAACCCCTCGGTGTCTACGAGTCGCTGCTGAGCCACCGGCCCCCGGTCATCGACCTGCTGCTCCCGCACGCGACCTGGGAGTTCCCGCCACCGGGCCACGACCCCGCGACGGCCCCCTACGGCCGGTGGCTGCTCGCGGTCTTCGACCGCTGGTACGCGGCGCCGGTGCGCGAGACCCGGATCCGGCTGTTCGAGACGATCATGGATCTGGTGCTCGGCGGCAAGGCGACCGCCGAAGCCGTCGGGCTCGACCGCCCGCCGTTCGTGGTCGTCGACACCGACGGGTCGATCGAACAGCCGGACTCGCTCAAGGCGGCGTACGAAGGCGCCACCGCCATGGGCCTGGACATCGGCGCGGACGACTTCGACACCGCCGCCGACCATCCGCTGCTGCGGGAGCAGGGCCGCGGGCTGAGCTCCCTCTCCCCGGAGTGCCGGGCCTGCGACGTGGTGCGGCTGTGCGGGGGCGGGCTGCGGGCGCACCGCTACCGCCCCTCGAGCGGGTTCGCCAATCCGAGCGTCTACTGCGCCGATCTCAAACTGCTGACCGAGCACATCAGGGACCGGGTGACCGCCGACGTCCGCGCTCTGATCGGAGGGGCGTCATGAGCGCCCCTCCACCGTCCGCCGGGATGGCCGAACGGTCCATGGCGGGTACCCGTCCGGATGAACCTCCGGCGCACCGCGCCGGTGGTCGCGCGCCCCGCCGCCCCCGCGGCCGGCCGGGCCGCCCGCCGGGTGCGTTCCCCTTGTCCCCGCAGCGCACGGGCACGCCGAGCAGGCTCCCCGACGGACGGTGCGGAAAGCCTGATCAGGAAGGGGTGACGGTCCCGATGCGCGCCCGTCTGCGGTGCCCGGATGTGGTATTTATCCGCTATTGCTCGAATAGTGATGCCTACGGCGAGCCGTTGGCCCCTATCGAGTCGTCCCCGCTGCCGCGCTCGTTGCGGGGCGTCCCGACACGCGCGACGGAGTCACCATGAGCCGGTTCTACATGAGCCATATCCGCGGGGTCGACGACGAGTGGACGGCGACCTTATTCCGGGACCTCCGCAACGCGGTCGCCGCCCGGACCGGTGAGTCGCCCGAGTCGGTCGGGGTGTGCGGCACACCCCGGTCACCCGAGGCCACGGTGGAGCGCATGCGCGGTGCGACCACCATGGTGGCGCTCTACACACCGGCGTATTTCGGCCAGTCCTACTGCGCCACCGAATGGTCCTACTTCGAACACCGGGCCGAGGTGCTGTGGTCCCGGACCGGGCGCAGCGCGGACGCCATCATCCCGGTGGTCTGGGCGCCGGCCACCGAGCCGCTGCCGCCCGTCGTCCGGCGGAAGGGGCCGCTGACCGCCGACTCGGCCGCCTACGCCCGTGAAGGACTGCTCCACCTCCTGCGGCTGAAGGCCCGGTACGCCGAGGACTACCGGCTGGTGGTGGCGGCCCTCGCGGACCGGGTGGCGGCCGCCCTCGGGCAGCACCTCCCGGACGCCGCCGGTTTCGACGCCACCGGCAGGCGACAGGGCGCACCGCCGCTCCCGCCGTACCCGGGACACCAGACGGTGAGCTTCGTCGTGGCCGCAGCGGCCGCCGACGACCTGCCGGGCGAGCGGACCGCCCGCGAGTACTACGGCACCACGCCCGTCGACTGGTCCCCTTACGCACCCGGGCGGCCCGGTGAGCTGGCCTCCCTGCTCTGCGACACGGCGGCGGAACTGGACCTCGCCCCCGACGTCCTGGCGCTCGAGGAGAGCACCGTGGAACAGGTGGGCTCAGGACCGCGGCCGGAGGAACTGGTCGTCCTGCTGGTCGACGCCTGGGCGGCCAAGGCGGAGCGGCAGCAGCGCCTGCTGACCTCGCTCGACGCCGCCGTGCCCGAGGGCACGGCCGTGCTGGAACCGCGCAACCAGGACGACACCCAGTCGTGGCAGCACGCCGAGGATCTGGACGCCGCCCTCGACGAGGTGCTGCCCACGCTGCGCGGCCAGGCCACGGAACTGGAGCGCTGGGGACTGCCCGACGAGGAGAAGTTCACCGCCGCGCTCCGCAAGGCCCTGGTCCGCGCCCAGAACGACGCCATGAAGTCCGCACAGGTCGCTCAGCGCCTGCCCACGCCCACAGGTGGCCTCGACTCGTTCCCCCTGCTCGGAAGGTCTTCCTCATGACGCACGACTCGGGCGGTCCCGGCGCCCAGGGGCCCGGCACCGTAGTGACGTTCTACTCGTTCAAGGGCGGTACGGGCCGCACCATGGCCATGGCGAACGTCGCCTGGATCCTGGCCACGAACGGCAAACGGGTCCTGGTCATGGACTGGGACCTGGAGGCGCCGGGTCTGCACCGCTACTTCGCCCCCTTCCTGCGGGACCCCGAACTGAGCTCCACGCCGGGCGTGATCGACCTCGTCCGCGAATTCGAGCGGATGAGCCCGCACCTGACGGACGGCCTGCGGACGTACGCACGCGTCGACCGTCACGCGCACTCGCTGGAGTGCTCCTTCCCCGGCGGCGGCTTCATCGAGTTCGTCTCCTCGGGCCGCCGCACCCCGGAGTACTCCGAGAACGTCAACACCTACGACTGGCGCGGCTTCTACGAGAACCGGAACGGAAAGGCGTTCCTGCACGCCCTGCGCGAGGACATGCAGGCGGGCTACGACTACGCGCTGATCGACAGCCGTACGGGCTTCAGCGACACCTCGGGCATCACCACGCTCCTGCTGCCCGACGTCCTCGTGAACTGCTTCACCTTCAACGTCCAGTCCGTGGACGGCGGCGCGAACGTCGCGCGCGACGTCCGCAGGTTCGCCCCCCATGTGACGATCCTGCCGGTGCCGATGCGCGTCGACCCCGCCGAGCAGGACCGGCTGGACACCGCCCGGCAGCACGCGCGCAGCCGCTTCCAGGAGTTCCTCGACGAATCCGCGCACCCGGACCCGGACCGGTACTGGGGTGACATCGAGATCCCCTACCGCCCCTACTACGCCTACGAAGAGGTCCTGGCGACCCTGAAGGACCCGATCCGCAACCAGGGCACACTGCTCGCCGCCTACGAACGCCTCACGTCCGTCATCACGCGCGGCGAGGTGACCGCGATCGGGCACATGGCGGAGGAACAGCGGGCGTCGCTGGTCAAGCGGTTCGACCGGGTGCCCGTGGCCGGCGCGGCCACCCCGCGGGTCCGCATCGACCACGCCCTGCGCGACCGGCTGTGGGCCGAGTGGATCGCCGACCAGCTCAAGGCGGCGGGCGTGGCGGTGACACTGCGCCCCAGCAGCGCCACCGCGCTGGCGCCCGTCCCCGCGACCGCCGCGGACACCGTCCTGGCGCTGCTGTCACCGGACTTCGTGAACACCAACGTCGCCGAGGAACTTGTCACCCTGGTCGAGGCCGCCGACCGTCGCGGCGACGGTCCACGGATCCTCGGCCTGCGGACCCGCGAGTTCCAGACCCCGACGGCGCTGGCGAGCCTCCCCGGGTTCTCCCTGGTCGGCATGACGGCCGCGACGGCGCTGGAGCGGGTGACCGCGCTCATCGGGGTGCCGGCCCTCAACGAGCCCGTCGCGGGCCGCACCCGGTACCCGGGCGAAGCCCCCTCGACGTTCAAGGCCCCGCCCCGGTACAACCTGTTCACGGGCCGGGACCAGGAGCTCGACAAGTTCTGGGACGACCTCGGCCAGGACTCCCTGGACGACGTGCACACGCCGGCGGACCGGCTCTTCCTCTACGGGCTCGGCGGCATGGGCAAGACGCAGATCGCCCTGGAGTACGTCCACCGCTTCGGTGCCCAGTACGACCTGGTGCACTGGATCCCGGCGGAGCAGACCGACCTGATCCCGCAGAGCCTGGCGAACCTGGGCGTCCAGCTGGGCGTCCAGGGCGAGACCGCCGAGGACCTGGCCATGGCGACCCTGGCCGAGCTGGAGAGCGGCAGGCGGGGCAAGTGGCTGCTGGTCTACGACAACGCGGCGAACGACGAGGAGACCCGCCAGAGCGGCCGCCGGCTCGAGGACTACCTGCCCTCCAACGGGCCGGGGCACGTCATCATCACCGCACGTGAGTCCGACAGCGGCCCCGCCACCGTCGAAGTGGGCGTCTTCCGGCGGGCGGAGAGCGTCGCGCTGCTCCGGCGCCGCGTGGAGAACCTGACCCGTCAGGACGCGGACCGGATCGCCGAGGAACTCGGCGACCTGCCCATGGCCGTGGAACTCGCCGCGGCGTGGCTCCGGGAGACCGGGATGCCGGTGGACACCTACCTGGAACAGGTGCGCAGCCGCGTCGGTGAGGTGCTGAGCGCCGGCCCCGCGGGGGAGTTCGAGCGGCAGACCCAACTGCCCGCCGTCTGGCGGCTGTCCGTGGAGCGGCTGCGCGCGGAGCGGCCCGCGGCCGTCCGTCTGCTGGAACTGTGCTCGTTCTTCTCACCCGAGCCGATCGCGGACTCGCTGCTCTACAGCGACGGCATGCGGAACGAGCTGGCCCAGTCCGACTCCGCGCTCCGCGACCCGATGATCATGGGCTACCTCATCCGCGATCTGAGCAGGTACGCCCTCGCCCGCCTGGAGGGACGCTCGCTGCAGGTGCACCGGCTCCTGCAGGCCCTCGTCCGCGAGTGGATGGCGGTGGACCCCGACGCCCTGGCGCGTACCCGGAGCCAGGCCCACCTCGTGCTGGCCAGCGCGCTCCCCTCGCCCTCGCAGGGGGAGGACCACCCGGCGTCGCTCCAGCGTTTCGCGGAGCTCCGCCCGCACCTCGAACCGTCCGGAGCCATCGAGAGCGTCGACCCGCAGGTCGGCGAGTGGGTGGTGAGCCAGGTCCGCAACCTGTGGCTGGTCAAGGACCACCTGGCGGCGATCGGTCTGGGGCGCCGGGCCCTGGACGCGTGGACCGCGAACCGTGGCGCCGACGACCCGCTCACCCTGCGCCTGGCGGCGCAGTTGGCCAACCCGCTCCGTTCGATGGGCCGTTACGCCGAGGCCTTCGAACTGGACTCGGACACCCTGCGCAGGCAGCGTGAGCACCCGGCGCTGGGTCTCGCCCACCCGCACACCCTCATCACCGCCCGCAACGTCGGCGCCGACCTGAACGGTCTTGGCCGCTACGCGGAGGCCTGCGAGTCCGACGCGGACACCCTGGACCGGTACCGCCGGTCGGTGGGGAACGACCACCCGGACACGCTCCGCGCCATCAACAACTACGGCGTGTCGCTGAACCTCATCGGACGCCCCCGTGAGGCGCTGGCACTCGCCGAGGAGGCCTACCAGACGGCCCGTCAGGTGCTGGGGGTCAGGAGCCCCGCCTGCTCGCGCTACGCGCTCGGTGCCGCGCTGGACCGCCGCGAGATGGGCGACTACCAGGGCTCGCTCGAACTGCTGCTGGAGACCAGGCAGCACTACGTCGCCCTGTCCGGGGAGCACTCTCCCGAGGTGATGCGCACCGACGCCTCGCTCTCCGTGACCCGTCGCCGGCTCGGCGAGTTCCGGGCGGCGGAGGCCCTGTCCCGCACGACGTACGACCAGTACCGGCGCCGGTACGGCGAGCGGCACCCGGAGACGCTGGCCTGCGCGGCGAACCTCAGTTGCGACCTGCTCGCGCTGGCCGGCACGCAGAGCGACCCGTCCTTCGACGAGGGCCGGGAGATCGCCGAGCGGAACCATGCGAACTACCACACGACGCTGGGCGCCGAGCACCCGTTCACGCTCGCCGCGGCGACCAACCTGATCATCGCCCGCAGGCTGGGCGGAGAACCGCTGGCCGCCCTCGACCTGGGACGTCCGACGCTCGCCGCGCTCGAACGGCGCGTGAGCGGCGGGCATCCGGCGGCGGTCGCCTGCCGGGCCGACGTGGCGGGGGTCCTCGCCCAGTTGGAGCGGTACGACGAGGCGGTGGCGGAGGACGAGCGTGCGCACCGGGAGTTCCTGTCCCTCTTCGGTGACCGGCACCCCCGCGTGCTCTGCGGTGAGTACAACCTCGCGGTCGACCGGATGCGCCTCGGCGACCCCGGTGCGGAGGACCGCGTGCGGGAGATCACGCGCCGGTCCGCCGCCCGGTTCGGGGACACCCACCCCACGACCGTCGCCATGAGGGAACAGCGGCGCATCGACTTCGAGTTGGAGATGCCGCCGATCTGACCCGGCGGCCGGACCGCCGCCAACGACGAGCCGCTCCCGGATCCCGGGGGCGGCTCGTCGTCAGTTGCGGCCCGCGTAGCGGCGCACGAAGGTGCGTATGGTGCGGTTCATCTCCTCCTCGTGCGGGCGGGGCAGCCCCTGCAGCCGCGGCAGTGGATCGGGCGCGGTGCCGAGCAGGTCGCCGTCCACCACGAAGAGGAAGAGCACGCCCGCCGGGAACTCCTCGCCGAGCCGCGCCACGAGGTCGGGGTCAGGGGGATGCGGCACGATCACCACCACCGGGCCGAAGTCGTGCTCGTGCTGCAGCAGGGTCTCCAGGTCGTGGACGTCGACCTCGGTCAGGTGGTCCCGGACGCCGGCGATGAGGCTCTCCGCGACGCCGGAACCCACGTCGATGGGCACGACGAAGTGGTCCCAGGCCACGGGCTGTCCGCTGGCGCGGTGGACGAAGCGCCGGGCGGTCTCGGTGGAGTGTGCGGGCAGCACCGCGGCCCGCGGGGCGGCCGGGGCCGTGAGCACCTCGTTGATGCGCCGGGAGTCCGATGCGGGGACCCGGGCATGGGTGACGCTGAGTTCGATCACCTCACGCGAACCGGAGGTCGCCTGGAGCGGCAGGAGTTCGGTGAGGGCCGCGCGCAGCGGATCGTCCTGGGGCTCACTGCGGCGTTCCGTGAGCAGCCCCTCGGCGACGCGGTGGTGCATCAGGGGCAGCAGGATCTCCCGCGAGACACCGAGCCGGTCCCCGGCACGGCTCAGGACGGGCCCGTCGACCTCGCGCAGGTGCTGGACGACCCGCTGGTGCACCCGGTCCTCGTTGACCTGGGCCCGCATCAGCTCCAGTTGGGGAGTGATGTCCCTGACGACGTCGGCGAGGTCCCCGTCGACGGGCCAGTCGATGTTCTGCCGCCGGGTGGGACTGAGCGAACCGAGCCTGCTGGCCTCCAGGCCCTCCCGGTCGACCTCGGGGAGCAGCACGAGGATGATCGGGAAGCCGTCGTGCCGGTTGCGCAGTTCCGCCATGGCCAGTTCGTTCTGGACGTGCGGTGACTCGACGGCGTGCGGCGACGCGAGCAGCACCATGCCGTGGGCGTTGCCCATGCCGTCGGATATGGCCTCCATCCAGTCCTGGCCCGGCACCAGGGTCTGCCGGTCGATCACGATCGGTTCGCAGCCGGCGGCCTCGAGCAGGCCGATCACCGATCTCCTGGCCGGCCAGCAGGTGCAGGTGCAGCCGGGCGGTTCGCTGCGGCTGAGGAAGACCAGCGGGCGCGACGTCGTCCCGTTCATGCGCCCGGCCGCCATCCGGGGTCGGTGCTCTCCCACAGGCTCAGCCAGTGGGTCGCACCGGGGGCCACGGTGATCGCGTACCCGCCGGCCGACGGGCGTACGGTGAGCGGCCGCGGCTCCCCCGCGGCGGCGCCGAGCGTCGCGATCCCGACCAGCTCGGGCCCGTCGGGCGGCGCCGGTACGGTGACCGTGACCGGCGCGTCGCCGGCGTTGCCCAGGCACAGGACGGCCTCGCTGCCGTGGCGCCGCCACAACGCCGTCACCCCGGGCACCGGTTCGGGCAGCGCCGCGTCGACGGAACCGTGGACCAGGGCCTGCTGCCGTGCCCGGACGGAGAGCAGGACGCGCAGCGCCTCCGCCCGGTGCCCCGTGGCCGTCAGCAGACCGGCGGGGACCTCGTGGCAGCCGGGCAGGGCCAGCAGGACCCCCGGATCGGCCGGCGGCCGCTCCGGGAGCACCCAGGCCGTGCCCGGCGGGACCGTCCAGGCCCCGGGTCGCGGGAGCGGCGCAGGGCCCACGGTCAGATGGACGGCGCTTCGCGGGGCCGCTTCCTCCGGCCCGCCGGTGGTCCCCGGGCCGGCGGTGCCGATCAGGCCCGCACCGGTGTAGGCGCCGGTCAGGTGCCGCAGGTCGTCCAGCAGGTGGTCGGGCCAGGCCGCCAGGTCCTCCAGCAGCAGTGCGTCGACGCGGGCGTCGAGGAGACGCTGCGCGTCGAGCAGCACGTCGGCGGGCGCGGCTTCCGGTGGGGGAGCGGGAAGGCCGGCGACGACGCGCAGTCCGGCCTCCCCGGCCCGCTCGACCACGAGGTCCGTGCGACGGGGGTCATGCGGGTGCGGCCCGGAGAGCCGGACGTGGCCGATGCCGCAGCGGCGGGCGGCTCGCAGCACATCCTCGGGCGGCGCCTCCGGACCGGGGCCGGGAAGCGCGACGCCGACCGATGCGCGCAGCCAGGAGGGCCCCGGCCCCGGCGCCTGCGACGCGGACGTGGACGTGGACGTGGCGGCGGGGTAGGGCAGGACGAGGTGCACCCTGCCGTCCTCGGACCGTATCTCGACCGGCCCGCCGGTTCCGGTGAGCATCAGGCGGCCCCGGCCGGCCGCGAACACCTCGCGCACCTGGAACGGCAGCCGGGCGCCGGGGAGCGGCGCGGAGCCGGGGTCCTCCGGGTCGCCGGCCGCGGGACGACGCAGTCGCAGCAGGTGGCGTCCCCCGTCCGCGGCGACCACCGTGGCGTCGGAGGAGGAGACGGCCAGTGAGGTGGCCGGCCGGGGCAGCCGGCCGAGCGGCACCGGATCGCGCGCGTCGTCCTCCGGGCTCCGGGCCAGCCACACCCGGCCGTCCTCGGTGGCCCAGACGACGTCCCCGGTCAGCGGGTCGCCCGCGAGCGCGGTCACCGGGGACCCCCCGGTGGCGAACCGGCGGGAGACCATGCCGTTCCCCGGAGCGGCGTGACGTGCCACGACCCTTCCCTCGGCGTCCGCGACCGCGATCAGGGCCGCCGAGACCGAGGTCCACAGGTGGGTGACGTCGGCGGGGTGATCGAGGGTCAGCACCACGCGCCGCGGATCGCCGTCGTCCAGCAGGTGCACCTTCCGGCCCTCCGCCACGCAGAGGACCGCCGGTCCGCTGCCCGGCCCGCCCGGCGCCGCCCAGCCCAGGGCCGTCGGCGCCGGGGACCACGGATGGGCGGTCACCTCTCCCGAGGCGTCGAGGGCCGCTCCGACCACCTGGAGCCCGGAGCCCCCGGCCGCGGCCGCCCTCGGCGGCCCCGCGTCGGCGACCGCGAGCAGGTCGGGGGGCACCGGGAGGTCCGCGACCAGCACCCGTCCGGCCGCGTCGACCCGGATCTCGGTACGGCCCGCCGCGCTGACCGCGAGCGCTCCGTGCTCCCCGGCCCAGACGCAGCGCACCACGTCCCCCAGTTCGGCCCGGGCGCCGTCCAGGCTGCCGTCGAGCCGGGCCGCGGCCACCACGTCCAGGGGCGCGGCGGCCCGTCTGCGGTCGTGCAGGTCCAGTTCGTGCCAGGCCGCTCCGGGGAGCGCGGCGCGCAGGCGCAGCCTGACCCGGGCGGCCCCGCTCACCTGGCACACCTGGGCGTCGCGTTCGGGAGGTCTGGTCAGCACGATGCCGCCGGGCTCGGCCCGGATCCCGACGTCGACGTCGCGGTGGACCATCCGGCGGACGGCCGTCACCTCCTCAGGGAGCAGGCCCGCCGCGGCGGGCGTCAGCTCCAGGCCCAGGCGCTCGGCCGCGGCGATGCGCAAGCGCCTCGCGGGTGCCGAGTCCCGTACGGCGTCGGGCAGCCGGGGCAGGTGACGGATCGCCCACCGGCCGGCCTCCAGGGCCTCGGGGCCGTCGGAGAGCACCTGGGCGAGGAAGGGTTCGAGCTCCCGCCGGATGTCGCCCTCCGCCGGCACCGCCTGCGCCGTACCGGCCCACAGGAGGGTCTCGAAGGTGCGCACCGCCAGCGGCGCGTCGTGGTGGGCGCGTTCGGTGAAGCTGCGGACGGAGGCCAGCAGGGCGCGGTCGTTCGTGGCGAGGTCCCGGCGCAGGACCGCGGCCACCGCGGGGTCGAGCACCATGGTCAGGCCGCCTGCGGCCTCGACCAGGGGCGAGAACCACAGCTGGGCCTCCAGCCCGGCGCTGCTGCGCGGCACGAACCGCAGGCGCGCGGCACGCACGACGTACGGTTCGGCCTGCGCCGCCAGGCTCAGCGACTGGGCCAGCCGGACCACGTCCGGTTCCTCCTGGCGCTGCTCGCGGATCAGCCTGGCCGCGGAGGTCCGTCCGGCGGCCGCCGTCACCATGCCTGCCTCCGGCGGCGCAGCCGTCTGATCTGGGAGCGCGCCGACCACACCGAGGTACGGCGGTCCAGCGGGACGAGGGCCACCAACCGGCGGACGGCGGGCGGGTAGACGTCCGGACTGAACGGGGTCAGGCAGGTCACCGGGTGGCCGGCGTGCTTCAGCCGGCCGAGGAAGGCGAGCCAGTCGGCCGGTGACGCCTGGTTGCGCACCGCCACCGGAGGGCGCAGCCGGCCGAGGTCGGACACGAGCAGCACCGGAGTGCCGGGTGCCGGGCGGACCGCCGCACCCCAGGTGCGGCCGCCGTCCGCGCTGGCGCCCTGGGGCAGCCGGAAGTCGAGTATCCGCAGCTGGTCGGGGGCGAGGACCTGCCGCGCCAGCCGGGCGACCCACTGGTGGTCGTGGCGGAACGGCCGCATGGAAGGGCTCCGGTCCAGCAGCACGTGCAGCCCTGCCCGGGTGGTGGGGCGGGGCCGGTAGGGGAGGCGAAGGCCGGACGACGGCCTGCCGCCCAGGCGCCGGACCATCAGGTCGATCAGCCTGCGGTGGTCCAGCTCCCTGCCGAGCGCCTCGGTGGCCGCCACCGTGAGCATGATCGCCTGCTGGGTGCGCGGATTCCACGGCGGCGACGGCGGCTGCTCGCTGACCTCCCCGCGGTCGGCGAAGAGCGGCTCCTCAGGACCCGCCGGCTCACCGGCCGGTCGCCCGGGTCCCGGCGGGGTCCGCGGAGGAGCGAAGGTGATGACCGACCGGCCCGCGGGGTCGGCGCCGGTGGCGGTGCCCGGGGACGGCTCCGGCACGCCGCCGCCGTCCCCGGGCACCGTCCGGCCGACGGGACGGGCCGGCGGCGAGGGTTCGGTGCCCTGCCGGGGTTCCGTCGCCGGGCCGTCCGGTTCCGGGGGCCGGGGTCCGGGGCCGGGCAGACCCATGGCGCGCACCAGGGAGAGGACGCCGGCGGGGTCGGCGATGCCCAGCGCGGCGGCGGCGCGCACGACGTCGCCGGCGTGCACCGGACCGCGGCTCACGCGAAGGCCGTCGGCTCGTAGGTGTCCTTGACCATGGCGAACCGCGCGACGCTGCGCCACAGTTCGGAATCGGCGGTCAGCCCCATCTCGTGGCACGCCCGCAGCGTGTCCAGGTATTCCGCGGTGCTCGCCGCCGCGAGACGACCCGTACCGGAGCCCTGGGCGAGGAAGAGGTCGGCCACCTCGGCGCCGAGTTCCGGATCGAAGTCCGATCCCATGTGCAGCCGGGCGACCTCCAGCAGGTGGGCGCGCCCGGGGACCTGCAGCCGCAGCGGGATGCAGCGCCGCCGGAACGCGGCCGACAACTCGCGTTCCTCGTTGCTGGTGATGACGACCAGCGGCGGCCCGATCTCGGGGCGCACCGTGACCCGGGAGCGGTCCGGGCCCTCGAAGCGCAGGTTGTCCAGCGGGTCGAGGAGCGCGTTGGGGAGGTCGGGGTCCGCCTTGTCGATCTCGTCGATGAGGACCACGGCGGGACGGTCGCGCAGAGCGTCGGGCGTCGTGTCGTCCTGGGCGGGGTCCAGTGCCTTCCACAAGGGGCCGGGCCGGTGGTACGGCTGGTCGCCGGGGGAGCCGAGCCTGCCCCGGGAGGCGTCGTTGAGCTGACGGAACGCCTCCTCGCGCCAGAGCAGGTCGGGTGCCTCCGTGCGGGCGGTGACGACCTCCGCGTAGAAGCGGTAGCGCAGGACGCGTGCCACGTTGGGGGCGAGAGTGGACTTGCCCGAGCCGGGCGGGCCGAGGACGAGCAGCGGACGGCGCGTCACCAGCGCGACGTTGACGGCGAGCACCGTGTCCTCGTCGAACAGGTACACCTGGTCGTCCTGACGCCCCGAGGATGCGTCGGCGCCGGTCTCCCCGACGGCGCCGGGCGCCTGCGGGTCGAAGACCTTGGTGTACCGCATGTGCCCCCCGAGAACGTCATGCCACCACACGCTGTGGCGCCACTGTAACGGACCGCGTCGCGGCTGATCTACAGGCCGGGAGGCCCTCCCGGGGGCCCCGGCGGCGCGAGCACGCGCACGTCGGCACGCCCGACGCGCGGGGCGCGGACGGCGTCGTCGCCGCCCCGCGGAGCGGCGGTCACCAGGTCGATCCTCCGTAGCCAGGGCGCACGCCGAAGCGGGCTCAGGTCCAGGGACGGGAGCCAGGGCGCGATGGTCAGGAACATCACCGGGGAGGCGCCGAGGGAGGTCAGGTCGCGCAGCCGGGGGCAGTTCGACAGGCGCAGCGACCGGAGCGCGACGCAGCGGCTCAGGTCCGGCACCGCGGTCATCTCCGGGTGGTCCAGGATCACCAGGCTCCGCAGTCCGGGGATCCCGGGCAGCACTGCCTCCAGTTCCCCGAGCGGCCCCTGGCACCAGACCTCGGGCGCGGCGTCCCGCCGCGCCGCCAGGCCCGCGAGTTCCTCCGCGGACCGTACGACGACGGGACCGGTGGCCCGCATCCCCGGCGCCGCCGATGCCGTCAGGCGCCGGCCGGTGGCACCGTGCTCCAGGAGGCCGGGGACGTCCGGGAGCGACTTGCGGACCGCGCTCAGTTCGGCGACCAGACGGGCGAGCCCGGCGGACCCCGTCCGTTCGAGGTGCCCGGCGAGGATCCGGTCGCCGTCGGGGCCGGGGTGGGTGGCAAGGTGCTCCGCCGCGAGGTACTGCCGTACGGACTCGCCGGCGAAGGCGATCGTCGCGGGAGCCGGCGCGTACAGGATGCCCGCCTCGTCGGCCAGTTGCGACAGCAGCCGGGCGGGGGGAACGCTGCCGGTGAGGCCGGGCGCGTTGAGTCCGTACAGCGCGTCGAGCGCCGTGTCGGCCGGGAGCGGGGCGTCGCCGGACCCGAGCGTCGCGGCGGCCAGGCCGCCGGCCGCCGCCCGCAGGACGCTGTCGCGCACCCTGGTACGCGCGTTGGCGGCCTCCCGGTCGGGGCGCCAGACGGCGGCCACCGCGGCGCGCAGCAGATCCATGCGGTCCGGCCCGCGGTCCCCGGCGGCCCGGGCCGCGTGCCGGACCGCGACCGCGGCGGACGGCCAGCGCACGGCGTCGGCGAGCAGCGGGTCGTCGGCCAGGGCCGTGAGCGCGGACCTGCCGCCGGGGGCGCCGGCGAGGGGATCGCCCCCGGCGAGGAGGGCTTGGCGTTCCGCGGGGTCGAGGGGGTCGAGGAGGACCGGGGTGAAGACACCGTCGATCCGGTGCCAGGGCACCGAACTGCCGTTGGCCTCCACCAGGATCACGGCGTCGGGGTAGTGCTCGGCCGTGCGCAGCAGCCATTCCCAGGCCGCGGGGCGCATGTGGACCGGCGCGCGGTCCAGGCCGTGGACGGCCAGCAGCGCGCGCCCGCCGCGCAGTTGCCGGGCGGTCCAGCCCGCGGGCTCCCGGGCGGCCAGCGAGGGGGCGGCCGCCTGGACGATCCCGTCGGGGGAGGGCAGGCCGCCGGTGTCCGCCCGCAGGGTGAACGCCACCTGGCAGCCCCAGGGCGCTCCGCTCGGGCCGGCCGCGACGCGGTCCGCCAGGTGCCCGAGCACGGCGCTGCGCCCGGAACCCGCCGGGCCGACCAGCAGCAGCCGCCGTCCCGCGGCCGCCGGCTCCCCGGACGGGGTGTGCCGTCGCGACGGACCGTCCTGCCAGCTCAGTCGCCGGCCCAGGGGGCGCCCGCCGGTGAGTCCGGGCGCGGTGCCGGTCAGCTGGCCGCGGTACAGGGCGGTGAACCGGGTGTCGTCCGAGGTCAGGGCCGGGGGGAGTTCGGCGGGGATGTCCTGCGGGGCGGGGCCGCTTCCGGTGGGGGGAGCGGTGGTGAGCCATCGGGTGAGGTTGCCGAGCACCTCGTCGAGGGCGGCCCGGTGGCGCGCGGCCTGCATCGTCATCAACGCGAGTCCGTGGGTCCGGTACTCGGGCGGCTGCCCCGCCGTGAACGTGTCCGCCTCGGCGACCACCGCCGGCATCCGCTGGAGCACGGGTTCCCAGAGCAGGGGCAGCACGATGCCGTTCTCCGCCGCCCCGCGGGCCCGGTCCAGGCTCGTGCGGTGGACCAGCATCGCCCAGTCCGCGTCCGCGGGGCCCTCGCTGAAGTAGGCCGGTGAGCACAGGACGAGGACGCGGTCCGCCGTCGCCACCCCGGGCGAGGCCGGGCCCCGGCCGCCGTCGGTGGCCGCCCTGACGAAACGGACCGGGGAGGTGCCCAGCCGCCGGTCCAGGTCGTCCAGGAAGCGCGCCACCCAGGCCTCGTCCCTGCCATGCAGGTAACTCACGGCGTAGGTGTACGTATTCTTCATCCCCCACCCGTCCGAACCGGTACGAACGGGCGCGGTCACGGACGCCCGCACTGGCGTCATCATGGAAGAATCCGCTGACGTCTCGTCATGACCCGTTCCGCAGCACATGTATGACTGGCTATCACTTTATATGTACGACTCATTGATGGGTGGGGTCGACCCCGCGACGCTCTCCCGTCCCGGCCCGCGGCCGGCGCCCTCCCCTTCCGCGCCCCCGGGCCTGGGCAAGCGGCAGGAGAACCTGCTGACCGCGGTCCTGCGCGGAATCCCGCTGATGGGACAGGACACCATGGTCCCGTTCGCCGAGGCGGACGTCCGTTCGTGCCTGGCCCGGTTCCGGCCCTCGGAGTACGGAGCCGCCGCGGGGGTGGTCAACCGGGTGCGCCCGGCCCTCCTCGACGCCGTCGTCGGCCGTACGGCCCGGCTGCAGGGGTACGTCCGCGGGCTGCCGGAGGGGGGAGTGGAGCCGCTCCTGGACGTGGTGGGCAAGGCCGCCGTGTACGGACCTCCGGCCCTGCGGGTGGTGTTCGGTGCGTCGGTGCGCATGCCGCTGCGCGCCCTGAGCTACGTGCTGCCCGCCGTGCTCATGGCGGAACGGGTCCAGGCGGTCACGGGCCGGCTGCCCTACCTGCAGGTGCTCTACGTGGGCGAACTGGGCGCGCGGATCAACGCCCTGCCCGCCGCGGTCGTCGCGGAGGAGGGCCGGCTCCTCGCCGAGCACCTGTGCCGCGTCCTGGACCGGGGGCCGATGGCGGGCCACTACGGGCTGTTCGCCGACCTCCCCCTGCCCGCGGGGGAGGATCCGATCGAGGACACCATCGCCCGGCTCGGGGAGGAGCCGCGCGAGGAGATCGCCCGGCGGCTCCAGGGGAAGGGCGGCAGCCTCTCCGACCGGCAGACCCTCGAGTACGCGGCCGCCCACGTGCTGCTGCACGACCTCGGCCGGCTGCCGCTGCGAAGAATCGGCGGCACGACGCCCTCCGACGCGGAAGCCGTCGGAGTCATCGACATCGGCGGCGTCCAGGAACGTCATTTCCACCGGGTGCGCGCGATCTTCGCCGAGGCGCTCGGGCACGCCGGACCAGGGCCCCTCGTGCTCACCCGGCACTCCGTTCCGCCGTACACGATGTCGCGCGTCGGCGACGTCGGCCTGCGCGACTTCCTGGACGGCGTGCCGTACGACGAGGCCGCGCTCCCCGCGGCCGTACGGCACGACCTGCACCTCCTGCGGGCCGGCAGGGCCCTCGACCGCCTCAGGTGAGCCCGGGCCCGGCACCGGGACCGGGCCCGGCACCGGCGCCCGCCCGTCGCGGCCGGTTCACGGGCATCCAGCGCACCGCGAAGTCGACGGCCTCCCGCAGGTCGAGCAACCGGCACCGGAGCCCGCTCACGGTGCCGGTCCTGGTCGTGCCTTCGGCCTCGTACGCCGCGCCCAGGGCGGCGAAGTCCGAGTCGTCCAGGGCCACGTCCTCGTAGCTCCACCAGGAACGCCGGCCGCCCCTGACGACCACGCAGCGGTAGGTGCGCAGGGGCGGCCGGGGCACCCGGTACTCGGCCAGGTGGAACGCGCTGCACACGTCGAACCCGACACCGAGGAGCAGGACCCGGGCACGGGCCCGGTAGAGCGCCGCCAAGGGGGACCGCTCGCCGAGGTGGCAGTCGGCGCCGTGCTCCGCCGTGATGGCGTCCCCGGCCGGGCCGTACGCCACGAAGGAGGTCTGCGGATGGGCGCTGCGCACCGCACCCTCCACGGTGCGCAGGGTCTCCGAGAGCACCCCCATCCCGGGCGCCGGTGTGGACGCCGGATCGAAGGGCGGCATCGCGCCCCGCACGGCGGCGGCCTCCCGGGGGTCCAGCCCCGCCACACGCGCCCGGTGGGCGGAGGAGGAGTCGGAGTTCTCGGGTGTGAAACTGGGCGTCACCAGCGTGCCACGCGGTCCCAGCACCCGTAGCAGCGCGTCGAGCATCGTGCCCGCGCGGGTGCCGCCCGCGCCGCGCAGCGAGGCGTGCACCAGGACGACCCCGCCCGGTTCCAGGCCGAGTGCCGTCAGGGATCCCGCCAGAGCCGTCACCTCGGTGGAGCCGACCGCCATCCCGTCCCCCTTCCCCCTCCGCGCCGCGGGACCCACCCGCCCCCCGCCCGGCACGACTGCGCAGTCAGTGTCCCGCCCGGGCCCGGCCACCCGGTAGGGGGCCGGATCCGCCCCCCGCCACGAGGACGACGGGTTCGCCGAGCCGCAGAAGCCGCGCTACCCACGTCAGCGGCAACGGACGGTCGCGGCTGCCGCGGAGTACGGGGGCGGCGCGCCGCGGGGGAGGGTCCTCGGCGTGCGGGACGGCGGGGCCGGACCGCTGCCTGGGGAGTTGGCAGGCCGGGCACAGGGCGAGGCCGTCGTGGCCGGTGACGAGCGTTCCCCATCCGCGGCAGATCCGGCAATCGCGGGCCCTGCCGGGATCGGCGTGGGGAGCGGGGCCGGCCCCTCGGGTCATACGGGGTTCCCTCCGGGGTCGGGGGTCGGTGACGTCCGGACACAGACGGTGTACGCACTCGGACCGGCTGCTGACGTGTCCTCAGCCGGGCGTCCTGCCTGCGGCAGCGGCGCAGCAGGCGCGGTCCGCCGACGATCACGACATCGCACACGGCGTCCGCCAGGACGGCCCGTTGCACGGGCCTGCGGTGCACAGCCACCGGAGTCCGCGAGGACCGGGCCGCGCCGAGGAGCAGCAGGTCGTCGGCGCCGGACGTGACGGCGCACAGCACGGCCCCGGGGGCGCCCCGCAGCCACCTCCGGCGCCGAGAGCCAGCTCAGGGAGCTCCACGCACGGGCCGGGGTTCCGTACCGCCCCACCCAGCACATCCGTGAACGGGGCACGCTGCTCTGCATGGTCGAGGCCGGCCTCGGCGTCGCGGTCGTCCCCTCCCTGGCGGGGAGCATGCTGCCCGGCGGCCTCACCCTCGTCCCCGTACTGCCGCGCGTGGAACGGCGGTTGCTCCTCACCGGGCCGGCCACGCGCCCCTGGCACCCGCACGTGACCGCGGTCCGCGACCTGTGCCAGGGGGCCGGCCCCGTGATGTGACCCCGCGCGCGGCGTACGGCGGACAGGGGCTCACCCCGTGGGCGCGAGCACGGTCGTACGGCCCCCCAACGCGGCGGAGAAGCGGTCGGTGACCTGCGTCAGGGCCTCGGCCGTGGCGGGCGCGACGGTCAGCGTGCCGTCGTCGGCCACGGCGAGGTCCTTGTCGAGCGTGAACCACCCCGGGACGATGTGGGCGGCGCCCATGGAGCTCAGCACCGGGCGCAGCGCGTAGTCGATGGCCAGGACGTGGGCCGTGGTGCCCCCGGTGGCCAGCGGCAGCACGGTCTTGTCGGCGAGGGCGAACTGCGGGAGCAGGTCGAGCAGTGACTTCAGCAGGCCCGAGTAGGCGGCCTTGTAGACGGGCGTGCCGATCACCACCCCGTCCGCCCGCTGGAACAGGGCCGCGGCCCCGGTGATGGCCGGGTGGTGGACGTCGGCGCCGAGCAGGGCGTCGGCGGGCAGCGTACGCACGTCCAGGGGGACCACCTCGTGGCCGTGGAGCCGCAGCCGGTCGTCCAGGTGGCGCAGCAGCCGTGCGGTGCGGGAGGTGGCGGAGGGGCTTCCGGAGACGGACAGGATGACGGCCATGGGGACCTTCCGGGTTCGGGCGGGCGGGGTGGGGGCGAGCGGGGACCTCGGCGCGGTCACCAGGTGCTGGATTCGACGGCCACGACGGGCACCAGACCGTTGCGCAGCGTCTCCAGGAAGGTGACGACCTCGGCTGCCACCGAGCGGTGCTGTACGTCGTTGAGCACGTCGTGGTGGGCGCCTCGGACGACCGAAAGCCGGGCGCGGCGCTGGGACTTGGCGGCGCGTGCGAGCGCGTCGTGATCGGCGAGCGGGTCGGCGTCACCGGCGAGGAAGAGCGCGGGCGGGGCGAGTTCGGCCTCGTACGCGGCGGTGAGCAGGGTGTCGGGCACCGCCTTGCCCAGCGAGCCCCGGCGTACGCGCGGGTCCCGGGTGAGCGTGTCGCGGTGGGTCGGGCAGGACGTGCGGACGTCGAGCTCCCCGTCCCAGCCGCCGTCCTCGGCAGGGGCCGCACGGCCGGGAAGCCCTGCGAGGACGACGCCGTCCGGCCGGACGCCGGCCCGGCCGGGGCGGCCCAGGAGTGCGGCGACGGCGACGGCGCCGGAGTCGGCGCCCACCAGGACGACGGGGGTGGCCGGCGCGCCCTCGGCGGCGGTGCCCTCGACGGCGGTGCCCTCGACGGCGTGCGCGAGGCGCTCGCCGAACCGGGTCAGGGAACCGGCCGGGTCGTCCGGGTCCGGCTCCGGGGGGTCGACGACCCGTACGCGGTAGGCGTCGGCGGCCAGCCGCCGCGCGAAGCGGGCGTAGGTCGCCCGTGTCTCGCCGCGGCCCGGCACCACGACGACCGTGCCGCGGACGAGCAGGCCCTCGGGGCCGTGGTGGTCGGTGTGGTCGGCGTGGTCGATGCGGTCGGTCTGCTCGGTCATCTCAGACTCCTGCCGGCTCGGGCCGGGGCTCGGGTTCGGACGCGCGCCGCCAGCCCAGCGCCGGCGCCACTTCGGTCGCGATGAGCTCCAGGGCGCGCAACGCCGCGTCGTGGTCGGGGACCGCGGGGTTGAACTGGGTGATCAGGTCGGTCGCGACCGGCAGGACCCGCTCCCGCCGCAGCGCCGCGACGATCTCCTCGGGATGCCCGAGGAAGGAGTGGAAGCGGCGCAGCGCCTCGTCCAGGTCCAGGCCCTTCGGGAAGGCGCCGCCCTCCGCCATGCGCAGCGCCGCCCGGTGGACGTCCTCGCCGATCTGCCCCAGCGCCGTCCGCCGGTCCTTGGCCGGGAACACGAACCGTGACAGCCCGATCCGCGGGCGGCGCGGCCGGTCCCAGGCGTCGAGGTACGCGTCCGCCCATGGGCGCTGCACCGCGTCGGTCGGGGAGTCGAAGCCGTACGCCGCCCGGTTGAGCAGGAGGTTCGACCCGGCGGCCGCCGCGTACGCGGCGCCCTGCGTGCTGAAGGCGCCCTGCCAGATGCGGTCGCCGAAGTCGCCGGCGGCCGGCTGGATGCGGAAGCCGGGCGCGCCGACCTCCTCACGTGCCAGCGCGCTGCGCAGTACGTCGAGGTGTTCGCTGGTCAGTTCGCGCTTGCGGGCGACGTCCCGGCCGAAGGCGGCGTACTCCAGGCCGTTGTAGCCGCTGCCCACGCCGATCTCGACGCGGCCGCCGCTGAGGGTGTCGACGGTGGCGACGTCCTCGGCGAGCCGGATCGGGTCCTCCAGCGGGAGGATCGTGATGGCGGTGCCGAGCCGGATCCGGGTGGTGCGTGCCGCGGCGTGGGCGAGGAACGTCCAGGGCGAGGACAGTCCCCCGCCGCCGAGGGAGACGTGGTGCTGGGCCACCCAGCCGGCGTCGAAGCCGAGTTCGTCGGCGGCGACGAAGAGTTCCAGGGCGTTGCGGTAGGTGCGGACCGGGTCGTCGTCGCGGCCCTGCACGTGGGTGAGGAAGCCGAGTCGCAGGCGCGGGTGCTCGGTGGTCATGGCCTTGTCCGTCCCGTCCCGTGCTCAGTCGGCCACGAGCAGGCGCTCGTGGGTGTGGCGGTTGGCGGGGACCGGCAGGCCGAGGTTGCCGCGCAGGGTGTCGGCCTCGTACTCGGTGCGGAACAGGCCGCGCTGCTGGAGGAGGGGCACGACGCCGTCCACGAAGAGTTCGAGCTCGTCGGTGGTGCGGAAGGCGAGGTTGATGCCGTCGAAGGTGCCGGCGTCGAACCACTGCTCGATGGTGCCGGCGACGGTCCGCGGCGACCCGACGAAGGGGGAGGTGCGGAACTCGTTGGCCGACCGGGCGACCTGGCGCAGGGTCAGGTTCTCCGCCCGGGCCCGCTCGATGATCCTGGCCGCGCCCGTGCGTCCGCCCTTCTCGGCGAGGTGCGCGACGTCGGGGAAGGGCGCGTCCAGGTCGTGCACGCTGAAGTCGTAGGCGCCGAAGGAACGTCCCAGCAGCGCGAGGTTGCGGTCGAAGTCGTTGTCCTCCTCGAAGATCTCCCGCTCGCGGCGCCGGGCCGCCTCGTCGGTGGCGGCGACCACCGGACCGCCGTGGATGAAGATCTTGATGTGGTCGGGGTCGCGGCCGTAGGAAGCGGTGCGCTGCTTGATGTCGGCGTAGTACTCCTGCGCCTGCCGGAGGGTGCCCCCGGGCGCGTAGATGCCCTCGGCCACCTGGGCGGCCAGGTCGCGGCCCTCCTCGGAGACGCCGGCCTGGAAGATCACGGGCTGGCCCTGCGGGGACCGGGACAGGTTGAGGGGGCCGGCGACCCTGAAGTGCTCGCCCTCGTGGTCGAGCGCGTGCAGCTTGGCCGGGTCGAGGAAGACGCCCCGTTCCACGTCGGCCGGGAAGGCGTCGTCCTCGTAGGAGTCCCACAGGCCGCGGGCGACCTTGACGAACTCCAGGGCACGGCCGTAGCGGGAGGCGTAGTCCAGGTGCTCGTCGAACCCGAAGTTCCTGGAGGTGCCCGTGTCGAAGCTGGTCACGACGTTCCAGCCGGCGCGGCCGCCGCTGATGTGGTCGAGCGAGGCGAAGCGGCGGGCGAGGTTGAACGGCGAGTTGTACGTCGAACTGGCCGTGCCGACCAGTCCGACGTGACGGGTGTGCGTGGCGACCGCCGACAGCAGGGTCAGCGGCTCCAGCCGGTTGAGGTAGTGGGCGGGGTAGGTGGCGTTGATGAACTGGCTGTCGACGATGAACAGGGCGTCGAAGAGGGCGTGTTCGGCCGCCTTGGCCTGCGCGATGTAGTAGTTGATGTCGGTGCTGGCGTTCTTGGCGACGCGGGCGTCCTTCCACAGGCCGTGCTGGCCGGGGCCGCCGACGCCGTAGGGGTGGAGCGCGAGGTGGATCCTGCGGGACATGGTGGCTGTTCCTGTCTGTCGTGGGGTCAGGTGCGCAGCAGCGCGCGCAGCGCTTCGCGTTCGGCCCGGTCCGCCGGGGCGGAACGCAGGGTGGGCGCCGAGCCGACGAGCAGGCGCGTGTAGGGATGGCGGGGGTGGTTGACGACGTCGTGCGTGGTGCCGACCTCGACCAGTTCGCCCTGGTAGAGCACGGCGAGGCGGTCGCAGACCCCGGCCACGGAGCCGAGGTCGTGGGAGATGAAGACCAGGGCCACTCCGGAGGAGCGCAGCTCCTTGAGGATCTCCAGGACCTGCACGCGGTTGGCCGCGTCGAGGGCGCTCACCGGTTCGTCGAGGATGACCAGGCGCGGTCCGGTGACCAGCGCCCGGGCCACCGAGACCCGTTGGCGCTGCCCGCCGGAGAGCTCCCCGGGCAGCCGGCCGAGGAGCTCCTCGTGCAGGCGGACGCGGGGGAGGAACGCCCGCGCCCGGTCGGCCGCCTCCTCGCGTGGGACGCCCTGCAGGAGCAGCGGTTCGGTGAGGGACTCCTCGACGGTGAGGTCCGGGTCGAGGCTGCGCAGGGGGTCCTGGAAGACGTACTGGACGATGCCTCGGCGGCGCAGGGCGCGCCACTGGCGTGGGCCGTGCCGGGCGACGTCCTCCCCGCCGACGACGACCGACCCGGCCGAGGCGCGCACCAGGCCCAGCACGGCCCGGGCCAGGGTGGACTTCCCGGATCCCGTCTCGCCGATGAGGCCGACGGCCTCGCCGGGCGCGACGGTCAGGGACACCCCGCGCAGTGCCTGGCGGCGCCGGCGGCGCAGGCCGTAGTGCACGTCGAGGCCGGTGATCTCCAGCACGGGACCGGCGGGGTCCGCACCGTCGGCCGGCGTCGTCCGCGGCGGTTCGCCGGTCGTCATGCGTCCTCCTTCACGGTGAGGAACGTGTCCAGGCCGTACTGCTCGTGTTCGGCGATCAGCAGGCGGGTGTACTCGTGCCGCGGGTCGTGCAGCACCGCGCTGGTCGGGCCCTGCTCGACCACCTCGCCCTCCCGCAGGACGACGACCTCGTCGCAGAGCTGGGCGACGACCGCGAGGTCGTGGGAGACGACGACGAGGGCCAGCCCCGCCTGTTCGCGCAGTTCGGCGAGCATGTCGAGGATCCCGGCCTGGACGGTGACGTCGAGGGCGGTGGTGGCCTCGTCGGCGATGAGGATCCGCGGGCCGGCTGCGATCGCCGCCGCGATCAGGACGCGCTGGAGCATGCCCCCGGACAGCTCGTGGGGGTAACTGCCGTAGACCAGCTCCGGATCGCGCAGTTGCACCGTCCGCAGCAGCTCGACGGCCTGCCGGCGGGCCTCGCGGCGCCGCTGCCCCTTCTTGGCGCGCACGACCTCGGCGATCTGCGGGCCGACCCGGATCGAGGGGTTGAGGTAGGAGGCCGGGTCCTGGAAGACCGCGCTGATCGTGGCGCCCCGCAGGGCCGTCCACTGAGCCCGTGTCAGGGTGGCGATGTCGGTGCCGTCGATCTCGATCGACCCACCGGTGACCTCGAAGTGCGCGGGCAGGATGCCGAGTGCCGCGCGGCAGGTGAGGGTCTTGCCGCTGCCGGACTCCCCGACGATGCCGACCGCCTCACCGGGTGCGAGCTCGACGCTCACCCCGTGGACGATCTCGCGGTCGCCCGCGCGGTCGCCGATGCGCACGTCGCGAAGGGACAGCACCGGCGGTGCCGGGGTGCCCGGCGCGGCGCCCGGGGCAGGCAAGGGGAGCAGTCCTTCGGACACGGTCGTCATCACGCACCTCCGGCGGGGGCGGGGTCGGGCTTGTCGAGGCGGTTGGCGCGGGCCCTGCGGCGGTCGAGCAGTGCGCGTCCCGCCTCGCCGGAGACGTCGCGGATCGCGTCGGCGAGCAGGTTGCTCGCCCAGACGGTGGCCATGATGAGCAGGGCGGGGGCCACCGGGGCCCACGGCTGGTGGCTGAGGTAGCCCAGGTCCGAGGCGAGCAGGCCGCCCCAGGTGGGCGCCGGCGGCTGCACGCCGATGCCGAGGAAGGTCAGGCTGGAGACGATCACGAAACCCACGCCGATGGTCTGGGCGAGCGCGACCGCGACCGGCGGGAGGATCTTGCCCCACACGTGGCGGCGTACGATCCAGCCCGTCGAGGCACCGGAGACGAGCGCCGCCTCCACGTACGGCGAGCGCGCCACGGCCAGGGTGGCGGCGCGGGCCACCCGGTAGAACAGCGGTGACACCAGCACGCCGGTGACCAGCATGGCCTGGGTGAGGCCGTTGCCGAGGAGCGCGACCACGGCGACGGCGAACAGCAGGAAGGGCAGGGAGACCAGCGTGTCGGCCAGGCGCAGGGTCGCCCACTCGAAGACCCGGCCCCAGTAGACGGACAGGATGCCGGGCACCGCGCCGACGACCAGGGCCGTCAGGGCGACTTCGAGCGAACCGAGCACGCTGACGCGCGAGCCGTCCAGGAGCCGGCTGAGGACGTCACGGCCGAGGTAGTCCGTGCCCAGCCAGTGCGAGCCCGAGGCGGCGGCCAGGGTGTTGTCGCTGGTGGCCAGGGGATCGTGCGGTGCGAGCCAGGGACCGAGCAGCGCCAGCAGCGCGATCACGGTCAGGACGACCGCCGCGATCCGGCCGGAGGTGAGGGAGAGGACGTGGCGCACCATGGTCAGACCCCCCGCTGGGACGCCGGCGTCACGCGCGCCAGCACCAGGTTGACGATCAGGTTGAAGGAGACGACCAGGACGATCGACACCACGAGGACGCCCTGGACGGCGGGTACGTCCCCGGCCTGGGCGGCGTCGTTGGCGAACCTGCCGAAGCCCTGCAGACCGAAGATCCATTCGGTGACGACGGAGGCACCCACCAGGGCCGGGAACTTCAGCCCGAGGGTGGCGAGCGCCGGTCCGAGGCCGTTGCGCAGGACGTGACCGAAGAAGATCCGCCGCGGGCTCAGGCCACGCACCACCGCGCCCGTGACGTAGTTCTCGCGGTGGGCCGCCACGAGGCCCGCGCGCAGCTGGCGGGCGACGTCGGCGACCACGTCGAAGCTCAGCGCGATCGCCGGGAGGGTGATGTGGGCCAGCCACGGCCCGACGCCCTGCTCCGCCGGGACGTAGCCGCCGGAGGGGAACCAGTGGAGACCGACGGCGAAGACGACGACCAGCACGATGCCCACCACGAACGCCGGCATCACCGAGATGACCGTGACGAATCCGGTGATCGCACGGTCGATCCAGGTGGTGCTGCGCAGCGCCGCCAGCGTGCCCAGCGCGAAGCCCACGACCACCCCGATGAGCAGGGCCAGCGTCGCGACCGAGAGGCTGACGCCCAGGCCGAGCCCGATGAGGGTGGAGATGTCGGCGCCGTTGGCCCAGCTGGTGCCGAGCCGCCCGTGCAGGATGCCGTCGAGCCAGTCCCCGTACTGGACCAGGAACGGCCGGTCGAGCCCCCACTGGGCCTCGACCCGGGCGATGGCCTGCGGTGTCGCGTCCTCGCCCAGCTGGATCCGCGCGGGGCTGAGCCCGCTCAGCGCCCGCAGCGCGAAGGTCACGAAGGTCGCGACCAGGAACACGGGCACGATGATCGCGACGGACCGGGCGAGGGCGGCCAGGACCCGGCCCGCGGCGTGCCGGGCCCTGGCCGCGGCGACGCCGCGACGGGGGGTGAGGGCGACCGGCGCGGCGGTCGTCGTCATGAGGTTGCCTCCCCTTCGGTGGTGGACGGTGGTCAGCTGCCGCCGGCGATGGTCACGCCGGTCCAGTCGATGTGGGCCGGGTTCTTCGGCAGGTCCGAGATCGCCTTGCTCTTGGCGAAGAGGTTGGGCGAGGAGTAGGTGAAGACCAGGGCCTTGCTCGTCAGCCCGGCGCGGGTCGCCGCCTGGAGGTTCCCCACGTAGTCGGGGGAGTCCAGCGGCGTGCGGCGGACCTTCGCCACGGCCGCGTCGAAGCCGGCCGGCTCGTACGGGGTGCTCAGGTTCAGCGGGCCGTTGGGCCCGAAGTGCGCGGTGAGGGTCTGCACCGCTGAGTCCCGCCCCGTGGTGCCGTAGAGCGAGAACGTCAGGTCCTTGGCGAAGAACGGGGTGGCCCAGTTCTTGTCGACCTTGATGCGGACGGTGATGCCGACCGCGGCCAGCTGCGCCTGCACGATCTCGGCCTGCGGGTCCTCCGCCGGGATGACGAGGTCGAGCTTGATGTCGCCCGCCTTGTGGCCGGCCTCGGCGAGCAGCTTGCGGGACGTGGCCGGGTCGTACGGGTACGGGTCCCGGGACTTCGGGTCGTAGGCCACGTACCCCGGCGGGAAGGGCTGGTCGGTCGCCTCGCCGTAGCCGAAGGTCAGCTTGTCGACGAACTCCTTGCGGTCGACCGCGTGGCGGACGGCGTCGACGACCCTGTCGTCGTCGAACGGCGCCTTGTTGACATTGAGGCTGAGGTTCGAGGCGTTGAAGCCGGGTTGCACGAAGACGTCCAGGCCGGCCTTCTCGGCGGCCTCCGCCTGACTCGGTTCGAGGTCGGCGAAGTTGTAGACGCCGGTCTGGAGGCCGGAGACGACCGTCGACGCGTCGGGGGCGGAGGTGAGCTCCACGTCGTCGATGTGGATGTTCTTCGCGTCCCAGTAGTCCGGGTTCTTCTTGAGCAGCACCTTGGTGCCGGGGATCAGCTGCTCCACCACGAACGGACCGGCGCCAACGGGGTGCTGGTCCAGCTTCTGCGGGGCCGCGGCCGCCTTGGGGCTGGCGATCTGCAGGACGCGCTCACCGAGCAACTGCGGTATCTGGTAGTCGACCTGGGTGAGGTGGACGACCGCGTCCAGACCGTTGGCGTCCACCGAAGCGATCGAGGTCAGGTCGCCGAAGAGCGCCGAGTTCTTCTGCTTCTTGGCCCGCTCGATCGCCGCCTTGACCGCCGCCGCGTCGACCGGCTCGCCGTCGCTGAACTTCAGGCCGGGGCGGAGGTGGAAGGTGATCTCGTCACCCTTGTCGTTGTACTCCCAGCTCTTCGCGAGGTCGGGGACGGCCTTGCCGTTCTCGTCGGTACGCGTCAACGAGGCGTAGACCAGGGCGAGTTCGCGGAACTGGGCGCCGCTGCCGGAGACCACCGGGTCCCAGTGGGCGGGGAAGTAGGAGGAGGCCCACTTCAGTGTGGCGCTCCCCGTCGACGCGCCGGCGCCGCCGCCGCACGCGCCGAGGGCGGGGACGAGGACGGAGGCGAGGGCGGTTCCGAGGGCCGCGGTGCGCAGCCGGCCCGGGCGCCGGGCGGCAGGGGAGGCGGGTCCGGGGCGGCTGGGCGTGAGTCGTCCGGGCATGTGGGTGCTTTCTTCGAGGGCCCCCGGACCGGCTCAGGGCAGGCGGGGGCGTGGCGGCGGGCACGGCGGCGCGCACCCGCGCCCGACGCCGTCCCGTGCCGGTACGGCCGTGCCGACGGGGTCTGGCGGGCAGACGCCGGGCACGCCGCGCTCAGGGCAGGGCGTTCGGGGGTACGCGGGGGCTCACCGGGATGCGGTGGGAGAAGGCGGCGAAGCGCGGAAGGGGCGGCGCGGACGGCGGGCGCGGCTCGACGGGGCGGCGGCGCGGCCGGTGCTGACGGATGCGGTCAGGCGCCTGTGGGCCGTGGGAGGCGGCCGGTCAGCGACAGAGGGCGCTGCAGGTGCGCCGCAGGTCCACGTAGCGGCACACCACACCGGGGTGCGTCGTGAGCATGCTGCTCATCCTGGCGAGCGCCGCGAGCGGCTGTCAATAGACACCAATTGGTGTCTCATTTGGCGGGACGGGTCCGTGACGGCGGATCAGAGCCCGGTCAGCGCACGGCGCGAGCACCGCGAGCGGTGGCCGGGTGCGTCGCGGCCTCCTCGGGGTGCAGCCACAGGGGGCCGTTCCCGGTGTCCACCCGGACCGCCTCCGGTGGCGGCCAGGCCCCGGTGACCAGGAGGGCCCGCTCGGGATCGGTGAGGCTCCGGTAGCGCCGCAGCGCCTCGTCCGGCGGCAGCGGATCCGGGGTCCGCAGCAGTCCCGGGCACAACTCCTCGACGGCGGAGGCGTACTCCTCGTAGGGCCGCCAGCCGGGCACCACGCGCCGCCCGGCCGGGGCGCGTACGAGCAGCGTCGGCAGCGCGTACCGGTATCCGCCGCCGGTCTCCTTCGCCGCTCCGGGGTGCGGCGACGGGCCGCGCGCCGCCAGCGCCTCGCGCACCGGGCGCCGTGCCTCCGCCCGGTCGGCCCGTACCCGCGCCAGGACGTCGTCGGCCGCCGCGTCGGCCGCGAGCCGTACCGGGTCCAGTCCCGGCGCGCCCCGTACCGCGGCCAGTGCGAGCGCGGGCGTGTCGGCCGGCTCCCCGAGCACGAACACGGTCTCCCGGAGCCGGCGCAGCACCCGCCCGGCCACCTCCTCGCCCTGCAGCTCGGCCGCCTTGGCGGCCAGCGAGGCGGGCCAGGAGCTGGCCGCCACCCGGCTCAGCCGCTGCGCCCGCGGCGCCCGGGTGTGCGCGCTGATCTCCTCGACGTGCCGCGCGTACCAGGCGGTCTCCGCGGCCGGGTCGGGGGCTGGGTCGTCGTCGGCGTCGAACAGGACGCCGTGCACGCGGCGCCAGCGCACCCGGCCGCCCAGCGCGGCCCGCAGCCTGCGGAACACCGGTTCCGAACCCCAGGCCCAGGGGCACAGCGGATCGGTGTACTCCACCACCTCCACGGCGGGCGGGGCAGGCGGGGCCGTCACGCGGCTCCCTTCCGGTCCAGCCGCTCCGCGGCGGCCGCGGGCAGGAGCGAGGCGAGGGTCACCCCGCCGAGGACCGCCGCCGCGCCCGCCTCGACCTGGCGCCACACTTCGGGCAGCCCGGCGGCCGGACCGGGGTAGCCGAGCCCGGCCAGCGACTCCCCCCGCAGGGTGATCAACTCGCCGTCCACGGCGCGCGCCACGTCCAGCAGGGTGATCTCGCCGGCGGGCCGGCCGAGCCAGTAGCCGCCCTCGCAGCCGCGCTGACTGCGCACCAGCCCGGCCTTGCGCAGTTCGCTCACCACGGACTTCAGGAAGCGGAACGGGATCTGCTGCGCGGAGGCGATGGCCTCGCAGGTCAGGGGGCGGGCAGGCTCACAGGCGAGCTCCAGCAGAGCCCGCGTGGCGTAGTCCGCCTTCGCGGAGATATGCATGGGCCCATCATGCCCCAACCGGCCCGCCCGGCCCGGGGGTTCGGCCGCCGTGCTCCGTACATTGCGGCAGCATTGCCGCAGGTGAAGCACAAAGGACACTTCTTGACATCCTTTTCGGGGCCGCTCTAGCGTCCCGGCCATGAGCGAGCCCCTGACGAACCCCGGTGAAGGCTTCCACCCCCATCTCCACGACGCGCCCGGGCAGGCGGCTGCGCCCCTGCGGACCCGGCTGCACCACATCCGCGCGGGCGCCCTGGACGGCGGGACGGCGCAGACCGGCGGGATGCGCAGGTTCGCCGCCGTCAGCGGACGGACCGTGGGCTCCGAGAAGCTGTGGATGGGCCAGACCCACGTGGCCCCGGCGACGGCGTCCTCCGACCACCACCACGGCGCGTCCGAGACCGCGATCTACGTGGTGAGCGGGCACCCCGAGTTCGTCTTCCTGGACGACTCGGGCGACGCGCCCGAGGAGGTGCGCCTGCGCACCTCGCCCGGCGACTACGTCTTCGTCCCCCCGTTCGTGCCGCACCGCGAGGAGAACCCCGACCCCGCGCAGGAGGCCGTGGTCGTCATCGCCCGCAGCACCCAGGAGGCCGTCGTGGTCAACCTCCCCGGTCTGTACGCCCTTCCGGCCGAGGACGCCTGAGCGGCCGGACCCGCGGACCCATGCAGCCGTCCCCGACCTCCGCCCCCCTGGCGAGGGCGGGGACGGCTGCGTGCGTCAGGGGGCGGACGCGAGCGCGGCGGCCGTCCGCTGCGCACGGAACGCCGGGTGCCCGCCGAGACGGGCGACGTACGCCGTGAGGCGGCCGTAGGAGCAGAGCAGACCGCTCGCGAGGTGGGAGAGGGCCACCCACACGTCGACGTCGGCGGCGGTCAGGTGGCCACCCAGGACGTAGGGCCCGCAGGCCAGCCGGCGGTCCAGCAGGTCGAGGGTGGCGTGCAGGGTCCGCAGGGCTGCGTCACGGTCGGCCGGTGCCCCGTCCGCGGCCAGTTCGGCGGCTCTCGTCACGCCCGTGTCGACCGTGTGCCGGAGGGCCTCGATGTCGGGCAGGAGGGCCGGGGGACACAGCGGGGGTACGGAGGCGCAGCCCTCGGCGCCGAGGCGGCCCGCGAGGTCGCCGAGGATGTCCGGGGTGTGGTTGCTGACGACCCGCCCGGTCCACCGGTCGCACAGCGCGGGCACGGTGAGCGGTCCGTCGTAGTGGTGCCACGTGGCCTCGTAGGCCGCGCGCAGCGCGGCGAGGGCGGTGTCGCCGACGGCTCCCGCAGGGACGGGCGTCGTGACGACGGAGTCCCGCAGCCCCAGCAGGTCGAGGGTGATGGCGACCCGTTGCGAGAGCGGGCACCCCGGCGACAGGAACAGCTCGTACCGGCGTGGCGCGGGGTAGAAGCCGCCGGCGAGGTCGACACCGATGCGGCTGCGGAAGCGGTCGGGACGGGACGCGCGCGGCAGAGCCGAACAGGAGGCGTGGAGTGCGGGGTCGAGCGGGATCGTCTCGGTCATGCCCTCTCCAAGGCGTGGCGGGCCGCCGGTCGCCCCCTGGGGGCACCGGCGGCGGGACGGCTGAAGGTCCTGGGTGGAGGTCAGCCGGCCGCGCCGAACGAGCTGCAGACGCGCAGGAAGTCGATGTGCAGACGTCGGGTGAGGAGGAGGGCTCGTGCCCTGGGCATGTCCACCTCCCCGGCTCGGGGCCCGCAGGACGCGGGACCGCGCTTGCCCCGCCGCGCCGACGGGACCAGGTCGTCACCCGGGGCACCCCACCGCGATGTGAGGGTTGCCGGTCAGCGGGCCGGGGCCGATGACCCACCGTGCCGCGGGGCGGTGTGGTGGGCGCTGACGATCGTGACCTGCCCATCAGTGTCGAGTCGTCAAACCCCGTGCGTCAAGGGACGCGTACGCGTCTCATCGGACCGCTCACGATGTGAGACGGCGTCGTTGACATTCCCACGGGGCCGTGCCTAACTTACGCCGCAGATCGGTCATGAGCTCCGGCGCGAGCCCGGCTCGCCGGCCGGCGGCCCCCGTGTCGCGGTGGGACGCCCCGGATGACGACCGGACCGGACGGTCCGATGACGACGGTGGACGCGAGGCCCCGCGGGGCGGAACGGTGACGGTGACGACGATGCACGCAGCCCCGGGGACGGCCGCACAGCGGCCCCACGGCCGCGTCCCGTCGCACCCGCGGCTCCCCGTCGCCGCGCACCACGTCCCCGGTGCCTCCTGTTGCGCGTGTACCGCGCACTGTCGCGCCCTCTGTCAAGGCTGACGGCTTCCTGAACCCCGGCCCCCGCCGCTGACGCGGCGGCGTGCCCTCCCGCCCGGACCCGCCCGGGCCCGCCCGGGCCCGCTCCGCCCGCCTCCCCGTCCCATCGCCACGCCCGCCGGACACCCGATCCCGGCGGGGCCGCTGCCGCGTGCGCGACCGGGGCGTACCGAACCGCTGGAGTCCCCCATGACCGAACCACCCGGCATCGCCGTGTCCTCCCGGCCGGTGCCGCCCCCGCCCGGAACGCCCGCCGGCGGAACGCTCCCCGCACCACGACCCCCCACCGCACAGCGGGTGTTGCCGCTGCGGCGGCGCGGACGCTGGATCGCCACCGCGGTCGTGCTCGTGCTCGTCGCCCAGATCGCCCACGGCCTGGTGACCAACCCCTTCTACCAGTGGGACCGCTTCGCGTACTGGTTCGTCCGGCCGTTGATCCTGGACGGGCTGCTCATCACCCTGGAGGTGGCCGCGTACAGCGCGGTGCTCGGCCTGCTCGGCGGGATCGCGCTCGCACTGGCCAGGCTCTCCGGCAGCCCCGTGCTGCGCGCCGTCAGCTGGACGTACACCTGGCTGTTCCGCTCGGTGCCGCTCATCGTCGTGCTGCTGTTCCTGTACAACTTCAGTGCGCTGTACCAGACGTTGAGCCTGGGCGTGCCCTTCGGGCCGGCCTTCCTCACCTTCGACGAGTCCAGGCTCGCCACCGACTTGGTGGTGGCCGTCGTGGGTCTGAGCCTGAACGAGGCGGCCTACGCCTCCGAGGTGGTGAGGGCCGGAATCCTCTCGGTGGACCAGGGCCAGCACGAGGCGGCCGCCGCACTCGGCCTGCCCAAGCGCTACCAGTTCGCCAGGATCGTGCTTCCGCAGGCATTGCGGTCCGTCGTCCCCAACTACGTCAACCAGCTCATCGGGCTGATCAAGGGGACCTCGCTGGTCTTCTACGTCTCGCTGCTCGACCTGTTCGGCTCGGTCCAGAGCATGGGCAGCACCTACCCCGGCGACATCGTGCCGCTGCTGCTGGTCGCCACCGTCTGGTACGTGATCCTCACCAGCGTCGTCTCCGTCGTCCAGTTCTACGTCGAGCGGCACTACTCGCGCGGCGCGCTGCGCACCGTCCCGCCGACCCCCCTGCAGAAACTGCGGATCGCCCTGGGCGACCTGCGGGCCCGCGTCCGGACGGAGACCGCGACATGACCACCGACATACGGCCGGCCGCCGTCGAGGTCCACGACGTGCACAAGTGGTACGGCGCCCACCGGGTGCTGGACGGGATCAGCCTGACGGTCCGGCCCGGGGAGGTCACCGTCGTCATCGGGCCGTCCGGATCCGGCAAGTCCACGCTGCTGCGGGTCATCAACCACCTGGAGAAGCCCGAGGCCGGTCACGTCAGTCTGGACGGGGAGCTCATCGGCGTACGCCGGCACGGCACCCGCCTCAGGGAACTGAGCGAGCGGGTGATCCTCACCCAGCGCAGCCGGATCGGCTTCGTCTTCCAGAACTTCAACCTCTTCCCGCACCTCACCGTGCTGGACAACGTGGCCGCCGCCCCGGTGGCGACCGGCCGGCTGCGCAAGCCGGAGGCGCGCGAGCTGGCCCGCACCCTGCTCGGCCGGGTGGGGCTGGCCGACCGGACCGCGGCCTATCCCCGGCAGTTGTCCGGTGGCCAGCAGCAGCGCGTGGCCATCGCCCGGGCCCTCGCCCTGCGCCCCGGCGTGATCCTCTTCGACGAACCCACCTCCGCCCTCGACCCGGAGCTCGTCGGCGAGGTGCTATCCGTCATCAAGGACCTGGCCACCAGCGGCACCACCCTCGTGATCGTCACCCACGAGATCGGCTTCGCCCGGGAGGTCGCCGACCGCGTCGTCTTCCTCGACGAGGGCCGGATCGTCGAACAGGGCCCGCCCGAGCGGGTGCTGAACCACCCCGAACACGAGCGGACGAAGGAATTCCTCAGCAAGGTCCTCTGACCGCTTCCCCGCGCTCCACGGACCACCGAACGACGAACGACGAACGACGAACGACGAACGACGAACGACAGACGACGGACAAGGACGGCCATGCGCACTCTTCGCCCTCGCGGCAGACTCATCCGTACCCTGACGGCCACCGCCGCCCTCACCCTCCTCGCCGGCGGACTCGCCGCCTGCGGGAGCGACAGCGAGGCCTCCGCCACCATCGGCGCGGGATCCTCCACCGGAACGGTCACCGTGGGCAGCCTGTCCAACGGCGCGGCCAAGGAGACCACGCTGAAGGTGACGGAGGTGAAGTCCATCAGCGCCGGACTGCCCAAGGCCGTCGCCGACAAGGGCGAGCTGGTCATCGGCGTCGGCGCGCTGCCCGCCGGCTTCGCGCCGCTGGCGTACGTCGGCGGCGACCAGAAGACCCTCACCGGCGCCGAGCCCGACCTCGGCCGTCTGGTCGCGGCGGTGCTGGGACTCGAGCCCCGGCTCAAGAACTCGACGTGGGAGAACCTCTTCGTCGGCATCGACAGCGGCAAGGTCGACGTGGCCTTCTCCAACGTCACCGACACCGAGGAACGCAAGCGGAAGTATGAGTTCGCCTCCTACCGGGAGGACAACCTGGCCTTCGAGGTCCTCAAGGACAGCACCTGGAACTTCGCCGACGACTACCGGAACCTCGCCGGGAGGACCGTCGCGGTCGGCTCCGGCACCAACCAGGAGAAGATCCTCCTGGAGTGGCGGAAGAAGCTCCGGACGGAGGGCAAGGAGCTGACCGTCAAGTACTTCCCCGACAACAACAGCACCTATCTGGCGCTCAGCGGCGGGAAGATCGACGCCTACTTCGGCCCCAACCCCGGCATCGCCTACCACATCACCCAGGTCGCCACGACCCCCCACCCCACCCGCAACGCGGGCAAGTTCTCCGGCGCCGGTGCGAGCCTGCAGGGCCTGATCGCCGCGACCGCGAAGAAGGACAGCGGGCTCGCGAAGCCGGTCGCGGCCGCGGTCAACCACCTGATCGAGAACGGGCAGTACGCCAAGTGGCTCGCCGCCTGGAACCTGTCCAACGAGGCCGTCGGCACCTCGGAGGTCAACCCGCCCGGACTGCCGCTCGACAACTCCTGACGCCCCGTCCGCCGCATGACCGTACGGAGATCCGGCAGCCATGTCCCTCAGCATCCCCGCGGACCGTCCGCACAGCCCGGCGGCACCGCACGTCCTGGACAACCCCGCCTGGGCGGCACTCACCGGTCCGCACGCCCGGTTCGCCGAGCGCGTCGGCCTCGCCGCCCGCTACCCCGCCGACGTCTCCCCGTTCACCGCGCTGTCCGACCCGGCCGATCCGCGGGCCTGGGCGGACCTGACCGTGCTCGCCGGGCCGGGGGCCGCCGTCGCGGTCACCGGCGCCCAGCAGCCGCCGGACGGATGGGAACTCGTCGAGGGCGGGATGGGGGTGCAGCTCGTCGACACCTCGCTTCGCGCCGAACACGCCCCGGAGGCGGTGCGACTGGGCGCCGCCGACGTCCCCGAGATCCTGGAACTCATCGCCCTCACCAAGCCGGGCCCCTTCCTCCCCAGGACCGTCGAACTCGGCACCTACCTCGGCATCCGGGACGGCGGACGGCTGGTCGCCATGGCCGGGGAACGACTGCGGACCCCGGGATGGACGGAGATCAGCGCGGTGTGCACCCACCCCGGTCACCGTGGCCGGGGCCTGGCGACCCGGCTGGTACGGGCCGTCGCCGCGGGGATCAGGGACCGCCGGGAGACCCCGTTCCTGCATGCCGCCGCCGTCAACACCGGTGCGATCCGGCTCTACGAGTCGATCGGGTTCACCCTGCGCCGCCGGACGACCTTCCTCTTCCTGCGAACCCCGGGCGGCCCGGGGGAACAGACCGGCTAGGGAAGGCGTTCCGTTGGCAGGAGAAGTACGGGCGCGCCGTGCCGCCCGCCGCATCCGGACAGAGCGGAGGTGAGGTCCGTGCCGACGCCGTCCCGCGCGTCCCTCGTGGTCCCCGCCCCACACCGCGCACCCCTGCTCTACTCCCGCGCGCACATCGACCTGCAGCGCGTGGCCGCCTCCCTCTGTCGTTCCTGACCCCCGTTCCCGCCGCCGGCCCTCCCGACGAGGGCCGCTGAGACCCGTGGTCGATCAGGAAGGCCCCTCCCATGTCCTCGGACATCCCTTCGCCGTACCCTCTTCCCGCTTGCTCGCCGAACGCCCCGCTGCACCTGGCCGTGGCCCTCGACGGGGCCGGCTGGCACCCGGCCGCCTGGCGCGAGCCGACGGCCCGGCCCCGTGAACTGCTCACCGCCCGCTACTGGCAGGACGTGGTCACCGAGGCCGAGCGGGGGCTGCTCGACTTCGTGACGATCGAGGACTCCCTCGGTCCGCAGTCGTCCCGCTTCACCGAACCCGACGGACGCACCGACCAGGTGCGCGGCCGTCTCGACGCCGTCCTGATCGCCGCGCGCGTGGCCCCGCTGACCCGGCACATCGGTCTCGTGCCGACGGTGGTCGCCACCCACACCGAGCCGTTCCACCTCTCCAAGGCCATCGCCACCCTCGACTACGTGAGCACCGGCCGGGCCGGTCTGCGCGTCCAGGTCTCGGCCCGGCGGAACGAGGCCGCGCACTTCGGCAGGCGCGCCATCCCCCCGTTCGGCATCGAGGACCTGGACACCCCGGCGGTACGGGAGCTGGTCACCGACCTCTTCGACGAGGCGGCCGACTACGTCGAGGTGGTGCGCCGCCTCTGGGACAGCTGGGAGGACGACGCCGAGATCCGCGACGTCGCCACCGGCCGCTTCATCGACCGCGACAAGCTCCACTACATCGACTTCGAGGGCCGGCACTTCAGCGTCAAGGGCCCCTCCATCACGCCCCGGCCGCCCCAGGGCCAGCCCGTCGTCAGCGCACTCGCCCACACCGACGTGCCGTTCCGGCTCGTGGCCCGCTCCGCGGACATCGGATACGTGACCCCGCACGACGGCGACCAGGCCCGCTCGATCGTCACCGGGATACGTGCCGCCCAGAAGGCGGCCGGCCGGGAGCGCGAGCCCCTGCACGTCTTCGGCGACCTCGTGGTCCTCCTCGACGAGGACGCCGGCGCGGCGCGGGCCCGCCTGGAGCGGCTGGACGGCCTCGCCGGCACGCCGTACACCAGCGACGCGAAGGTCTTCGCCGGCACGCCCGCAGGCCTCGCCGACCTGCTGCTGGAGTGGCGGGGGGCCGGGCTCACCGGCTTCCGGCTGCGCCCGGCGGTGATCGGCCACGACCTGCCCGCCATCACCCGCGGGCTCGTGCCCGAACTGCGGCGCCGCGGCGCGTTCCGGGACGCCTACGAGTCCCGCACCCTGCGCGGCCTGCTCGGTCTGCCCCGCCCCGCCAACCGCTACGCCGTCACCAGCGCGACCGCCTGAGCCGGAGGAACCGTACGCCATGAGCAAGCCGCGCAAGCAGATCCATCTGGCCGCCCACTTCCCCGGCGTCAACAACACCACCGTGTGGAGCGACCCGCAGGCCGGCAGCCACATCGAGTTCGGCTCCTTCGCGCACTTCGCCCGGACCGCCGAACGCGCCAAGTTCGACTTCCTGTTCCTCGCCGAGGGCCTGCGCCTGCGCGAACAGGGCGGCAGGATCTACGACCTGGACGTGGTCGGCCGCCCCGACACCTTCACCGTCCTCGCCGCGCTCGCCGCCGTCACCGAGCGCATCGGGCTCACCGGCACCATCAACTCCACCTTCAACGAGCCCTACGAGGTGGCCCGGCAGTTCGCCAGCCTCGACCACCTCTCCGGCGGGCGCTCCGCCTGGAACGTCGTCACCTCCTGGGACGCCTTCACCGGGGAGAACTTCCGGCGCGGCGGCTTCCTCCCGGAGGAGGAGCGCTACTCCCGCGCGAGGGAGTTCCTCGCCACCGCGGGCGAGCTCTTCGACTCCTGGCACGGCGACGAGATCGTCGCCGACCGGGCCACCGGCACCTTCCTGCGCGACGCGCGGGCCGGATCCTTCGTGCACAAGGGGCACCACTTCGACATCCACGGGCAGTTCAACGTCCCGCGCAGCCCGCAGGGGCGCCCCGTGATCTTCCAGGCCGGCGACTCCGAGGAGGGCCGGGAGTTCGCGGCCGCCGACGCCGACGCCATCTTCAGCCGGTACAGCACCTTCGAGGAGGGCCGGGCCTTCTACCGCGACGTCAAGGGCCGGCTGCCCAAGTACGGGCGCGTCCCCGGCCAGTTGCTCATCCTGCCCGCCGCGACCTTCGTCCTCGGCGACACCGACGCCGAGGCCGCCGAACTCGCCCGTGAGGTGCGGCGGCAGCAGGTCAGCGGGGCCACCGCGATCAAGCACCTGGAGTTCGTCTGGAACCGCGACCTGTCCGCCTACGACCCGGACGGCCCGCTCCCGGACGTCGACCCCGATCCCGGAGAGCACACCGTCGCCCGCGGCCGTGCCCAGGTGCGCATGTACCGCGACCCGCTGACCACCGCCCGCGAGTGGCGGGAGCTCGCCGCCGCCAACAAGTGGTCGATCCGCGACCTGGTCATCGAGACCGGCAACCGCCAGTCCTTCGTGGGATCCCCGGCCACCGTCGCCGCGACCATCGACGACTTCGTGCAGGGCGACGCCGCCGACGGCTTCATCCTCGTCCCGCACGTCACCCCGGGTGGCCTGGACGCCTTCGCCGACACCGTCGTCCCGCTGCTCCAGGAGCGGGGTGCGTTCCGCGCCGACTACGAGGGGACGACGCTGCGCGACCACCTCGGTCTCGCCCACCCCGACGCCGGCGCCGCGGCGGAGCGGGCCGCGTCGTGAGGTTCCTGGCCATCACCCTGATCGTGCACGCCCCGGACCCGGTGACCGGGGCGCTGAAGCCGACGGCCGCGCGGTTCCGCGAGGTGCTCGACAACGCGCTGCTCGCCGAGGAACTGGGCTTCGACGGCTTCGGCGTGGGGGAGCGCCACGAGCGGCCGTTCCTCTCCTCCTCACCACCCGTCCTGCTCAGCCACATCGCCGCCCTCACCTCCCGGATCCGGCTGTTCACCGCGGTGACCACGCTCAGCCTCCTCGACCCGGTGCGGGCCTACGAGGACTACGCGACGCTGGACCACCTGTCCGGCGGCCGCCTGGAGCTGATCATCGGCAAGGGCAACGGCACGGCGCAGCGCGAGCTGTTCCACGTCACCCCCGAGGACCAGTGGGACCGCAACGCCGAGAGCTACGAGGTGTTCCGCCGGCTCTGGCGGGAGGGGAAGGTGACCGCCGACACCCGGTTCCGTCCCGCGCTGAAGGACGCGCAGGCATGGCCGCGGCCGCTGCAGCAGCCGATCCGGGTGTGGCACGGCAGCGCCACCAGCAAGGAGTCGGTGGACCTCGCCGCGCGCTACGGGGACCCCCTGTTCTCGGCGAACGTCACCCACCCCGTCGAGCCGTACGCGGAACTGATCCGCCACTACCGCGAACGCTGGGCCCACCACGGCCACGACCCGGCCCGCATCGCGGTCGGCGCCGGGACGGCCGGCCTGTACGTCGCCCGCACCTCCCAGGAGGCGGTCGCCGCCTACCGCCCGGTGTTCGAGGCGCAGTCGGCGTTCCAGAACCGGCTCGGCCTGGAACCGGTCTTCCCGACGCTGGAGGACTTCGTGGCGCGCAGTTCGGCGCTGGTCGGCAGCCCGCAGCAGGTCGTCGACAAGGTCCACCGTTACCACGAGCGGTTCGGCCACACGGTGCTGCACGTCCACGCGGACGCGGGCGGACTGTCCCACGACCGGCACCGCCGCTCGCTCGAGCTCTTCCAGTCCGAGGTCGCCCCGGTGCTGCGGCGCGCCATCCCGGACCCGCCGTTCGCCTGGGGCCCGGCCCCGGCCCCGGCCCCGTCCTCGCCCGAACCCGCCCATCGCTGAGGAGAACGCCCATCGTGTCCCGCACACCGCTCGGAGTCCTCGACCTCGTCCCGATATCGTCCGGCTCCACCGCCGCCGACGCCCTGCGCAACAGCATCGACCTCGCGCGGCGGGCCGAGGAGTCCGGCTACGCCCGCTACTGGTTCGCCGAGCACCACCTCAACCCCGGTGTCGCCGGCACCTCGCCCGCCGTCCTGCTGGCCCTCACCGCGGCCGCGACCTCCACGATCCGGCTCGGCTCGGGGGCCGTCCAGCTCGGCCACCGCACCGCCCTGTCCACGGTCGAGGAGTTCGGCCTCATCGACGCCCTGCACCCGGGCCGGCTCGACCTGGGGCTCGGCCGCTCCGGCGGCCGCCCGCCGGGAGGTACGCCGGACCCGGTGCCGACCACGACACCCGTCGTGGACGGCCGGACGCCGGGCGGGCTGCGGATCCCGCCGAAGTTCTCCTTCGAGCACCTGCTCGGCTCACCGCGCATCGCGCTCCAGCGGCACCTCCTCCAGCAGCCGGGCGCCCGCTCCCAGGACTACGGCGAGCAGGTCGACGACATCCTGGCGCTGCTGCGCGGCACCTACCGCTCGGCGGACGGCGTCGAGGCGCACGTCGTGCCGGGGGAGGGTGCCGACGTCCAGGTGTGGATCCTCGGCAGCAGCGGCGGCCAGAGCGCCGAGGTCGCCGGCCGCCACGGACTGCACTTCGCCGCGAACTACCACGTCAGCCCGGGCAGCGTCCTGGAGGCGGTCGACGGCTACCGTGCCGCCTTCCAGCCGGGCGGCGTGCTCGACAAGCCCTACGTCAGCGTCTCCGCCGACGTCGTCGTCGCGCAGGACGACGCGAGGGCCCGTGAGCTCGCCACCGGCTACGCCCCCTGGGTCCGCAGCATCCGGACCGCCGAGGGCGCCATCGAGTTCCCCACCCCCGGACAGGCCCGGGCGCACCCGTGGACGGAAACGGACCGGGCGCTGGTGGCCGACCGGGTCGAGACCCAGTTCGTCGGCTCGCCGCAGCGTGTCGCCGACCAGCTGGAGCAGCTCCAGGAGGCCACCGGCGCCGACGAGTTGATCGTGACCACCATCACCCACGACCACGAGGACCGGGTTCGTTCCCACCGGCTCCTGGCCGAGGAGTGGCACCGCCGCTGACGGTCCGGCGCGGCGCGGTCAGTCCCGCCCGGGCAGCAGGCCGCGCCGGAACGCTGCGACGAGGTGGACCGGCACCAGCTGTTCACGGCCGTCGACGGTGACCGGGACCAGGTGGGGAGCCGCCGCCTTCCACCGGGCCCGGCGGTGACGGGTGTTGCTGCGGGAGGTCTTGCGTTTGGGTACGGCCATCGGGGTCTCCTGTACGGGTGGTGGGCGTGCGGTCAGCGGGAGGCGTACGGCAGCAGGGCCATCTCGCGGGCGTTCTTCACCGCCCGCGCGAGGGCCCGCTGCTGCCGCGCCGTGACGTGGGTGACCCGCCGGCTGCGGATCTTGCCCCGGTCGGAGACGAACTTCCGCAGCAGGTCGGTGTCCTTGTAGTCGACGTACTCGATGCCCGCGGCGATGAGCGGATTGGGGCGGGGCTTGCGGGCGTCCTTGCCCCGGCCCCGGCCCCTGCCCCTGCCCTTGGCCGTGGCCGTGGGGGTGTGGACGGTCGTCATGGTGCTGTCTCCGGTGGTCGTGGCGGCGTGCGGTTCAGGCCGCGTGGTCGAGGAAGTCGTCGAAGGCGTGGGGGAGGCGGCGCCAGCCGGCCGGTCCGGTCGCGTACTCGGCGTCCGTGAGCAGGCAGCGGTCGAGGGTGGCCGTCAGCCCTTCGCGGTCGAGGCCGGGTGAGGTGAAGGCGATGTGCTGGCCGCGGTCGCCGTGTTCGGGATGCCAGTCCAGGGCGGCCGCCACGCGCCGTTCGGCCGGCACGGTCTCCCATGCCGCGTCGGGCAGTGCGGCGAGCCACGGCCCGACGTCCTCGATGCACAGCGCACCACCGGCCGCCTCCCAGGAGAACAGGGTGTCGGGGTGGTCGGCCAGCCAGAAGCGCCCGCGGCTGCGGGCGGCGGCGCAGCTGAGGTCCTCCAGCGCCGCGTGCAGCCGGCCGGGGTGGAAGGGGCGGGCGGCGCGCCACACCAGGGTGGCGACACCATGGGCGTCGGCCTCCTGGGGCAGCAGGGCGCAGGCCGGATGCTGCCGTGAGGCGGCCGCGGCGACGTCGAAGCCGGAAACGGCGGCGGAGGCCAGCCGGCCGGTGCCGATGGTGACCTGACGGGCCGTCGGGTGGAGCTGGGTGAGCAGTTCCCTGTCCCCGGGGTCCGCGGTGTCGCCGGGTGCCAGGGCGAGGACGCCGGCGTACTCGAGCTGCCGGGCCAGGGTGTCGGCGACGGTCCGGTGGTCGCCGGGGGCGACGGCGAGGCCGTGCTCGGTGAGGTCGTCGCCGCAGCCGAGGTGGTCGAGCAGGAGGGCGGGGTCGACGCAGGTGACCACGCCGGCCGCCGCCAGCAGGCGTCCCGAGGCGGTGCCGTCGGGCAGCGGGGTGCCGACCAGGACCTCGGCCATCGCCTGCGGTTCGA
Source organism: Streptomyces sp. NPDC001902 (assembly GCF_042891295.1). Taxonomy (NCBI): domain Bacteria; kingdom Bacillati; phylum Actinomycetota; class Actinomycetes; order Kitasatosporales; family Streptomycetaceae; genus Streptomyces; species Streptomyces sp. NPDC001902. Next base: position 266,410 of record NZ_JBIATA010000006.1, on the reverse strand, counting down.
CGGAGTCCCACAGCTCGACGACGGCGAGCCGGCAGGACGGGTCCGCGGCCAGCCGCAGCAGCTCGGGGAGCAGGTCCGCGCGGAGCGCGCAGCAGGCGCAGTCGTTCACGAGCTCGGTGTCGGTGCGGGAGATGACGCCGTCCCGGTCGCTGAGCACGCGCCGGACGGGGCCGCCGACGGCGGGCCGCAGGTCGTGGTGGAGGGCGAGGGACCCGGCGGTGGAGTGCAGGAGTTCGCGCACCGCGGCGCGACGGGCCTCGGCGTGCAGACCGCCGACGAGGACGACGGGCAGCTTGGGGCTGCTGTCCACGGGAGGTGCCTTTCGTGTCGGGGAGGGGCGGGTGGGCGGGGCCGGGTCAGCGTTCCTCGCGGAACTCGACGTGGCGCCGGACCACCGGGTCGTACTTGCGCAGGACCAGGCGGTCCGGGTCGTTCCGGCGGTTCTTGCGGGTCACGTAGGTGTGGCCGGTCCCGGCGGTGGAGCGGAGCTTGATGACGGGGCGTAGATCGGTGCGAGCCATGGCGGGTACTATACAGAACTGGTTTTCATTTCCAATAAGGTGAGTGCTCCGCCGGCCCACCGGACGACAGAACGGACCGTCATGCCCGCACACTGCCAACTCACCGGCCGCAAGCCCGGCTTCGGCAACTCCGTCTCGCACTCGCACCGGCGCACCAGGCGCCGCTTCGACCCGAACGTCCAGCACAAGCGCTACTGGCTGCCCGGCGAGGGCCGCACCGTCCGGCTCACGCTGAGCGCCAAGGGCATCAGGACCGTGGACCGCATCGGCATCGAGAAGGCCGTCGCCGTCATCCGCGCGCGGGGAGGGAAGGTCTGATGGCCAGGACCGGCAAGATCGCGAAGAACGAGCGGCGCAAGGCCGTCGTCGCGCGGTTCGCCGCACGCCGCGCCGAGCTGAAGGACGTCCTGCGCCGCCCCACGGCCACCCCGCAGGAGAAGGCCGCGGCGCGGCGGGAGCTGGACCGGCAGCCCCGCGACGCCAGCGCCACCCGGGTCCGCAACCGGGACGCCCTCGACGGGCGGCCCCGCGGTCACCTGCGGGCGTTCGGCCTCTCCCGGATCAACGTGCGCGCCCAGGCCCACGCGGGCCACCTCCCCGGCGTGCGCAAGGCCTCCTGGTGACACCGCCCCCGGCACACCCCACCCCCGGCACACCCCACCACCGGCCCCCGCGGGCCGCACGACACGTCTCGGAGAACCCGTGAAACCCGGCATCCACCCCGACTACCGTCCCGTCGTCTTCCGCGACCGGGCGGCGGACTTCGCCTTCCTCACCCGCTCCACGATGACCAGCGGGAAGACCGTCGTCTGGGAGGACGGCAACACCTACCCCGTCGTGGACGTGGAGATCTCCTCCGCGAGCCACCCGTTCTACACCGGCACCGCCCGCGTGGTGGACACCGCCGGCCGCGTCGAGCGGTTCCGGCGCCGCTACGGGAACGGGGACACGGCACACGGCGCAAGCTGACGCTCGCCGCGCTCCTCGGCGGCGCCCGGACACCGGCCCCCCGGTGCCGGGTGCCGCCCCGCCCCGCCCCGCGTACGCGGGACGCGCGCTCAAGAACGCCGGACGGACGCGCATGGTCCGCCGCAGGCCCCGGAACTACGGTCGGTGACGGACGGCGTCACCGACGTCCGCGTTCCCGACCGTGTACCAAAGGCCTCACATGACCACTGCAGACAACAGCCGGCCCGCCATCCTCCTCGTCCACGGCGCCTGGCACGGCGCCTGGTGCTTCGACAGGCTCGTCCCCGAACTCAGCGCGCTGGGGTGGCGGGTCGAGACCGTCGACCTGCCGAGCGCCTCGGCCGACGAAGGGAACACGGCCGGGATGCACGACGACGCGCGGGCCGTCCGCGAGCGCCTGGACGCCGTCGCCGGCCCGGTGACCGTCCTCGCCCACTCCTACGCGGGCATCCCCGTCACGCAGGCCGCCGCGGACGCGCCGAACGTGTCCCGCATCGTCTACCTCTCCGCCTTCGTGCTCGACGAGGGCGAGTCCATCGACGGCATGAGCGGTGGCAAGATCTCCGGCGCCGGCGTCGCCTCGCTGTCCGCGCACGGGCACTACGAGGACGCCAAGGCCGCCTTCTACGGGGACGCCGCACCGCAGGACGCGGAGGACGCCACCGCGCGCCTGGTCCTCCAGACGGCCAGGTCCTTCTGCGAACCCCTCACGGCCGCCGCCTGGAAGACGGTGCCCTCCACCTACGTCCTCACCGAGCGGGACACGGCGCTCGCCCCGGAGTTCCAGGAGGCCATGGCGGCCCGCGCGCAGCGCACCCACCGGCTGCCCTCGGGCCACTCGCCCTTCCTGTCCATGCCCGGGGAGCTGGCCAAGCTGATCACCACCGACGCCGGCCGCTGACCGGCGCGCCCCGGCCGGTGAGGGCCCCGGAGATCTCCGGGGCCCTCACCGCGCCCCTTCGGGGCGGTGCGGTCCCGCCGCGCGGTAGCGCCCGGGCGAGGACCCCATGACGCGCTTGAAGGCGTGGCTGAACGAACTCTCGGAGCCGTAGCCCCAGCGGGCCGCGATCGAGGCGACGGTGCGGTCGCCCGTCCTCAGCTCCCGCGCCGCGGAGCGGATGCGCCAGCCCGCGAGGTACTCCAGCGGCGGGACGCCCACGGTCCTGGTGAACCTGTCGGCGAACCGGGACCTCGACATCCCGCTCTTCCCGGCGAGTTCGGCGACGGTCCAGGGGTGCGCGGGCCGGTCGTGCATCAGCCCCAGCGCGGCCCCGACGTGGCGGTCGGCGAGCGCGGTGAGCCAGGCGCCGCCCTCGGGCCCGTGCTCGGCGACGTGCGCCCTGAGCAGGTGGACCAGCAGGACGTGCGCCAGCCGCTCGGTCACGAAGGGGGTGCCGAGCGCGGGCTCGCCGGTCTCCGCGCGGAGCAGTTCGAGCGCCGCCCGGATGCCCTCCGCCGCGGTGGACCCGGCGCCGACGTGGATCAGGGGCGGCAGCACGTCCAGGAGCACGGCGGCGTTGGCCTCGTCGAGGTCGAATCCGCAGCCCACCAGGACCGCGTCGGGCGCCGTGCCGATCCGGACCGTGTTCCCGGGCCGGAAGCCGGCGAAGACCTCGTCGCTCGGCACCGCCGGGACCTCGGGACCGCCCGCCAGTTCGTAGCCACGGCCACCGCCGATCAGGTAGCAGTCGCCCTCCTTCAGGGTGACCGGCTCCGGGGCCCCGGAGCCGGTCACCGCGATCCGGCAGCTGCCGAGGAGCACGGCGCCGAACTTGATGTGCCGGTAGCCGGGGAAGCCGACGGCCCACGGCTCCTGGGCCTCCAGCCGGGCGAAGTGTGCGCTGCGCAGGTCGAGCAGGCCCAGGATGTCGGTCAGCGGATCGGTCACGTGTCCTCCGGCGCCGTCGGCGGTGCCGCGGGGTCCGTCCTTCAGCGGGTGGCGGCGGCGAGAGCGGCCCGGATCGTGTCGGTGGACGTTGGGGTCGCCGTGGCCTTCGAGAAGTCCGCCTCGCCGCCCGCGTAGGGCAGGCCGTACACGGGGGTGCCGGGCTGCGAACGCCAGCTGTCGGCGAGGGTGCCGTAGCCGACCGCGTCGTAGCCGAGCACGTCGAGGAGTTCCGTGGCGTGCGCGACGGCGACCGGGTCGTCGCCGGCGATCGGCAGGGCGGTCCGGTCGGGCGAGCCCTTCGGGCGGGCGAGTGCGGCGAGGTGACGGAAGAAGATGTTGTTGAACGCCTTCACCACGTGGGCGTCGGGCAGGTGGCCCTGGAGCAGTTCGCTCTCCGTGCTGGTCCCGTCCTCGAGCGCGGCGATCCGGCCGTCGCGCTGGGGGTAGTAGTTGCCGGTGTCGATGACCGTCTTCCCGGTCAGCGGGGCCGCGGGGACCTGGTCGAAGGCCCTGAGCGGGATCGTCACCACGACCCAGTCGCCCGCCGCGGCGGCCTCCGCCGGGGTCGCCGCGCGTGCCCGGGGGCCCAGCTCGGCCACCAGGCCGTCGAGGGTCTCCGGTCCGCGTGAGTTGCTGAGCACCACGTCCAGGCCCGCGTCCACGGCGAGCCGCGCCAGGGTGCCGCCGATGGATCCGCTGCCGATCAGTCCAAGAGTCGCCATGTAGGTCGCAACCCCGGACCCCGCGATTCTGTTTCCGCGGGGCCGCAAAGACCGGGCAAAACGGGAGTGCGGTCAGCCGTCGAGGAGCAGGGCGAACACCTGTTCCAGCCTCCGGGCCAGGGCCGGCTCGTCGGTGCCGTTGAGCGCGGTGCTGCCGATGATCGTGCGCATCAGCCAGAAGCCCGCGACGACCGAGAGGGCCATGGCGGCGCGGTCGGTCCCCCGCAACTGCGGTGCGACGTCGAGCAGATGGGCCTCGACGTGGTTCTCGATGCCGGCCCGCAGGATCTCCGCGGCGCGGGGGTTGGGTGCCGAGCGCAGCATGAGGAGGAACGGGTCGAGGCTGTCGGCCTCCGGCGCGGTCCGGCGGACGAGTGCGGCGGCCACGTCTCGGGCGAGGGTGGCCGGGTCGCTGGTGAGGACCGTGCGCTCGGTCATGGACGCCTCCACCACCTCGGCGAAGAGCCCTTCCTTGGAGCCGAAGTAGCGGCCCACCAGCATCGCGGTGACCCCGGCGGCCTTGGCGATCTCCCGCACTCCGACGCCGTCGTAGCCGTGCCGGGTGAAGGCCTCGATGCCCGCACGCAGGATGGCCTCCTTGGTGGCGGCCGCGTCGCGGCGTCGCGGAGTCGTCATGTTGACGAGTGTAGACTGGAGTCATGTCTACGGGTGTATACATGATCGGAAGGACACTGCGATGGATCTGAACCTGACCGGCCGCCGGGCCCTCGTGACCGGTTCCAGCTCCGGCCTCGGCGCGGCGATCGCCGCGCTGCTCGCCGCGGAGGGCGCCGACGTCGTGGTGCACGGACGGGACGAGGCGCGCACGCGCGAGGTGGCGGAGAGGACCGGAGCCGTCGCCGTGGCGATCGGCGACCTCGCCACGGACGAGGGCGCCGACGCGGTGGCCCGGGTCGCCGGCGAGGTCGACGTCCTGGTCAACAACGCCGGTTCGTACGACCACGTCGGCTGGGCCGAGGCCACCGCGGCGGAGTGGCAGCGGACGTACGAGGTCAACGTGGTCTCGGGCGTCCGCATGATCCAGCGGCTGGTGCCCGGGATGCGCGAGCGCGGCTGGGGCCGGGTGATCCAGATCGGCGGCGGGCTCGCCTCGCAGCCGATCGCGATGCAGCCCCACTACAACGCGTCGCTCGCCGCGCGGCACAACCTGGCCGTCTCCCTGGCGCGGGAGCTGAAGGACACCGGGGTGACCTCCAACGTGGTCTCCCCCGGGGCGATCCTCGTCGACGCGGTGCAGGACCTGATCACCGGACTCGCGCCGGAGCGCGGCTGGGGCCGGTCGTGGCAGGAGATCGAGCGCAACGCCGCGCGGGACTTCGTGCCCAACGACATCGGCCGCTTCGGCCGCCCCGAGGAGATCGCGGGCGCCGTCGCCTACCTGGCGAGCCCCTACGCGGACTACGTCAGCGGCGCCACGATCCGCGTGGACGGCGGCACCATCCGCTCCGTGACGTGACCCGGGCCCCCGCGGAGCCTGGCGGCGCCCGGTGCCGGGACGTCGGTGCCGGGTGAGGGCCTGACAGATCGTGACGGGAACGCTATGCTCCCCGCGATGACAACTGACTCTCCTTCCAGATTGGGGGACCCGTCCGCGCAAGGTGAGTGCTGATGCTCACTCAGACCGCGAACGAGGATTCCCGCCTCTCCTTCTGGCTGCGCGTGCGCGAGTTCGCCGTGCCGCCCTCCATGGTCGAGACCGCGACCGCCCGCCGCCGAGGCGGTGACTGGGCCGGGGCCTGTGCCGCCGCCGGCATCGACGTCGACCTCAACCTGCGTTCCCTCGCCCGTACCCACGGCCGGGAACTCGCGGCCCGGGTCCGGGCCGACCTCCGGCATCTGGTCCCCGACCTGCTGCGCTGGCACATGCCCAGGGTCGCCCCCGACGGTCTGCTGCGTCCCGGCCTGACCATCTCCCTGGCCGGGTACGGGGCTGCGGAGCCGGAGGGCGGCGACCAGGTGCACCTCGTCGTCCGGACCCCGCCGGCGTGGGCGGACGGCGGGCAGCGGATCAGCCTCGCCCTGTGGGACCCGGACCACCCCGGCGCGGGTGCCCTCCACCATCCGCACGCCCGTCCCCACCGCCGGTTCCGTCTCGACCTGCACCGCCACCTGTGGGACGCGCGCAGAACCGGTGAACTGCCGCTGCGCGCGGGAACCGGCCGCGGGTCCGCCGACCTGCTTCCCCTCCCGGACCCGGAACCACCCGGGCCACTGCCGCCGTACCAGCGCTGCGCGGTCGACCGGTGGGCGGACGAGGCGCGGAGGGTGCTGCGTGCCGAGGGCCGCACCAGCGGTGCCGTCACCGTGCGCCTGGGCTCCCGCTACCGGATGCTGGTGGACGTGACCGGTGACGGCACAGGAGCGCCCACCGCGTGGATCACGGCGGCGCCCGCGGACCGTGGCGGCGCCCGGGCGCTGCCGGTGCTGCCGGACGCGGCGACCTGGGTGCCGCCGGACCTCGAACTGCTCGACGCCGGCCTGATCGGCGCCGACGGGCTGCACCCGCTGGTCGCCGCCGCGCTCGTACCGGATCACACGCCCTCCGGTCCGTCCCTGCCGCGGGGGCGGCCGGGACGACCGCGCGTCGTGGAGTGCCGGGGCGCACCGCACCGGATCGGCCTGGTCGACGGCGTCCTGACCGCGCTGGACCACGACCCGGAAGAGATCCGCCGCGAGGAACTGCTGGTCGCGCTGACCGGTACCCCCCTGCCCTGCCTGCAGGCGATCGACCGGGCGCACCGGCGTCCGGAATCCCTCGCCGACGTAAGGGCACGCCTCGACCACGGCGACACCGCCGGCGCGCTGGCCGTCGTCGAGGGTCTGCTCGGTCCCGGCGCGGTGCTCCGCGACGGACCGCTGCGGGACGAACTGGAGGCGGCCGCCCAACGGCGCATCGCCTACGGCCTGTTCAGGGCAGGTCTCGCCGGGCCCGCCCCAGGGCGGGTGCCGCCGCGCGACCGCTTCCCGGCACCCCGCACCCGTTCCCGCCCCGGCCGGCCGCACCCGCGGCAGCGCGCCTCGCGCTGACCCCGGGGCGTGCGCGGTGTCCCCGCGCACGCTCCCGTACCCCTTTTCGGCTTTCGGCTTCTCAGACCCCCGAGGTGATCACCCATGCCCACGTCCGCCCTGTCCACCCTGCCCGCCGACCCGGCCTCCGCCCCTCAACTCGACGTCGCAGACGCCCTTTTGACCCTGCTGCGCGACACCACCACCGAACCGCGCCCCGACACCCAGCTGGAGGCCCTCACCCTGGCCGTCGCCGCCGACCTGCCCGTGCTCCTGTGGGGCGAGCCCGGGATCGGCAAGACCGCGGCGCTCACCCAGCTCGCCGCCGCCCTCGACCTCCCGCTGACCACGGTGATCGCCAGCGTCCACGAGCCGTCCGACTTCTCCGGGCTGCCCGTCGTCGGGGACGACCCCGCCGAACAGGGCGTCCCGATGGCCCCGCCGGACTGGGCGGTCCGGCTGGTCCGGGCCGGCCGGGGCCTGCTCTTCCTCGACGAGCTGTCCACCGCGCCGCCCGCGGTGCAGGCGGCCCTGCTCCGTCTCGTGCTCGAACGGCGGATCGGCGCCCTGCGGCTGCCGCCCGGGGTCCGGATCGTGGCCGCCGCGAACCCCCGCTCCTCGGCGGCCGACGGCTGGGAACTGAGCGCGCCGCTGGCCAACCGCTTCGTCCACCTGCAGTGGACGCACGACCACGACGTGGTGGTCCGCGGCCTCGGCGGCACCTGGCCCCGGGCGACGCTGCCACGGCTCGACCCCGGGAAGCTGCCCGGTGCCGTGGACTTCGCCCGCCGCGCGGTGTGCGGGCTCCTCGCCGCCCGGCCAGGCCTCGTCCACCGCCTCCCCACCAACGAGACCCGCCGCGGCGGCGCCTGGCCGTCCCCCCGGAGCTGGGAGATGACGCTGTGCCTGATCGCCTTCGCGACCGCGGCCGACGCCTCCCGGGACGTGCTCTCCCTGCTCGTCAGAGGTGCCGTCGGGGACGGTCCGGGGCTGGAGCTGCTGGCGAGCATGGACCGCATGGACCTCCCCGACCCCGAGGAACTGCTCGCCGACCCGGCCGGCTCCGTCCTGCCCGAGCGCGGGGACCTGCGCCAGGCCGTCCTGGACGGTGTGGTGGACGCCGTCCGCAACCGGCCGGAGAAGTCGCGCTGGGACGCGGCGTGGGCCCTGCTGGTCCGGGCCCTGGAGACGGGGGCCCCGGATCTGGTCGTCGTCCCGGCCACCACGCTCGCCTCGCTGCGCCGGGAGGACTGGGACGTCCCCGCGGCCATCGAGCGGCTGGCAGCAGTGGTGTCCCTGTCCCGGCGCGCCGACCGGGCAGCCGACCGGACCGGGGCCGGGCTCGTCGCGAAGGCCGGCCGGTGAACGCGCAGGCGCCGGTGGCGCTGGACCTCGAGAAGCTCTTCGCCGCCCGGCTGTACGCCGCCCGGGTCCGCCCCTATCTGGCGACGGCCCTGTTCGCGCTGCACGTCGTGGAGTCCCGGCGGGTGCCGACGATGGCCGTCGACGCGCACTGGCGGTGCTACGTCTCACCGGGGTTCGTGGACCGCACGCCGCTCGAAGAACTGGCCGGGGTGTGGGTGCACGAGGTGTCGCACCTGCTGCGCGACCACCACGGGCGCGGTGACCGCGTCGCACGGGAGCAGGGACTGGAGGGCTCGGCGGAGCGGCTGCGGATGAACATCGCCGCGGACTGCGAGGTCAACGACGACGCCTTCGGGGACGGGCTGGACACGCCCCAGGGTGCCGTCCTCCCCAGGACCCTGGGACTCCCCGACGGGCAGCTCATGGAGGACTACCTCGGGCGGTTCGGGATCGGCCCGCTCACGCAGGACTTCGTCTGGCTGGACTGCGGCAGCGGCGCGGACGGCCTCGAACGCGAGTGGGACCTGGGCCCGGAGGGCGCCCACGGCCTGAGCGAGCAGGAACGGGACGGCGTCCGCTTCCGCGTGGCGCAGGCCATCAACGGCCGCCCGGGCCATGCGCCGAAGAGCTGGCGGCGGTGGGCGGAGGAGGCGTTCCACCCGCCGCAGCAGTGGCGGGAACTGCTGGGCGCGGCGGTGCGCTCGGCGGCCTCCGGTTCCGGCGCGGGCCAGGACTACAGCTACGGACGGCCCTCGCGCCGGTCGGCCGGTGTGCCCGGCGTCGTCCTGCCGAGCCTGCGGCGCAGACCGCCCCGGGTCTGCGTGGTCATCGACACGTCCGGCTCGGTCAGTGACGCCGAACTGGGCAGCGCGCTCCTCGAAGTGGCCGCCATCGTCCGCGCCGTGGGCGGCCGTCGCGACATGGTCACCGTGGTGCCGTGCGACGCCGCGGCCCGGATCGCCCACCCGCTGTGCCGTGCCGAGGACATCCCGCTGGTGGGCGGTGGCGGTACGGACCTGCGCAGCGGCTTCGCGCGGGCGCTGCGCACACGGCCCCGGCCGGACGTCGTCGTGGTGCTGACCGACGGTCAGACGCCCTGGCCGGACGCGCGCCCGGCCTGCCGCACGGTCGTGGGCCTGTTCCCCCGCCAGGGCGGGCGCCGCTCGTGGCGCGAGCACGATCCCGACTACGTGCCGGACACGCCGCCCGACTGGGCGCGCGTGGTCGTCATCGGGTCGTCCGGCCCAGCCGGGTGACGGTGCCCGGGAACATGTCATGTTCCGTCAGAATCCCTGTGCACAGGCGTTCCCCTGCGTCGGCCGCGGACCCTAAGATCACCCCGCCAGTCAGGGGACCGCGGCCGCCGGGGAGGCGACGTGAGCGACAGCGCACCTCAAGGGCAAGATCTCGAGAAGTACGGCTACACCCAGCAGTTGGCGCGGTCACTCGGCTTCCGGGACCTGGTGGTCTACGGCCTGGTCTTCATGGTGCCGATCGCGCCCTTCGGCATCTTCGGCGGTGTCTTCCAGGGCTCGGGCGGCATGGTCGCCCTCGCCTACGCCATCGGCATGCTGGCGATGATGTTCACCGCGCACTCCTACGCGCAGATGTCCCGGGCCTTCCCGATGGCCGGGTCGGTCTACTCCTACGCGGGGCGGGGCATCGGCAGGCCGTTCGGCTTTCTCTCCGGCTGGATGATCCTGCTGGACTACATCCTGGTCCCGGCGCTGCTCTACCTGATCGCCGCGGTGGCGATGAACTCGCAGGTCGAGTCGGTGCCCGTGTGGATCTGGCTGATCGGGTTCGTCGTCCTCAACACCGTCGTGAACTGGCTCGGCATCGAGATGACCGCCAGGATCAACAAGATCATGCTCGTGGCCGAACTGGTCGTCCTCGCGATCTTCCTGGCCTTCGGGGCCGCCGCGCTCGCCCAGGGCAAGGGCAGCTTCAGCCTGCACGCCTTCTACGACTCCGGCACCTTCTCCTGGTCCCTGATTTTCGGGGCGGTGTCGATCGCCGTGCTCAGCTTCCTCGGCTTCGACGGCATCTCCACCCTCGCCGAGGAGAACCGCGAATCCGCCCGGGCGATCGGCAGGGCCATGATGGCCGCGCTGCTGCTCGCCGGTGCGCTGTTCATCGTCCAGACCTGGATCGCGGCGATGCTGGTGCCCGAGGTGCCGACGCTGATCAAGGAGGGGGACCCGGACGGCACCGCCTTCTACGACGCGGCCCAGGTCGCCGGAGGCCGCTGGCTGAGCACCCTGAGCGCACTGGCCACCGCGATCGCCTGGGGCTTCGCCAACTCCCTGGTCGCGCAGGCAGCGACCTCCCGGCTGCTGTTCGCGATGGCCCGCGACCGTCAACTGCCCCGTTTCCTGGCGGAGATCGACCCCCGTCGCCGCGTCCCGGTCAACGCGACGCTGCTGGTCGCCGTGGTCTCCTTGGGGCTGGGCCTGTACATGAACTCCCGCGACGACGGCATCACCCTGCTCAGCTCGCTGGTCAACTTCGGGGCGATGACCGCGTTCCTGGTGCTGCACGTCTCGGTCGTCGTCCACTACGTCGTCCGGCAGGGCAGCCGCGACTGGTGGCGCCACCTGATCGCGCCGCTGATCGGCTTCGGGATCCTCACCTTCGTCGTCGTCAACGCGAAGGTCACCGCCCAGCGGCTCGGCTTCCTGTGGCTGGCGATCGGTGTGGCCCTGCTGGTGGGGCTGCTGATCGCGGGCCGGCGCCCGGAACTGCCCGCCGAGCCTTCCGAGACCACCCTGGCCGAGGAGGCCGAACCGTCATGAGCGACCTCGAAGTGGTACGCCTCCACCCGACGCCCGAGCAGTACGCCTACGCCTTCGGCGGCCGCGAGCCCCTGCTGCGCGTGCGGCCGGGGACGATCGTGGAGCTCTTCACGGAGGACTGCTTCGGCGGCCTGGTCCGGGGTCCCGAGGACCTCCCGAGCAAGGTGTGCGAGTTCCCGTACCTCAACCCGGTCACCGGCCCGATCCACGTCGAGGGGGCCGAGCCGGGGGACACCCTGGCCGTCCACTTCGTCGACATCGCGCCGGCCCGGGACTGGGCGGTGTCCACCACCTTCCCGCACTTCGGCGCGCTGACCACGACGCACGCCACGGCGATGCTGCACGACCCGCTGGAGGAGGTCGTCTGGCGGTACGGGATCGACCGTGAGCGCAACAACTGCCGGTTCCAGGCCCGCTTCTCCGACCACACGGTCGAGCTGCCCCTCGACCCGATGCACGGCACCGTGGGGGTCGCCCCCGCCGCCGGCGAGGTCGTCATGAGCATCACCCCGGGCGCGCACGGCGGGAACATGGACACCCCGGAGATGCGCGCCGGCACCACCCTCTACCTGGGCGTCAACGTGCCCGGGGCGCAGCTGGCGATCGGCGACGGGCACTGCCGGCAGGGCGAGGGCGAGGTGTGCGGCACCGCAGTCGAGGCAGCGATGCACACCGTGGTCGTGATCGACCTGCTCAAGGGCGGCGCGCCCGCCTGGCCGCGCCTGGAGGACGACCGCTTCCTGATGTCGACCGGGTCGGTCCGGCCGCTCGAGGACGCCTACCGGATCAGCCAGCACGACCTGGTCGGCTGGACGTCCTCCCTGACCGGCCTGCACCAGCTGGACGCGTACCAGCTGGTCAGCCAGGCCGGACTGGCGCCCATCGGGAACGTGGTCGACACCAACTACACCGTGGTCGCCAAGCTGCCGAAGACCGTGCTGGACGGCTCGCCCGCGTACGACGGCCTGCACCGGTCGCTGCGCGAGAGGGGGTTGGAGTACCTCCGTACGCGCTGAACCGCCGTCGGCGCCGTCGGGGACGGCCGGGAAACGCCGTCCGTCCCCGCCCCGCGGTCGGGAGCGGGAGGGGGACGGACGGCCTGGCCTGTGCGGCGCCGGCGGTGGGAACCGCAGATCAGCCGAACATGCCGAGCTGGTAGCCGCCCGCAGGCTGCTGGTTGATCACGTTGATCCGGTTGTAGGCGTTGATCACGGCGATGAGCGAGATCAGGGCGACCAGCTGGTCCTCGTCGAAGTGCTTGGCGGCGTTCCCCCAGACCGCGTCCGAGACGCCACCGGCGGCGTCGGCGACACGGGTGGCCTCCTCCGCGAGCTCCAGGGCGGCGCGCTCGGCGTCGGTGAAGACCGTGGCCTCGCGCCAGGCGGCGATCAGGTTCAGGCGCACCGAGGTCTCACCGGCGGCGGCGGCCTCCTTGGTGTGCATGTCGGTGCAGAAGCCGCAGCCGTTGATCTGGCTGGCGCGGATCTTCACCAGCTCCTGGGTGAGGACCGGCAGCGTGGACTCCGCCAGCACCTTGCTCGCCGAGTTCAGGTGCCTCATGACCTTGCCGGCGAGCGGGTGGCCGAAGTAGTTCACGCGGGCTTCCATGGTGATCTCCTCTGCTGTGGGGTGCGATACGCAGTGATGACCGGGCTGCCCCGCGGAATGTGACAGCGCGGTGAGCGTGGCGCGGGTCTGCGTCCCGCGCGGGGCACGACGGCCGGCACACCCGGGGGCGCACCGGCCGCGTGGTGGGGCGGGACCGGCTCAGGCGCCGACGACCGAGCGTCCCGCGGCGTAGATGCGGGCCTGCTCGGCGACCCGGCGGCCGAGGTGCGCGGCGGTCGCGATGTCGGCCTTGTGGACCTCGTCCGCGCCGACGTCGGTGTGCGTCTGAGCACCCGCGCCGAGGTAGATGCCGAGGCGGTTGAGGTCGTCCTCGGAGGCGGTGGAGCTGTTCCAGCCCGGGTGCAGGCCGAGGTTGACCCAGGTCATGCCGTGCTGGGCCGCGAGGATGGAGAAGTACTGCAGCGTGTGGAGCTTGTCGCCGCTCTTGGCACCGGAGTTGCTGAAGCCGGCGGCCAGCTTGTCCTTCCAGGAGTGGACGAACCAGCGCTTGGAGGTCGTCTCGGCGAACTGGTGGAAGGCACCCGAGGCCGTGCCCATGTAGGTCGGCGAACCGAAGACGATCGCGTCGGCGGCGTCGAGCAGCTCCCACTGCTCCTCGGTGATCTCGTCGACCTTGACCAGGTGGACGACGGCGCCGGCTTCCGCGGCGCCGTCACGCACGGCCTCGGCGAGGACGGTCGTGTGGCCGTAGCCGGAGTGGTACGCGATCGCGACGACGGGTGTGGTCATGGACGTTCTCCTCTTGCGGGGGTGTCTCCGGCTCCCCTGGAGGAGCCCTCACCCACCACGACCGGACAGTGCCCGCCGCTATGACACCGACCGGCCGTTTGTGACCAGGAGCACCTTGCCGGCCGATGTCGACCTCGGTCCGGCACCGGGCGCCCGCGGGATCAGCGGCCCGCGGCGCCGGGCTCGAACGGGCCGGTCTCGGGGGCCGCGACGAACTCGACGTCGGTGTACGCGCCGGCCGCCGTGCCCTTCAGGCCGAGCGCGCCGCCCATGACCCGCAGGTCGATGGAGAACCGTGTGGTCGCACCGGACCGCTTCAGGCCGTGGATGCGCTCGTCGATGTACCCGAGACCGTTCAGGACCCGCCTCACCTTGTCGGGGGTCGGGTCCGCCACACCCATCAGCGCCTGCGTGACTCGCTCGACGTGGAGGTGCCCCGCGCACCACTCCACGGCGTTCAGCTCCACCTCCGGGCCCGCGGTCGGCAGAGCGGGCGCGCCGTCACCGGTCGGCAGTGCTTCCGCCGGACCGGTCCGCGGCTTCTCGCCCGGGGCGACGGGCTCGTCCTCCCCGGACGGGACCTCCAGGGCGCAGGGCCGCGCGACCGTGTTCACCATCTCGATGAACGCCGGCTCCGGATCCTCCGCAGCCGACGGCGCCCCGGCGGGCCGCACCTTGACGGCGTCGGCGGCGTTCGTGTGCTCGGTGCCGCAGGCGGCAAGCGTCAGGGCGGTCAGAACCGCCATCGCGAGTGCGGGAGTTCGTGTCATGCGGACAGTCTCGGAGCGGGCGGCGCGGGGCGCTTGAGTACGCGTACTCAGCCGCGTGCGCGCACATGCCCAAGTCGCCGCTGCGGCCACGGCACCCCCGGGAGCCGACACGCCGGGGCCGCCGCGGGGGCGGGACGGCGGGCGCGGCCGTGGATACTGCGGCCATGCGCGTCGACTTCGATCCCGAGGCCATGGGCGGCTTCGCCTTCTACCGCTTCCTGACCTCCGTGGTCGTGCCCCGGCCGATCGCGTGGATCTCCACCGTCACCCCGGACGGCCGGTACGAGAACCTCGCGCCGCACTCCTTCTTCAGCATCGCGAGCACGGATCCGCCGATCGTGCAGTTCACCTCGATCGGCCGCAAGGACTCGCTGCGCAACGTCGAGGACACCGGGGAGTTCGTGGTGAACTTCGCCTCCGAGGTCCTGATGCCGCTGGTCAACGTCACGGCCACCGACTTCCCGCGGCACGTCAGCGAGTTCGACCACGCGGGCATCGAGCGCGAACCGAGCCTGAGGGTGCGTCCGCCCAGGGTGGCGGCCTCGCCGGTCGCCCTGGAGTGCCGCTCGCACACCACCGTGCGGATGGGCAATTCGACGCTGGTCTTCGGGCGGGTGGTGCACGCCGTCGCGGACCAGGAGGTCCTGGCGGACGGCCGCCCGAGCGCCCCGTTGCTGCGGCCGCTCACCAAACTCGGCGCCGACGAATGGGGCACGCTCGGCGAGATCCGGCACCTGAACCGCATCCCGTACGAGGAGCCCCGACCCCTGTGATCGTCGCCGGCCGTCGGGGCCGGGGGAGGGGTGTGGCTCGTGGACGGGCACGGGTCGGTGCGCGAGGTCGTCCAGGGGCGAGAGCTGCCCCTGCGGTTCGCGCTCGTCGACGAGGAGGGGGACGCGGAGCGGACGGTGTGGGCGCGGTGCGTCGACGCCGAAGGACTGTTCGCGGACCGGGCCGCGTTCCGGGAGAGGCTGACCCTCCTCGGCTGCGCGCCCACCGGCCGGCTCCTGCGTGCGTCGGACCGTCCCCCCGCACGACAGAGACCGCCCGCGCGCCGGACGCCGCCGGGCGGGGGCGCCCGGCGGCGGCGCGGGCCTACGGGATGCGGTCGGTGAGCTCCAGGACCGGCGGGTCGACCCGGAAGGTCTCCGGGTACTTGGCCGCCGCCCCGGTGTTCAGCACCACCACCTCCTCGTCGCCGGACAGCCAGCCCTGCTCGCGAAGGACCCGCACCGCCGACAGCGTCGCCGCGCCCTCCGGGCACAGCAGGGCACCGTCGGCGGCGGCGCACCTGTCGCGGTCGGCGAGCAGCTCCTCGTCGTCGACCGCGACGGCCCGGCCGTCGGTCTCGTACAGCGCGTCCAGGACGAGGAAGTCGCCCAGCGCCTTGGGCACGGTGATGCCGAACGCGACCGTGCGCGCGTCCTGCCACGGCTCACTGGTGCGCTCGCCCTTCTCGAAGGCGCGCACGATGGGGGCGCAGCCGGAGGCCTGCACGCTCACCAGCCGCGGCATCGGCCCCTGCAGCCACCCCAGGGCCCGCAGTTCGCCCAGGGCCTTGTGGATGCCGATGAGGCCGACGCCGCCGCCGGTGGGGTAGACGATGACGTCCGGCGCGCGCCAGCCGAGCTGCTCGGCGATCTCCAGACCCATGGTCTTCTTGCCCTCGATGCGGTACGGCTCCTTCAGGGTCGCCGCGTCCATCCAGACACCGGGATCGGCGGCGATCTTCTCCGCCACCAGCCGGCCCGCGTCGCCGATCAGGCCGTTCACCAGGTACAGGTCGGCCCCGGCGGCAGCGCATTCGGCCCGGGTGATCGACGGCGCGTCCGCCGGCATCGCGACGAGCGCGTCCAGGCCCGCCCGTGCGGCATAGGTCGCCCACGCGGCCCCCGCGTTGCCGTTGGTGGGCATGGCGATCCCGCGTGCGCCCAGTTCGAGGGCCCTGGCCACGCCGACGGCCGCGCCCCGCGCCTTGAAGCTGCCGGTGGGTATCAGCCCCTCGTCCTTCATCACCAGTCCCGGCACGCCGATCGCCGCGCCGTACCGCGGCAGCGGCACCAGGGGCGTCATGCCCTCGCCGAGGGTGACGACGTGTGCCGGATCGCGTACGGGCAGCAGTTCGTGGTAGCGCCACAGGTTCTGCGGGCGGCCCGCGAGGTCCGGGGGCGTGAGGGAGTCCCGGACCCGGTCCAGGTCGTAGCGGGCGAGGAGCGGAGATCCGCACGCGCACAGGTTCTGCACCCGGTCGGCGTCGTGGCGGCGGCCGCACCGCGCGCACTCCAGATGCGTCAGCACACTGAATGGCAAGGTCATGGTTCCCTTCATACCTCCTCGGGTGCCCGTCGCCAGCATGGGAAGGCGCCGCCCACGCGGCGCACGAGGTGCCATGGACGACGCGACGACCGGCCCCCCGCCCGCGGAACGCCGTGCGGGCGAGGTGGTCACCAACGACGGAGTGCGCCTGCGCTACACGGAGGCGGGCGCCGGGGAGCCGCTCGTCCTCGTCCCGGGTTTCGCGCAGAGCGCCGCCGAGTTCGGCCCGCAGATCGACGGGCTGAGCGACCGCCGCCGCGTGATCGCGCCGGACCACCGCGGGCACGGCCGGTCCGCCAGACCCGCCCACGGCCACCGGATCGCCCGGCTGGCGATGGACCTGGACAACCTCCTGGAGGCCCTGGCCCTGCGGGACGTCACCCTGCTCGCCCCCTCCATGGGCTGCCCGGTCGTGTGGTCCTACTGGGACCTCTTCGGCGGCGAGCGGATCGCCCGCCTCGTCATGTCGACCAGCCGCCCGTGATCTCCTCGGCGCTCGCCGGCGCCGGGGACGAGGCGCCGCCGTCGGCGGGTTCACCCCGGAGATGTCCCAGGGCATCGTCGCTGGGTTGCGCGGCACGCCCGACAGCGCCGCCGCCACGTCACGCGCCATCGTCGGCATGCTGCACGGCCCGTCCCTCCCGGACGCGGACGTGGAGTGGCTCGTGGAGCAGAACCGGCTCCTCCCGCCGCGGCACGCCGCCGCGCTGCACCTGGACCACTACGGGGGGGACTGGAGGGACGTCCTGCCGCGGATCGACGTCCCCACCCTCGTCATCGGCGGCGAGCTGAGCATCTTCCCGCCCGGCACGGCCGCATGGGTCGCCTCCCTGATCCCCGGTGCGCGGGCACGCGTCCTCTCCGCCGCCGAGGGCGGCAGCCACCTGATGTTCCGGGAGAACCCGGCCCTGTTCAACCGCGTCGTGGCCGACTTCCTCGACGAGCCGTGACCCGCCGGCCGGAGCGCATACTGGGGGGAACAGGGACCGGGGATGCCCGGCCGGTCGGGAACGGGTGCGGGAAGCGCGGTGAGAGGACCGGGGATCGACTACCAGGCCGTCTTCGAGGCGTCACCCAGCGCGATGCTGGTGCTGGACCTCGCGCTGGTCATCGTGGACGCGAACGCGTCCTACCGGCGGCTGTTCGACCGTAGCCGGGACCAGCTCGTCGGCCGCCACGTCTTCGACGCCTACCCCGACAACCCCGACGACCCGCACGGTGCCGGACGCGGGGACATGGAGGCGTCGTTGCGCCGGGTGGTGGAGACCGGTCGCCCGGACGCCGCCGGCCCCCTGCGCTACGACGTCGAGGACCCGGACCGGCCGGGGGAGTTCGCCGAGCGTTACTGGAGCCCCATCAACGCCCCCGTCCTGGACGCCGCAGGACGCGTTGTCCTGCTCGTGCACCGGCTCGCCGAGCTCACCGACCTCGTGCGCTCCGGCGGTCCCGCCGTCGACGACCGCCGGCTGCAGATGGAGGCCGACCTGTACGCCCGCTCCCGCGAGTTGCGGCAGGTCAACGAGCGGCTGCGCCAGTCCCACGCACGTGAACGCGAGGTCGCCCTCGCCCTGCAGGAGGCGATGCTGCCCGCCCCGCAAGCACTGGCCCACCACCGGGCAGCGGTCCGCTACCGGCCCGCGGTCCACGCCCTGGGCGTCTGCGGTGACTGGTACGACGTGACCGAACTGCCCTCCGGTGACGACGCCGTGGCGGTCGGGGACGTCGTCGGTCACGGTCTGGCCGCCGCCGGGGTCATGGGTCAGCTGCGCAGCGCCCTCAGTGCCGCGATCCGCGTCGTGGACGGCCCAGCGAAGGCGCTCGACGGGCTCGACCTGTACGCCCGCTCCGTCGACGGGGCCCTGTCGACCACCGCGGTGCAGACCGTCGTCGCCCGGTCCGGCCACCGCATCACGTACAGCAGTGCCGGCCACCCGCCGCCGGCCCTGGCCGGCCCCGACGGCACCGTGCGCTTCCTGGACCGGGCGACCGACCCACCGCTGGGTGCCGCCTCCGACCACACCCCCCGCCCCCAGGCCAGCACCACCTACCTGGACGGCTCCACCCTCGTCCTGTACACCGACGGCCTGATCGAACGCCGCGGGGAGGACATCGACCTCGGCCTGCGGCGCCTCGCCGACCGGCTCGCCGAACACCGCCGGCAGGGCCCCGAGGACCTGGCGGACACCCTGATCGCCCTGAGCGCCGGCACCGACGACACGGCCGTGGTCGTCGTCCGCCTCTGAGAGGCCGAGCCGCCCACCGGCCGTGAACGGCCGGAGCGGGGTCGCATCCCAGGACGAGTTGGTGGTCCGGACCCGTCCAGGGCGCCGGATGTTCAAGATCGCTTTGCCGGGTCCTCGCCCGGGCCGCGCACGATCCGTGCTGACAGCAGTTCCCCCCAGCACGGAGACGTACATGAGCAATCCCCGCCATCCCAGCCCGGGACGCCGATCGCTGCTGCAGGCGGCGGTCGCGGTGCCCGCGGTGGGCGCCGCGGCGTCGGTCCTCGGCACCGGCACGGCGCAGGCCGCGCCCCGGCACCAGGACCCCGGCACGGCCGGCTCCCGGGGCCGCGGCTTCGACGAGGAGAGCCCCCGCTTCGCCCTGGCGGTGCTGCCCGACACGCAGTACCTCTTCGACGCCGACAGCGCCGACCCCGAGCCGCTGAAGGCGACCTTCCGCTACCTGGTGGCGGAGCGCGAGGAGGCCAACATCGGGTTCATGACCCACCTCGGCGACGTCACCGAGCACGGCACCGAGCAGGAGATGGAGCTCGCCGCCGACACCTTCCGCACCATCCACGGCAAGGTCCCCTACAGCGTCCTCGCGGGCAACCACGACATCAACGGCGGCACGGACGACCAGCGCGGCGACACCGCGTACCTGCGGGCCTTCGGGCCGGAGCGGTTCACCGCCATGCCGACGTTCGGCGGCTCCTCGCCCGACGGCTACAACAGCTACCACGTGCTGCGCGCGGCCGGCCGCGAGTGGCTCGTGCTCGCCCTGGACTGGCGCGCCTCGGACAAGGGTCTGGCGTGGGCGCAGGGCGTCCTCGACGCCCACCCGACCCTGCCCGCCGTCCTGACCACGCACGACATCGCCTGGGCCGAGGACGACGGCGAGGCGCACCTGTCCGACAACGGGCAGCGCCTGTGGGACCGCATCATCCGCGGCAACGACCAGATCTTCCTCGCGCTGGGCGGCCACTACTGGCCGCCCGGCCGGACCGTGCTCACCAACGACGCCGGGCACGACGTGCACGTCCACATCACCAACTACCAGGACCGCTACTACGGCGGCGCCGGCATGGTCCGGCTCTACGCCTTCGACACGGTGCGCAACGTCATCGACGTGGAGACCTTCTCCCCCTGGTTCCTCGCCCGCGACCCCGCCAAGCGGACGCCGCTGGAGGCGGAGACCGTCGAACTGACCGGCGACGTGGACCGGTTCAGCCTCACGATCGACTTCGCCGAGCGCTTCCGCGGCTTCGACCAGGTGACCCCGCCGAAGCCCCGTCCCGCGCACCGCGTGATGCCCAAGGGCACGGTGGCGTACTGGCGTTTCGACGCCGAGGGGCTGGCCGGCGCGGGCCGCCCCGGTTCCACCGTCGCCGCGGGCACCGTGGCGCGCGACCTGAGCGGCAACGGCAACGACCTGGCGGTGCGGCTCCTGCACGACAGCTCCGCCGAGGTCCTCACCTGGTCGGCGGAGCACCACACCGGCCAGCCGGCCCACGCCAGCCTGCGGTTCGACGGCGGCAAGGGCCCCGACCGGGGCGCGGTCCTCACCACGAAGGCCACGGCGCCGCTCAACAGCATGAAGTTCCGCAAGGGCTTCACCATCGAGACCTTCATCAGGCTGCCCGAGCCCTTCGAGGGCGACCACGCCTGGATGGGCATCCTCAGCTGGGAGGGCCGCAACGGCGACGCCGGGAAGACCACGGGCTGGTCGACCGACGAGCCCACGTGCAGCCTCAACGTCACGCCCGAGCGGTTCCTGCAGTTCGTCCTCTACCCGGACGTCCAGGACGCCGACCCGACCTCGTGGAGCCACGCCCTGCCCGTCGGCCGCTGGACCCACATCGCGGTCGTCAACGACGGCCGTCGCACGGTGATGTACGTCGACGGCTCGAAGATCGCCCGCAACCCGTCCCAGCCGGCCACCGGCATCGAGACGCTGGGCAAGCCCTTCGTCATCGGGGGGACGCAGTTCGCGGAGCAGTTCGGGCAGGGCTTCTACGGCTGGATCGGCGACACCCGCATCGTCGAACGCGCCCTGGCACCGGCGGAGTTCATGACGCCCCGCGCGTGACCACGCCCGCCCCTGCCGCCTGACGCGGTCCCGCCCCGGGTTCAGCCCGGGGCGGGACCGCATCGGCGCACCAGGACCGAGGCGGGACGCGGCCCCTCAGTCCTGTGTCCAGCGGCTCCGCAGCCGGGCGAGTTCCGCGGACCACCGGCTCCGGCGGTCGTCCACCGCTTCGGAAGCTTCCGGAGGGGACACGGGCAGCCTGACCGATTCGCAGTACGTCTTCCACGCCTGGTACCAGTTGGGCGCCAGGACGGCGGCGAGCATGATCAGCGGGACGAGCACGGCGGATATCAACACGGCTGCTCCCTTCCGTGCGGCCGTCGCGCCGGCGGTGGCGCGAACAACGGTCGGTGGACGCTGGTCCGCCGACCGGACCGGATGAAACGGGCTCCGTCCGTTATCGTCCTCCCGGCCGTGTCGTACGCAAATCGAGTGAACCGCCGCCGCCCGTCCCACTCCTGGTCACGCCGCCACCGCGTGGTCGCGACGAGGGCCGCGGCCCCGACGCCCCGATGCTCCGAACGGATGACGCGGCACGACCCCTGGCCACAGGTTGTGGGGCCCGCGGCCCGGCTAGGTCCGGCGGTCGTCGGCCCGGTACAGCTCCATGGCCAGCGCGACGGCGGCGTGGGTGGCCGGGTGCGGGTCGTGGCGGCGCCAGACGAGGCGCACGGGCACCGGGGCGGCGTCCCGCAGCGGGCGGTACACGATGCCGTCGCGGCGGTACTGGGCGGAGGTGGACCGCGGGGTGACGCCGACGCGACGGCCGGTGGCGATCGCGGCGAGCCAGTCGTCGATGTCGTGGGTGTGCTCGACGGCCGGCCGGTCGCCCTCGGGCCACAGGTCGGGGCTGGTCGTGCCCGTCCGCCGGTCGACGACCAGCGTGCGGGCGGCGATCTCGGCGAGCCGGACGCTGCGCCGTCGCGCCCAGGGGTCGTCCGCGGCGAGGGCGACGTACCGCGGTTCGTGACCGATGAGCGCGTGGGACCAGCGGTCCAGATCGATGGGGGCGCGGACGACCGCGAGGTCGCAGAGGCCCTCGGCAAGACCGGCGGTGGGGGTGTTGTGGCGGATGAGCTGGAGCTCCACGCCGGGGTGGCGGTCCCGCCAGACGCGCTGGAACTCGGTGGTGCGGTGGCCGAAGGCGGACCAGGCGTGGCCGATGTGCAGGCGGGTGTGACCGGTCGCGGCCTCCCTGACGAGCTCGTCGGCACCGCCCAGCAGGACCCGGGCCCGGGCCAGGACCTGCACGCCCGCGGTGGTCGGGGCGACCGTACGGCTGGTGCGGTGCAGCAGTCGCACCCCGAGGACGCGCTCCAGCGCCAGCAGGTTGCGGGAGACCGCCGCCTGGGAGATGCCCAGGTCGATGGCGGCGTCGGTGAAGCTGCCCGCGTCGAGGATGGCGACCAGGCAGCGCAGGTGCCGCAGCTCGAGTCCGGCGGCTCCTCCACGATGCTCGTCCATGCGTCCAGCGTATCGATGGTGCGTCGTATGCATTTCGCGCATGGCCACCCGCGGCGGGACAGTGGCCCGCATGACGATGAAGACCTCCGGCGACCTCGCGCCTGCCGCCCAGGCCCAGGCCGGGGCCGGGGCCGCGGGACGCCTCGGCGGGGTGGCGCTGATGCTGGGCAGCGGCCTGTCCAACCAGGTCGGCGCGTCCGTCGCCGCCCTGGCGTTCCCCGTGATCGGGCCGCTGGGCGTGGTGGCGGTCCGCCAGTGGGTGGCCGCGGCGGCGCTGTGCGGGGCGGGCCGGCCCCGGGTGGGCGCCTTCACCGCCGCGCAGTGGCGCCCGGTCCTGGCCCTGGCGGTGGTGTTCGCGGCGATGAACCTCTCCCTGTACACCGCCGTCGACCGCATCGGCCTGGGGCTCGCCGTCACCCTGGAGTTCCTCGGGCCGCTGGCCGTGGCCCTGATCGGCTCACGCCGCCGCACCCATGTGCTGTGCGCGCTGGCCGTCGCGGCCGCGGTGGTCGTCCTGACCCGCCCCCAGCCCTCCACCGACTACCCGGGCATCGGCCTCGCCCTGCTCGCCGCGGCCTGCTGGGCCTGCTACATCGTGCTCAACCGCGTCGTCGGCGGACGGCTGCCCGGACTGCAGGGCCCGGCCGCCGCCGCTGCCGTCTCCGGCGCCGCCTACGTCCCCGCCGGCGCGCTGGCCCTGTGCTGGCATCCGCCCACCCTCAGCGCCCTGGCCTGCGCCGTGACCGCCGGGATCCTCTCCTCCGCCGTACCGTTCCTGTCCGACCTGCTGGCGCTCCGCCGGGTCCCGGCGCACTTCTTCGGCGTCTTCATGAGCGTGAACCCGGTCTTCGCCGCGCTCGTCGGCCTGGTCGTCCTCGACCAGCACCTCGACCCGGCCGCCTGGCTCGCCACGTTCGTGATCGTCGCCGCGAACGCGGTCGCGGTCGGCACGGACGCGTGGTCGCCACGGAGCACTGGCGGCGCCAACTGACCGCCGCCGGGTTCGAACCCGACGACGCGGCGGTCGCCGTCCGGGCCGAGTCCGGCGGGCTGACGATCGGAGCTCCCCGGTTCGTCGCCCCGGTTCCCCCCTGCACGCGGACACCGTCGACACCGCCGAGGAGGCGTCCACGCCGAGGCGGCATCGCGGGGAGGACCACACCCCGCTGGGAGATGTGGTCGTCCCGGTTCCGCTGCTGCCTCGCGGCCGGCGGCCACGTCATCGCCGTGGGGCCGAACGTCCTGTGGCACCTGGGCACGACCTTCTCCGAGGCCCTGGCCTCCATCGTGGACGGCGACGGCGGAGGCGGCCGCGGCGAACGTGCGGACCGGCTCGCCAACTGCCCCGCCCCCGGGTGAGACTGTCCGCGTGAGCGAACCGTCCGACGATCAGGCCTGCCGGGAGTTCCTGGCCGGGATCCGCGTGGGCGACGTCCGCGGCGGGACGGCGGCGGAGGTCACCGGCCATGGTGTGACGGTGACGCTGGACGGTTTCCCCGGGCGTCCGCTGGGGACGGTGGGGTCGCTGGACGCGTCCTGGATCCGGCGTCCGAACGTCGAGCCCGGGCAGCGGATCACCGCCCGGGTGCTGTCCGTCGACGTGGACGGGGCAAGGGTCTTCCTGTCGACGGCAGCCACCGAGCACGCCGAACTGTGGGCGTTCCTGGTGTCGTTGCACCCGGGCGAGCGCATGACCGGCACGATCGCGTCGATCGAGCGGTTCGGGGTGTTCGTGGCGCTGGACGAGGGCCCGGGCCACCCGGTCTTCCCCGGCGTGGGGTTCATCACCTTTCCCGAACTCTCCTGGCGCCACTTCGAGGACCCTTCGGAGGTCGTCCGGGTCGGAGAGCGCGTCACGTGTGAGTTCCTCCAGTTCGACACGACGAACGGGGAGGCCCGGCTCTCCCTGCGGGCCACCCTGCCGGACCCCTTCGGGGAGTTCGCGGACCGCACGGAGGTGGGCCGGACGCTGCGCGGACGGGTCACCAAGCTGGTCCCGTTCGGTGCCTTCGTCGAGGTCGCCGACGGGGTCGTGGGGCTGGTGCACCTCCGGGAGCTCGCGGACACGGCCGTGGAGGCGCCGGAGGAGGTCGTCAGGACGGGCGACGGGATCACCGTCGTCGTCATCGAGGTCGACCGCCCGGGCCGCAGGCTCCACCTGTCCCGGCGGGGGGTTCCCGGGGCCCGTCAATCCGACGGATGACGGAGGCGGCCGGGCCCGGCGGTCGTAGGTGACGGCCGCGCGGGGGGTGGTTCCGCGCCGTCTTGCGCCGGGGGTGTTTCCCACGGTGGGCGGGTTGGGCAGCCAGCAACTGTGCGTGCGTTCCCCGGGGTTCGTTGACACGTGGAGATGAGGGACCAATGCCTCCTGAGATAGTCGGGCGTCGAGGCTCGTTGGCAGGGGAGAGGTTCGGGATCGGCGACAAGCCCCTGACGTTCGGGCGCAAGGCCGGGAACACGGTGGTGATCGCCAGCGTCAGCGTCTCCCGTCTGCACGCGGAGGTGCGCCGTGAGGGCCACGGGTTCGTGCTCTACGACCGGGCGAGCAGCAACGGGACGCGGGTCAACGGGGAGCGCGTGACGTCGCACGTGCTGCAGCCGGGCGACGAGATCTCCATCGGCGACGAGACCTTCGGCTTCGAGGCCGCCGACGCGATGGAGACCATCCTGGACCTCTCCCTGCTGGAGGCGCTGATGCCGCCGGCGGAACCGGAGGAACCCGGGCCGGTGCTGAAGGTGACGGTGGCGGGCGGCGGCCCAGTGGGGCTGGCGTTCGCCCTCCTGCTGGAGAACCTGATGGGCCGGCGGGTCCGCGTCACCGTCTACGACGCCCGCTGGGCGCAGGACGGGGACCGCGTCGTCTGGAAGGACGAGGGGCAGGGCAACGTCCGCCGGCAGCAGGTCGTGACGGTGCAGAGCCGGCAGTACCTGAACCTGCCCGAGGAGGTGCAGGCCCGGCTGTTCACGGAGGGCACGTACACCGAGATGTGGCCCGCTGGGCCCGACTCGATCCGCGGTTTCAACCCGCGCAACATACGCATCGCCTACGTCGAGGACACGCTGCTGGACCTCGCCAACGCCAAGCGCGACCGCATCCGCCTGGTGCCCGCCCGGTTCGACGCGGCCGAGCGGCAGGAGACGAGCCAGGACCACGTCCTGGCGATCTGCGAGGGCGGCCGGTCCCGCACGCGCGAGCACTTCGCCGCCAGGTTCGGGACCGCCGACACGTCCATCTACTCGCTGGACGGCGAGCACCTCCAGGACGTGGTGCTGGGCCTGCGCGTGAAGTCGGGGCTCTCCGACCCCATGACGGTCCTGCTGACCGTCGCGCAGAATCGGTTCCTCCTCAACTCCCTGCGCGGCGAGGGCTTCCTGAACATGCGCCTGACCGACGCCGAGGCGCAGGAGGTCGTCGGGATCGACCCCGTGCGGCAGGTCTTCGAGCAGTGCATCGCCTCCCGCCCCTGCGTGATGAGCCGCGACGGGCACGGGGACTTCCACTGCTCCACCCACAGCACGTTTTTCCTGCCCGCCCTCATCAAGGGTTCGGCGCTCTGGCAGCGCGTCAAGGAGGGCCTGACGCTCTTCGACGTCGACGAGCAGGACCTGACCGCGATGACCGCCTTCCGCCTGGACATGGTGCAGCGGCCGCGTTTCACGGCCCGCCTCCACCCGGCGACCGCGGCCACCCCGGGGACGTACGGGTTCCTGCTCGGGGACGCGGCCAACGCCATCCACTTCTGGCCCGGGCGCGGCCTGAACAGCGGCCTGGCCTCGGCGGTCTCGCTCGCCCGTACGCTCAGCGGCACCTGGCGCGGCAGGCCGTTGCGCGACGCGGACTTCGTACGGCACGAGGCGGCGATGTCGATGCTCCAGTACCGGCACAAGAGCCGCGCCTGGAACGCGATGATCACCACGGACGAGAACGGGGTGGGCCAGGCGATCAAGGACAAGATCGCGCGGAGCATCGAGGAGTCCGCCGCCGGGAAGCCGGACCGCGAGGCCGACCTGGACGCCCTCATGGAGCAGCTCCGCGCGATCCGGGAACGGCTCGCCCCGCGCATCGCCGGGATGCCGGACGACGCCACCCTGCGGGAGCACCTGGAGACCCTCGGGAGCGAGACGCTGCGCACCCTGCGGGACAGCGGTCCGTGGGACACCGTCACCGTCGGCGGCGAGGAGGTCGACATCGACATCTTCTACCGGGACGCACGGCCCGCGTCGCGCACGGCCCCGGTGGCCGGCTGAGCCGCCCGGTCAGAACCCGACCGGCCCGGGCGGTGCGGTGCCCGGCTCGTCGAGGACGGCGGTGATCAACCCGGGGAAGCGGCGCTCCAGGTCCTCGCGGCGCAGGCTGACCAGGCGCTGCCGGCCGTGCGGGTCGTTGCGGACGACGCCGGCCTCGCGGAGCGTCTTGAGGTGGTGGGAGAGCGTGGACTTGGGGATCTCCCCGTTGACGGGCTGGCAGGCCGACCCCTCCAGGGGGCGGTCGGCCAGCCGGCGCACCAGCTCCAGCCGTGAGGGGTCGCTCAGGGCGAAGAGCACGTCGGTCAGCACCAGGTCCGCGGCGTCGGGGTGCGGCAGCTCCCGGGGGGCTCCAGTCATGGTTCGATAATAGTTGAACAATCGGCGCGTGTGTGCTTACCCTCGAATGGTTCGATATTTTTGGAACCGTTCGGGAGTACCGATATGCACACCCAGCGCACCGCGAGGCGGATGCCGCGTCCGGTCGGCTTCTGGCTGCTGGCCGCCACCCTGCTCGCCTTCCTGGCCGCCTCCAGTGCGCCCTCCCCGCTCTACGTGGTCTACCAGCACCAATGGGGCTTCTCGCCGATCGTGCTCACCACGGTCTTCGCGGTCTACGTGCTGGCGCTGCTGGTGGCGCTGCTCACCGTCGGAGGGCTGTCCGACCACGTCGGCCGGCGGCCGGTGCTCCTGGCGGCGCTGGTCGTCGAGGCGGCGGCCATGGTCGTGTTCCTCACCGCGGACGGCGTCGGACCGCTGTTCCTGGCCCGCATCCTGCAGGGCGTGGCGACGGGCGCGGCAGCCGGCGCCATCAGCGCGGGGCTGATCGACCTGCAGCCCTCGCCCACCTCGCCCCTCGGCTCCCTGCTGAACACCGTGGCGCCGGCCACCGGACTGGCCGCCGGGGCGCTGGGTGCGGGTCTGCTGGTGCAGTACGCCCCGGCCCCCACGCGGCTGGTCTTCGTCGTGCTGACCGCCGTGTTCGTGGTGCTGGCGGCGCTGGTGCTGTTCCTGCCCGACCCCGTCTCGCCGCGCCCGGGGGCCTGGGCCTCGCTGCGGCCCCGGGCGGCCGTGCCGGTCCAGGCCCGCCGGACCTTCCTGGCGGCGACGCCCTGCCTCGTCGCCACCTGGGCGATGGGCGGTCTCTACCTCGCGCTCGGCCCCTCCCTGACCGCCGGGGTGCTGCACATCGGCAGCCACCTGGTCGGCGGCCTGGTGGTGACCACCCTCTTCGGCGTGGCGGCCGTCGCCTCGCTGGTGGTGCGCGACGTGACGCCGCGGCGGATGATGACCGGCGGCTCGGCGGTTCTCGCCGTGGGCACCGGACTCACGCTGCTCGCCCTCGCCGGGCCCTCGACGGCGCTGTTCTTCCTCGGGACCGGCCTCGCCGGGTTCGGTTTCGGCGCCGCCTTCCTGGGTGCCTTCCGCTCCCTGGCGGCACTGGCCCGGCCCACCGAGCGGGCGGAACTGTTCGCCTCGGTCTACGTCGTGAGCTACCTGGCCCTGAGCGTTCCCGCCGTACTGGCCGGGCTCGCCGTGCCGTCCTTCGGTCTGCACTCCACGGCGACGGTGTACGGCGCCGGGGTGGTCGTGCTCGCGCTGCTGGCGGTCGTTTCGGGAGCCGTCGTCCGCAGGCCCCCCGTCGTGGTGCCGGCGGCGGCCCCGCCCGCGCAGGAGCCGGCCGCCGCCAACCGCCGGCTGACCGCGACCGCCGTGACCGCCGCGGTCTCCGGTCCGGCCCGCGGGCCCGGGTCCCCGGCGGACGTCTGACCGCGGCGCGGCCCGCCCGGGCCTGTCGTCGCAGGTCACGGGCCGGGCCGGGTGCACCGGTCGCGGGTATGGTGGAAACAGCCCGGCCCGCCCCGTCCGATCAGGCGTCCGTGCGCCGGGACCGCAGCCGTACGGGATGGCCGGCATGGGTGCTCCCACAACAATCCCCTCCGCCGCGGCGGACCCGCTGTCGCGCCCCGGCACCGCGGTGGTCGTGGTCGACGGCGCGGGGGTGGTGCGCGGATGGAGCGAGGGGGCCGTGCGACTGCTCGGCCGCCCGGCCCCCGAGGCGATCGGCAGGCCGCTCGCGGACGTCCTCCCGCCGGTGGGGACCGCGGCGTACCGGGCCGGAACGCCGGACCTGGTGACCCGGCTCGGCTCGGCGCGGGGCTGGGAGGGCCGGCAGGCCGTACGCCACGGGGACGGCCGCCGCCTCGACCTGGAGGTCAAGATCCTGCCCGTCCAGGACTCGGGCGACCGCTCGCTGCGGCTGATCCTCGCGGCCGACCTGACGCGGAGCTGGTGGACGAGCGCCAGCCGCTCCCTGCTGGAGGGCATCACCCTCACCGCACCGGTGGGCATGGCCATGATCGACACGGACTTGCGGCTCGCCTGGGTGAACGACGCCATGGAGCACCTGTGCGGCATTCCGCGCGAGCGCTTCCTCGGCCGGTGCCTGGGGGACGTCCTGCCGGGCCTGGACGTGGCGGACACCGAGGCGGAGATCCGCCAGGTGATGGAGACCGGGCTCCCCTCCACCGGCCGCGAGTACTTCGGCCACGTCCTGTCCGACCCGGACCGGGTCACCTACTCCACGTCGTGCTTCCGCCTGGAGAGCGAGTACGGGCAGCCGCTCGGCGCCTGCTACATCGTCCTGTCCACCACCGACCACTACCGCGTCCGGCAGAAGCTGAAGCTGCTCAACGAGGCCCGCAAGCGCATGGGCGGCGCGCTCGACGTCCCGCGCACCGCACAGGAACTGGCGGACGCCGCCGTCCCCGGCCTCGCCGACCACGTCACCGTCGACCTCCTCGACCCGGTGCTCCGCGGTGACGAGCCGCCGCCCGGCCCGCCCGACGCCGCCACCGTGGCCCAACTGCGCTGCGCCGGGCACCGTTCCGCACCTGACGACGTCCCGCCGCCCACCCCGCACGGCGGCCGGTGCGACTACCCCCGGCGGTCGCCCACGGCCCGCGCACTCGTGGACGGCACCTCGGTGCGCGTCGCCGAACTGGACCCGGCCGACCCCCGCTGGACCGCCGGCGACCCCGTGCGCAGCGCCCACCACCGCGCCCTCGGCGTCCACTCCCTGATGATCGTGCCCATCCGCTCGCGCGGCACCACCCTGGGAGCGGCCACCTTCGGGCGCTCCCGGGACGGCGGCCCCTTCGGGCCCGACGACCTGGTCCTCGCGGAGGAACTCACCGCACACGCCGCGGTCTGCATCGACAACGCCCGCCGCTACACCCACGAGCACGCCGCCGCGCTCGCCCTCCAGCGCAGCCTGCTCCCGTTGGCCCTCCCACAGCAGAACGCCGTGGAGGCCTCCTACCGCTACCTGCCCGCCGACGCGGAGGCCGGGGTCGGTGGCGACTGGTTCGACGTCCTGCCGCTCTCCGGCGCCCGGGTCGCCCTGGTCGTCGGTGACGTCGTCGGCCACGGCATCCACGCCGCCGCCACCATGGGCCGCCTCCGGGCCGCCGTGCAGACCCTGGCGAACATCGACCTCGCCCCCGACGAGGTACTCGCCCACCTCGACGACATGGTCAGCCGGATCGCCGACGAATCCGCCGGCGCCGCCGACACCTCCGGTGTGACCGGCGCGACCTGCCTCTACGCCGTCTACGATCCGGTCGGCTGCCACTGCACCCTCGCCCGCGCCGGCCACCCCGCACCCGTGCTCGTCACCCCCGACGGCGTCGCCGGCCTCGTGGACCTCCCCAGCGGCCCGCCCCTCGGCCTCGGCGGCCTGCCCTTCGAGGCCACCGGAATCGACGTCCCGGAGGGCAGCGTCCTTGCGCTCTACACCGACGGCCTCATCCAGGACCGCTCACTCGACGCCGGCCGGGGACTGCGGCGCCTGCTCGACAGCCTCGCCTGCCCGCGGACCTCGCTGGAGGGGCTCTGCGACGCCGCCACCGCCTTCGCCGGCGGCCGGCCGGTGGACGACGCGGCCCTGCTCCTGGCCCGTACCCACGCCCTCGACGCCGAGCACGTCGCCTCCTGGGACATCCCCGCTGACCCGGCCGAGGTCGCGCCGGCGCGGGCCCGGGCGACGCGGCAACTCACGGCCTGGGGGCTCGGCGACCTCGCCTTCACCACGGAACTGGTCGTCAGCGAACTCGTCACCAACGCCGTCCGCCACGCCTCGGGCCCCATCCGGCTGCGGCTCATCCGCGACCGCGCGCTCATCTGCGAGGTCTCCGACGGCAGCAGCACCTCGCCCCACCTGCGCCACGCCCGGACCACCGACGAGGGCGGCCGCGGCCTCTTCCTCGTCGCCCGGTTCGCGGAGCGCTGGGGCACCCGGTACGCGGGGGACGGCAAGACCATCTGGTCGGAGCAGCCCCTCCGGCCCCGTGAGGTCGCCGCATGGCCTTGATCCGGACGGGCAACCGTGGCTGACGCAGCGTCACGCGCCGGGGAGCGGGTCGCGCGGGTGCGCGACGACCCGGCCGCGCGTTACGCGCTGGCCCGGGAGTTCTACCGGCTCGCCACCGGACCCCGCCGCCGCTTCGGCCACGCCGAACTCAGCTTCATGCGATGGTCGCTGGGCCGCGGCGTACTGGCGCCGGAGACCGCCTCCCCGCCCGGCAGCCCCTGGTGGCGGGCCGTCAACGAACGGCTGCTGCGCGACAAGACCGAGGCCCAGCTGCTGTCCGCCGGAGCCGCGGGCACCCCAGGTGCCCGCAGCGTCGAGTTCTGGCTGGACTTCATCCGCACGCCGGAACCCCGACGCTGGTACCGCGCGCACAACGCCAGCATCGTCGCCGGCTACCTGCAGCACGAGGAACTGGCCGCCGCCGAGCTGAAGGTGGAGCGGTTCATGATGAACGTCGCGCTGCTGCGCGTCCTGTTCACGCACGCGATGCTCACGCGGCCCCGGCTCGCGCTCGGCCCGCTGGCCGCGTTCGGCCCGCTCATGGCGGACCCCCGGCACCGGGCCGTCCAGATGTACCTCGACCTGGGCCGGTCCTTCCCGCCCGAATACCCGGTCAGCACACCGGTCGAGGACACCGTCCTCGACGAACACGCCCTCGCCCGCATGCTGGACTACGGGGTGATCGCCCCGCGGCTGTCCGAGCTCTACGCGTTCTCGGCCGCCTCGCTGGAACAACCCCGGCTGACCACCCTGCTGGACGACGGCGTCCCGGCCTACGCGTGGCCGCACGCGGACCGGCGGATCTGGTACGTCGGCAACACCGGCCCGCACCTGCGGGCCATCGCCCGCCTCACCGGAGTCCGCCTGCGCTGGGAACCGTCGCCACGGGCCCGCGTGCGCCGGGGACCGCGCGGACCGCGCCGGGCCCGCTCTAGAGGTGGACCGGAAGCTCCGTCCTCCCGTTGAAGACGAAGGCGGGCAGGGGTCGCAGGTCCTCCAGCGGCACCGCCGGCCGCAGGCCGGGGAAGTGCCCGAACAGGTCGGGGAGGGCGGCCCCCGCCTCCAGACGTCCCAGTGGTTCGCCGACGCAACGGTGGACGCCGTGGCCGAACGCGACGTGGTCCTTGTCGCGCCGGCGGACGTCGAAGGCGTCCGCGTCGTCAGGGTGCCTGCGCGGGTCGCGGCCGCCGCGGCGGATCAGCACGCCCTCGCCGAGGTCGATGTCCTCCACCGTGTACCGCAGCGGCAGGTGTCCTCCGCGCGACACGCCGTACTGCCTGCCGGAACTCCGCGGGGGGCGACCTGAGGTGCGCTGCCATGGTGGATCCGCGCATGAGGTGAAGCAGATCGATGGATCTCATGCCGTGATGCGGCGAGCCGATGAACAGGGCCGCTGACCCGCAGCTGAGTTGCTGCGGGTCAGCGACTCGCCGAGGCGAAGGGGCCGGTGCCCGCGAACACCAGCCGGGCGAAGTTCCCGCCGATGCGCCGGTGTCCCGCGGGATCGGGGTGGACCTCGTCGGGCAGCGGCAGTTCGGCGTAGTCGGCCGCACCGTAGAGCGCGCGCCCGTCGAGGTGGTGGAGGTTGGGGTCGTCGGCCGCCCGCTGTGCGACGATCCGGGCCAGCTCCTCGCGGATGACGTTGAGGGTCAGCCGGCCCGCGGCGCGTTCCGCCGGGTCGCCGGTGGCCTTGAAGCGCAGCCTGCCGCCCTCGAAGTCCGGGGCGAGCGGGCCCGGGGTGTCCTCCTGGACGGGGCACAGGATGGGGGAGACGACCAGCAGCGGTGCCGTGGGATGGCCCTCACGGACGATGTCGAGGAAGCCGTGCACCGCCGGGGTGAAGGCGCGCAGCCGCATCGCGTCGGTGTTGACGATGTTGATGCCGATCTTGAGGCTGAGCAGGTCCGCCGGAGTGTCGCGCATCGCGCGGGCGGTGAACGGGTCGAGCAGCGCGCTGCCGCTGAACCCCAGGTTGACCAGCTCCACTCCGCCTGCGGCGGCTGCCAGTGCGGGCCAGATGGCGGTCGGATGCGCGGCGTTGGAGCCGTGGCTGATGGAACTGCCGTGGTGCAGCCACACCTTGCGGCCCCGCGGCGCGGACGGCTCGACGGGGGCGTCGGTGCGCAGGGCGATCAGCTCGGTGATCTCCGAGTGCGGGAGCCAGATCTCGACGTCCTTGTCCCCCGGGGGCAGTTCGCCGAACCGGGCCGTGCCGGGCGGCCCCTCCCGCAGCTCGGCGGCCTGGGTGACCATGTCGACGATCTCGCGGACGTTGCCGCCGGCCACGGTGGCCTGGGCGGCGAGACGGCCGTCGGCCAGCAGGTCGTACACGCCGTCCGGCGGGGCCGGGAAGCCCCGGTAGACCCGCTTGGTGGGCAGCGTGTCCAGCTCGACCGTGGTGGCCCGGGTGCGGAACGCCAGCCGCACGCCGGACGGCTGGGCCTCCGCCACGGCCAGTTGCTCGTCGGGGATCTGCCGGCGCGCCGCGGCGGGCAGGCGGTGCGGGAGCAGCCCGTGGCGGGTGCGCTCCACGTCGATGGCGCCGCGCAGCAGTTCCTCGGTGACGGGGGTGGTGATCAGGTTCCGGTGCGTGTGCATGGTGCGTTGCCTGTCCGGTGGCTGTCCGTGGGCTGTCCGTGGGCCGGGTGCCCGTCCGTTCGGTGGGAGGTGCCGGGGCGCGCCCTCAGGACGTCGACCGCTGCCGCAGCAGGGCGTCCAGGGAGTCCAGCGCCCACGACCACGACTCCTCGGCGGTGACGGGTGTGTGGTCGAAGCCCCCCGCCAGTTCGAGGCTGACGTAGCCGTGGAAGACGCTGCCCAGGAGACGGACGGCGTGCGTCTGGTCCGGTTCCGGGAGGTCGTAGCCGCGCAGGATGGCCCGGGTCATCTGGGCGTGCCGGACGCCGGCGCTGGCGGCAGCCGTCTGCGGGTCGAGCCTCAGCTGCGCCGCCGCGTAGCGGCCGGGGTGCTCCCGGGCGTACGCGCGGTACACGTTCGCGAAGGCGACCAGGGCGTCCTTGCCCGCGCGGCCGGCGAGGGCCTCGGCCGCCCGGTCGGCGAGTTCCTCCAGGGCGAGCAGGGCGATCCGGGTCTTCAGGTCCTGCGAGTTCCTGACGTGCGAGTACAGGCTCGCGACCTTGACGCCGAACCGCTCGGCGAGCGCCGAGACGGTCACCTGGGCGAAGCCGACCTCGTCGGCGAGTTCCGCCCCCGCCCGGGTCAGGCGTTCCGCGGTGAGTCCTACGCGTGGCACGGTGTGGCTCCCTTCCTCCGTAAGCGAGTATGCGCATACCTAAACTGATTAGGCAAACGCCTAGCATCGGAACCCAAGATGCGCACGCTCCGCTACGAACGGCCCACCCAGGATGCGGCCCACGTCACCGCATGTAACGGTCGTCATGTGCATTTCGGGTTCGGCTGGGACCAGGGGACTCGTGGGCGGCTCCGGCCGTCGCATGACCGTCCGCCTCGCCCACGACGTCGAGGTCAACTCCCCCGGGAACGATTCCTGTCGTACGGGAGGCAGTGACCTCGAACGCATCCCCCGCACGATCCACCACCACTCACCAAGTTCTGCTGAAACGCGAAGGGTCACGACTCGGCGGCCGCCGTGTCGTGCCGCGCTGCCGTGCGCCGCGCGGCGCACCGGCACGGGCGGCGCAGCGGGCCCTTCGGCTACCCGGAAGGAATGGGCTGTGAAGGCTCGTCTTGGCTTGAGCCGGGGAAGGACGCTCGTGGCCGTTGTGCTCGCCACGATCGTCACCTCGGCCCTCACGGGATCGGTGTCCGCCGTCGCGGACGGACACTCCGGAGGCTCCATAGACTCCGGCCACTGGGGCGTCATCGCCCGCAACACGATCGGTTCCCCCGTCGCCGACCTCAGGGAGGGCCCGTTCGGCTCGTACGGTGTGACGGGATCCCCCTCCAGGCCGCCCTACGGCAACGGCAGCCTCGGAATCGCGGTGGCGAACGAGTCCACCACGCTGAGTCCCCCCAGCGAGAAGGTCGACTTCGGCAACGAGGTCGACTTCTACGGCAGCCGCGTCCGTGACCTGACCGCGCTCGGGTTCCACGTCTTCCAGACCCAGGAGAACGTCGGCTACGGCGGCACACGGAACCTGCCGAACATCAGGATCGAGATCAATCCGAGGCTGACGGCCGGCGACACCTACTCCACCATGGTGTGGGTCCCGCCCGCCGTCGCGCCGGTGAACCAGTGGAGCGGGTTCCTCGACGCCACCACCGTGAGCGGCGAGTGGTTCCTGTCGGGCAACGAACTCGCGCCCCTGTGCACCCAGTCCAGCCCGTGCAACTTCACGACGCTGAAGAACGCGCTCCCGCAGGCCACCGTCTACACCGTCGCCGTCGGCAAGGGCCGCGACAACATCTGGGTCGGCGCGGTCGACGGCCTCCGGATCAACCGGTACGTCTACGACTTCGAGGCCAGCGGCGTCAGGGCCCGGCGCGTCGGCTGAAGGCCGTCACTCCTCCCGCCGGGAGGAACCCGGGGCATCACCGGAGCGAGCCGGCCGGTGATGCCCCGGGCGGTGTCAACCGCCGTTCCTCCGCGCCTGGCTGAGCAGCAGGGCGACGTCGTCACTGCGGGCGGCGGACTGCTCGGCGTGCTGGACGAGGGCGTCGGCGAGTTCGGCCCCGGCCCCGGCCCCGGCGCGTGCGAGGCGCCCGGCGAGCGCGGCGACGCCGTCCCCGATGTCGGCGCCCGGTGTCCCGACGAGACCGTCGGTGTACAGGGCGAGCACCGCCCCGGGCGGCAGGGGTACCTCGGGTGGCCCGTGCGTTCCGGCGGTCGGCGCGGTCCGTGCAGAAACTGGACCGTTCGTTCCTGATAGGCGTACACTCCGGCTCATGGCACGCGTGAGGGAGTTCGACACCGACAGGGCCGTGGAGGCCGCGATGAACGCCTTCCGCAGCAAGGGCTACGAGGGCACGTCGGTGCAGGACCTGGTCGACGCCACCGGCGTGGGGCGCGGTTCGCTGTACGCGGCCTTCGGCAGCAAGGAGGGGCTGTACCTGGCGGCCATGGACCGCTACCGGGAGCAGTACGCCCTGCCCCTGGTCGAGGCCCTGCGGGCCGGGGCGCCCGGCCGGGAGCTGCTGCGCGAGGTCCTGGTCGCGGCGGTCGACGAGATCGCGCGCGACGGCAGCCGGCGGGCCTGTCTGATCGTCGGCGCGGCCATGGAGCGCGTCGCGCACGATCCGCGGGTCGCCACGCACGTGGAGTCGACGACCGCGCTGTTGGAGGACGCGCTGGCCCAGGTCGTCGCCGAGGCGCAGGCGGACGGCCAGGTGTCCGGCAAGCGCGACGCGCGGGACCTCGCCCGGTACCTCGTCGTCACGATGCACGGCCTGCGGGTCATGGGGGCCGTCAACCCCGACCGGGAGGCGCTGACGGCCGTCGTCGACGCCGCCCTGGACGCCCTCGGCTGACCCGAGCCCGGCGGGCCGCTCACTGCGCGGTGAAGCCGCCGTCGATCGCGAGCGCGGCGCCGTTGACGAAGCTGCTCTCGTCGCTGAGCAGGAAGGCGGCGAAGGCGGCCACGTCCGCCTCCGCGCCCGCCCGTCCGGCGGGGATCCGCTCCAGGAACCGGTCCTCGATCCCGGGGTAGGCCTGGACGGCGGCACGCCACAGCGGGGTGTCGATCAGCCCGGTGACCAGCGCGTTGACGCGGACGCCCGCCTTGGCCGAGTCCAGCGCCGCGGAGCGGGTCAGGCCCACCACGCCGTGCTTGGCGGCCACGTAGGCCGGCATGCCCGCGTCGCCGACCACGGCCGCCGTCGAGGCGTTGTTCACGATCGACCCGCCTCCCGAAGCGGCGATCGCCGGGAGTTCGTGCTTGAGGCTGTAGAAGACGCTGGTCAGGTTGGTGGCGATCATGTGGTGCCAGAAGGCGGCGTCGGTGGTGCCGAAGGTGCGCTGGTTGTCGCCGCCGCCGGCGTTGTTGAACGCCCCGTGCAGGCCGCCGAACTCGGTCACCGCGTAGTCGACGAGGCGGGCGACGTCGTCCTCGGCGGTGACGTCCGTCGGCAGGAAGGACGCGCGGCCGCCCGCGGCCTCGATCCCGGCCACGGTCGCCTCGCCGCGGGCCTTGTCGCGCGCGCCGATCACGACGGTCGCGCCCTCGGACGCGGCGCGCCGGGCGAAGGCGGCGCCCATCCCCGATGTTCCTCCGGTGACGATGACGACCTTGGATTCCAGACGGTGGGACATGTGCGCTCCATGCGTGTGTCGAGGGGGTTTGCGCGGGCTCGGTCCCGCCTGTCATCGGAGGCTAACACAATCTGGAACGAACGGTTGGTAAAGAAAAGATGTGAGATGATCTTGGTTCGTGGCGCGTGGAGATCTGACGGACGAGCAGTGGGCTGTGCTGGAGCCGTTGCTGCCGAAGGGCAAGAAGGTCGGTCGGCCGCCGATATGGACCCGGCGGCAACTGATCGACGGCATACGGTTCCGGGTCCGCACCGGGGTCCCCTGGCGGGACGTGCCCGGGCAGTACGGATCGTGGGCCCGGGTGTACGACCTGTTCCACCGCTGGCAGCGGGACGGGACGTGGCAGCGGATCTTCACCCAGCTCCAGGAGCGGGCGGAGGCGACGGATCTGATCACGTGGGACCTCGACGCCGACTCCGCCGGCCGCCGGGCGCATCAGCGCACCGCCAGGGCCAGGAGGAGGGGGAGCTCCGGACGGAGCCACCCGGCGGTCTCCTCGCCGAGCCGGACGATCACGGGCTCGGACGCCGGGACGGTGTGACCGCCGGGCCCTACGGCGTGCCGGGAAGCCGAATGGTGACGAGGAGACCGCCGGCGGGGAGGGGGGTCAGTTCGAGGGTCCCGTCGTGGGCGCGGACGATGCTCTGCACGATGGCCAGGCCGAGGCCGACGCCGGCGTGCTCGTCGGTGCGTACACGTTCCGTTCCGCGCTGGAAGGGTTCGGTGAGGGTCGGTACCAGGTCCGGGGGGAGCGGACGGCCGGTGTTCTTCACCCGCAGCACGCTCGAGTCGCCGTGCGCCTCGGTGTGGACCGTCACGGTGCCGCCGGCGGGGAGGTTGTGGACGATGGCGTTCTGGACAAGGTTCGTCACCAACCGCAGCAGGAGCTCCGCGGAGCCGCTGGTCCGGGCGGCCCCACCGGAGACGTCGAGGGTGATCCGGCGCTGTTCGGCGAGGGGCAGCAGCGTTTCGGCGGCCTCTTCGGCGATGAGGGAGAGGTCGACGCTCTCGCGGCTGAGGCTCCCGCGTTCGCTGCGGCTGAGGAGCAGGAGGGCCTCGGTGAGGTCGACCGCCCGCGTGTTGACGGCGTGGAGGCGTTCGATGAGCTCGCCCCGGTCCCGTGTGGGGTCCTTGCGGGCGACGTCGAGGAGCGTCCGCGAGATCGCCAGTGGGGTGCGCAGTTCGTGGGAGGCGTTCGCGGCGAACCTCCGCTGCTCGGCGACGTGGGACTCGAGCTGTTCCAGCATCGAGTCGAACGCGTCGGAGAGTTCGCGGAATTCGTCCTGGCGTCCCGCCATGCGGATCCGGTGGGACAGCGACCCGCTCCCGGCCCTCCGTGCCGCATCCGTGATCTGGGTGAGGGGTGCGAGCATCCGGCCGGCGAGGAGCCATCCCCCCAGCAGGCCGAACACGAGGAGGAAGGCCATCGCGACGGCCGCGGCGGGGGCGAAGGTGTGGACGAGGAGGTAGCGGTTGGGCGAGACCCCGAGGAGGCCCTTGGAGTTGTCGGGCACGTAGCGCAGCAGGAACCCCCACACCACGGCCAGCAGGAGCGCGCCGGCGACGGCGAGGAACCCGGCGTAGCTGAGGGTGAGCTTCAGCCGGGCGCTGAGCCCTGGGCGTCTCTTCACGAGGGGCTGGTCATGGTCGGTACGTGCATACCCGGAGCCTAGGCAGCACGGCGTATCGCCGGCGTATGCCCCAGGGGGCGCCTCCGGCACGGTGACGTGCCCGCGGTGGGTGGCGCCGTAGTATGGCCCGATGTTCAACCGGCTCGGGCTGGAGGTGCTGCCGCCGGACGGCCGGTACGCCGTCGCCCGGTTGCGGCTGCTGGTCGACGGGGAGGACCTGGTCGCGGAACTGCTCGGACCGGGCGGGCGCGGTCCGTTCGCGGCGTGGGCGCTGCCGCCGGGCCCGCTGGCCGCCACCGTCGTAGGCGGTCGCGTCGAGCTGGGGGAACCCGAGTGCACCGGCGGCTGCTGCGGTCACCTGTCGGTCCACGTACGCCGCAGCGGCGCCGTCGTGGAGTGGACCGCCTGGCGGGGGCCGTTCACGCGGCCCCCGCCGGAACTGCACTTCGACGCCGGACAGTACGACGCCGAGCTGGCCCGCGCGGCGCGCACGGCCGTTCAGTGACCGCGGCCCAGGGTGGACTCACGGACGACCAGGTCGAACCCGGGGCGCACGCGGCGCGGCGGGGCGTCCGGCGCGCCGGTCAGGCGCTGCACGAGGCAGTCGACGGCCTGGCGGGCGATGGCCTTCTTGTCCGGCGAGATCGTGGTCAGGGTGATCGTGCCGTAGCGCCCCTCCTCGATGTCGTCGAAGCCCACGAGAGCGACGTCCTCCGGCACGCGCAGCCCCCGGGTGACGAGCACCCGCAGGGCCCCTATGGCCTGGAGGTCGTTGTAGGCGAAGACCGCGTCCGGCAGCGCGCCGCGGTCCAGCAGGTCGGTCATCGCCTGGGCGCCGTCGGCCCGGCCGTACCCGGAGGCGGTCGCGACGAGGTCGTCGCCGTGCGGGAGCCCGCAGGCGGCCAGCTCCTCGCGCCAGCCGCGCAGTCTCAGGTGCGCGGGCTGCCGGGCGACCTCGCTGCGGGCGCCGATGAAGGCGATCCGCCGGCGTCCCGTCCCCGCCAGGTGCCGCACCGCGCTGCGCGCCGCGGCCACGTTGTCGATCACGATGTGGTCGTACGGGGCGTCGTACTCGCGCTCCCCGAGGAGCACCAGCGGTGAACTGTCGTCGCGGGCGAGCAGGTCCGACGCCTCCAGTTCGATCGGCGAGAGGATCAGCCCGTCGATCACATGGGTGCGGAAGCCCTGGGTCACCAGGATCTCCTTGCGCCGTTCGCCCGCCGTGTGGTCGAGCAGCACGGTGTAGTCGTGGCGTGCGGCGGCGTCGATGACGGCGCCGGCCAGCTCGGCGAAGTACGGGTTGCCGAGCTCGGGCAGGGCCAGCGCGATGATGCCGGTGCGGCCCTTGCGCAGGTGCCGGGCGGTGAGGTTGGGCCGGTAGCCCAGTTCGTCGATCGCCTGCTGGACCCGCGCGCGCATCGCGGGTGTGACGTGCGGGTAGCCGTTCACGACGTTCGAGACGGTCTTGATGGACACTCCCGCGCGCTGCGCGACGTCCTTGAGGCTGACGCCCACGGCGCTCCCTCCGGGTTGGGCCGGTGCCGGAGGGCCGCGCGCGGTCCACCGGCACCGGCACGGTCATGTGGTGCGCGGTCCTCGCGCGAGATACCGCTGGGCCACGACCACCACGATAAGGAAGCCGCCGCTGACCACCGATTGGTACGAGGAATTGAGGGAGCCGATCTGGTTGATGAGGTTCTGGATCACCGCCAGGACCAGGACGCCCCACAGGGTGCCGCTGACCGATCCAGCACCGCCGATCAGCAGGGTGCCGCCGATGACGACCGCGGCGATGGCGTCCAGCTCCATGCCGACGCCGATGATCGTCACGCCCGAGGAGAGCCGGGCGGCGTTCAGGGCGCCCGCGAACCCCGCGAGCAGTGCGCTGATCGTGTACACCAGCACCCGGGTCCTGGCCACCGGCAGGCCCATCAGCGTGGCCGCGTCCGGGCTGCCGCCCACCGCGAACAGCGACTGCCCGAAGGAGGTCCGCTGGAGCACCAGCCCACCGACGGCGAAGAGCACCAGCGCGACCAGGACCGGGTGGCCGAACCCGGCGACGGTGCCCTGCCCGAGTTCGGCGAAGGCCGAACCGTGCGGTACCAGGTAGGTGTCGGCGCCCTCGTCGGTCAGGGCCAACAGCAGTCCCCGGGCGGCCAGCAGGCCCGCCAGGGTGACGATGAAGGGGGCCATCCCGGCCCGCGCGATGAGCAGACCGTGCACGGTGCCGAGCAGACCGCACACCGCGAGCGGCAGCAGCAGCGCCGGCAGCATCCCGTACTGCGAGGCCCACGCCGCGAGGACTCCGCCGAGCGCGAAGACCGAGCCGACCGACAGGTCGATGCCGCCGGTGATGACGACGAGGGTCATGCCCAGCGCCACGATCGCCAGGAACGAGGCCTGGACGGTGACGTTCTGCGCGTTGTCGAGGGTTCCGAAGGACGGGAAGACGAAGGAGGAGACCAGCACCAGCAGCAGGAGGACGGCGAGCACGCCCTGCCGCTGCACCAGCACGGCCAGCCGCCGCCGGTCCCCGGCACGGGCCGCCGCCACGGCGGGCGGCTCCGGCGTCGCCCCGGCGGAGCGGGGCGTGATGAGTGACTTCATCGGGATCGACGCTCCCGGGCGACGTAGACGGCGACGAGGATGATGACGGCCTGGGCCATCTGCGCGGTGGAGTCGGGGAGGTCGTGCTTGACCAGGGTGGCCCGCAGCAGCTGCATCAGCAGCGCTCCGCAGACCGTGCCCAGGACGCGCACGGAGCCGCCGGTGAGCGGGGTCCCGCCGACCACCACCGCGGTGATCGCGGACAGTTCCATCAAGGTGCCCAGCGTGGACGGGTCACTGGCCGTCAGACGGGCGGTGGCCAGCACCCCGGACAGGGCCGCGAGCACCCCGCACACCACGTACACGCCGATCAGCACCCGCTTCACCGGCAGCCCGGCCAGCCCGGCGGCCGCGCGGTTGCCGCCGATCGCGACCAACTGGCGGCCGAAGGTGGTGCGGTGCACGACCCCGGCGACCAGCAGGGCGAGCACCCCGGCGATCAGCACGACCACGGGGACGCCCAGGACGTCGTCGGTGCCCAGGCCCAGCAGAGCCGGGTTGGCGATCTGCTTGAGCTGCCCGTCGGCGAGGACCAGGGCCAGGCCCCGGCCGCCCACGAACAGCGCGAGGGTGGCCACGATGGGCTGCAGACCCACCACCGCGACCAAGGTGCCGTTGACCGCGCCCACCACCGCCCCGGCGGCGAGCGCCATGAGCAGCGCGGCCAGCAGTCCGTACCCCAGGTACAGCGGCAGCAGGGCCGCGGCGAGGGCCATGACGGACCCCACCGACAGGTCCACCCCCTCCGTGCCGATCACCAGCGCCATGCCCAGCGCCACGATGACCACCGGGGCCACCTGGACGAGCTGGGTGCGCAGGTTGGCCGCGGTCAGGAAGTGGTCGGTGAAGACGGCGTTGAACAGGACCAGCACGGCCACCGCCGCGTACACCCCGTACGCCTGGAACCAGGCGGGGGAGGGGAGCCCGACCGGGCCCCGCCGCACGGCCGGGGAGAGCTCAGCCATCGTGCCGCACCTCCCCGTCCGCGGCGGCGTCCCGGACGGCGGGCGCGTGGGCCGCGAGGACCTCCAGCAGGTCCGCCTCGCCGACCTGCTCGCCGGTCAGTTCGCCGGCCACGGCGCCGCCGCGCAGCACCACGAGGCGGTCGGCGCCCTCCACGAGTTCCTCGATGTCGGAGGAGATGAGCAGCACCGCCAGTCCCTCCTGGGCCAGTTCGTCCACCAGCGCCTGCACCTCGGCCTTGGCGCCCACGTCGATGCCGCGCGTCGGCTCGTCGAGGAGGAGCACCTTCGGCTCCAGGCAGAGCCAGCGGGCCAGCAGCACCTTCTGCTGGTTGCCGCCGGAGAGCTCGCCGACCTTCTGCTCGGGTCCCGAGGCCTTGATCCGCAGGCGCTTCATGAAGATCTCGACCACGCGGTCCTGGCGGGCCCGTGAGACGACGCCGGCCCGGGACAGCCGGGGCATGGCGGCCAGCACGATGTTCTCGCGCACCGACAGCCCCGGGACGATGCCCTCCGCCTTGCGGTCCTCGGGCAGCAGGCTGATGCCCGCGCGGATCGCGGCGGCGGGGGAGGGGCGGCCCAGCCGCTTCCCGGCGACCGTCACCGATCCCGAGTCCAGCGGCAGCGCCCCGGCCAGCGCCTTGGCGGCCTCGCTGCGCCCCGAGCCCAGCAGCCCCGCCAGGCCCAGCACCTCGCCGGGGTGCAGCTCCAGCGAGATGTCGTCCAGGACGTGACGCCGGCTCAGCCCGGAGGCGGTGAGCACCGCCTTGCGGTCGGGGTGGTGGTCCTCGCCGAAGCCGGTCCGCCCGTGCCGGCGCACCTCGGAGACCTCGCGGCCCAGCATCATCGCCACCAGCTGCATCCGGTCCAGGTCCGCGAGGTCGCCGGTGTGCACCAGGCGCCCGTCGCGGAGCACCGTGACCCGGTCGCAGATCCGGTACAGCTCCTCGAGCCGGTGGCTGACGTACAGGACGGAGATGCCCCGGTCGTGGAGGTCGCCGATGACCCGGAAGAGCGTTTCGACCTCGCGCGGCTCCAGCGCCGAGGTCGGCTCGTCCATCACGACGACCTTGGCCCGCACCGACACCGCGCGGGCCAGCGCCACCATCTGCTGGGTGCCCACCCCGAGGCTGCCGAGCGGGCGGCGGACGTCGGCGGTGACGCCGAAGCCCGCGAGCAGCGCGGCCGCCTCCCGGTGCATCCGCGGGAAGTCGATCAGACCGAGGCGGTTCTTGGGCTCGCGGCCCAGGAAGATGTTCCGCGCCACGCTCATCAGCGGGACGAGGTTGACCTCCTGGTAGATCGTGGTGACCCCGGCGTGCTGGGCGTCGGAGGGCCGCGCGAAGGCGACCGCGCGGCCGTCGAGCCGTACCTCGCCGGCGTCCGGGCGGTGCACTGCGGTGAGGACCTTGATGAGGGTGGACTTGCCGGCGCCGTTCTCGCCGACGAGCGCGTGGATCTCGCCCCGGCGCAGGGTGAAGGAGACGTCGTCGAGCGCCACCACACCGGGGAAGCGCTTGCCGATGCCGACGGCCTCCAGCACCGCGGGGGCGGTGGGGCCGTCCGGGCCGGGCGGCGGTGCGGCGGGTGCCGCGTCGGGGGGTGCCATAGCGGGCCTTCCATGGGTTCGCGGTGTCGGGAGCCGAGGAGGGACGGGCCTGCCGCCCGGCCGGGGAGGAGGACCGGGCGGCAGGCGCGGGGGCTCAGTACGCCCCGGCCAGCGAGCCCTTGGCGTTGGAGGCGTCGTACTCGCGGTCGGAGATGATCACGTCCTCGGGGATGGCCTCGCCGGCGAAGAACTTCTGCGCGGTGGCGAAGGCGAGCGGCCCGAAGCGCGGGTTGGACTCGATGACGCCGTTGTACTGGCCGTCCGCCAGGGCCTGCACGGCGTTGCGCGTGCCGTCGATGGACACGATCTTGACGTCCTTGCCGGGCTTCTTCCCGGCCGCCTTGAGCGCGGTGACCGCGCCGAGGCCCATCTCGTCGTTCTCCGCGTAGACGGCGGTGATCCCGGGGTTCGCCTGGATCAGCTGCTCCATCACCTGCTGGCCCTTGTCGCGGGCGAACTCGCCGGTCTGCTGG
Organism: Streptomyces sp. NPDC001902; assembly: GCF_042891295.1. Lineage (NCBI taxonomy): Bacteria > Bacillati > Actinomycetota > Actinomycetes > Kitasatosporales > Streptomycetaceae > Streptomyces > Streptomyces sp. NPDC001902. The sequence continues at coordinate 221,776 of NZ_JBIATA010000006.1, read as the reverse complement.
GCGACGATCTCCAGGCCGGGGGCCTGCGCCTTGATCTGGTCGACGAAGCCCTTGGTCCGGTCGGTGGTGACGTTGTTGCCGGAGGCCCCGAGCAGGATCGCGACCTTGCCCTTGCCGCCGGTGACCTTGATCATCTGGTCGGCGGCGCGCTTGCCCTGCTCGACGAAGTCCGAGCCGAGGAAGGCCACGTAGTCCTTGCACGCGGTGGCGTTGATCTTGCGGTCGATGGTGATGACCGGCACGTGCTTGGCCGCCGCCGCGCGCAGTGCGGGCTCCAGGCCGTCGGAGTTGAGCGGGGCGACGATCAGCAGCTGGGCACCCTGGGCGAGCATGTCCTGGATGTCGCTGATCTGCTTGGGCAGTTGTGACTGCGCGTTGGTCGTGAGCAGCTTCTTGACGCCGAGCTTCGCCGCCTCGTCCTTGATGGACTGGGTCTCGGCGATGCGGAACGGGTTCGCCTCCTTCTCCGACTGCGAGAAGCCGACGACTGCGTCCTTGAGGTCGAGCTTGCCCGCCCCGTAGGTCTGCAGGGTGCAGCCGCTGCCGGCGGCGTCGGTGGCCGCGGTCGGGGACTGCACGACCTGGGCGCCCTCGGAGGAGGCGGAGGAGGCGCTGCCGGAGCCCTCCTCCTTGGCGCAGGAGGTGGCGGTCAGGGCGGCCGCGGCGGTGAGGCACACGACGGCAAGGAAGCGGGTGGAACGGGAGGTGCTCATGGACGTTCAACTCCTCGGAGAGCGGTGTGCGACCTGATCAGGGGGTGCGGTGGTGCCGCCGTCGCCCCGGGGGACGGCCCGGGAGGCGGCCCGCCCCGCCCCGTGCCGGGGCGGGCCGCTCAGGTGGTCGGTACTCGGTCAGCGCTTCGACGGCACGGCGGGTTCGCCGGAGGCCAGGGACGCCACCTCGGCGGCGGTCAGCGCGCGGTCGTAGGCGTGCACGTCGGAGATCGCGCCGCCCCAGTAGTCGACGAGGTTCCCGCCGTACTTGCCGCGGCCGATCACCAGGTGGCCCGAGGGCCCCTCGGCGTTGCAGCCGCGGACGGAACCGGCCTCGCCGCCGTCCACGTAGATGCGCAGCCGGCCATCGCGGTGGCTGTAGCTGCCCACCAGGTGGTACCAGCGGCCGGCCTCCGGCTCGCCGATGGTGCCCGCGAGGGCCCGGCTCCCGGCGAAGCTGAACGCGAACCGCTTGTCGGCCTGCGAGTACTGCAGGTAGAAGGCGCTGTTGGTGTCGCCGTCGACGGACACGGCCGTGCTGAAGTGCCCCTTGTCGTCCAGCCGGACCCAGGCGGCCACCGAGTAGTCGTGGGTGTCGGTGTCCAGGACGGTGGCGCCGGTGTCGACGGATCCGGTGCGGCCGTCGAACTGCAGGGCGGCGCCGTTCGGGCCGGTCGTCCAGCTCGTGCCGCCGGTCAGGGTGCCGTCGTGGTCCCCGGCGACGTCCTTCGCCACGGTGCCGGAGCCCTCGTGCAGCGGCCACCAGCCGACGCCGTTGGGTCCGGGTGTGCCGGGCGGCACGTCGGCCCCGCCGGCGGTGGCGCCGGCCTCGATGACCTGCCGGTTGACGTCCCGTACCTGTTCCGGGATCACCTTGACCACGTCGCGGTCGTAGGTGAGCAGGCCGTTGAGCTCGCCCTCGACGTCGGTGATCTGCGTGTAGACCGAGCCGGACAGGCCGCAGGCCGCCGGCCGGAGCAGCTTGCGCGTGTTCTCCACGTAGGCCGCGGTCAGTTCCTCCTTGCTGTGGGCGGCGTCGCCGTAGTCCTGGCCGCCCGCGGTGCCCAGGATGTGGCCGGGGACGAGGTAGGAGTAGCCGCCGTGCTCGCCGTCGACGGCGGCGCGGGTGTCGTCCGGGGCCGGACTGGCGGGGCCGTGGTAGTCGTGGAAGTCGATCAGGTCACCGCGGCCGGAATCGCCCTTGGAGGCACAGCAGTTGACGCCGGAGTGGGCGTCGACCAGGCGCGAGGGGTCCTGCTCCCTGACGGCGTCGGCGAGTTCGCCGGTGGCCTGCTTGCTCCACTCGCCCCAGCCCTCGTTCATCAGCGTCCACACCAGGACGGACGGGGTGCTGATGTGCTGGTCGACGATCTGGTGGACCTGGTCGACGAAGGTCCGGGTCTCCGGGGTGCCGGCGGCCGCCGTGCCGCGGCTCGGCATGTCCTGCCACACCATCAGGCCCAGCTTGTCCGCCCAGTAGTACCAGCGGGCGGGCTCGACCTTGATGTGCTTGCGGACCGCGTTGAAGCCGAGCTTCTTGTGCTGGACGAGGTCGTACTTCAGGGCCTCGTCGGTCGGCGCGGTGTAGAGGCCGTCGGGCCAGAAGCCCTGGTCGAGGGTGGCGAGCACGAACACCGGCTTGCCGTTGAGCTTGATCCGGTTGGTGCCGCCGGCCGGGGACACCTCGATAGACCGCATGCCGAAGTAGGAGCCGACGCGGTCCTTGCCGCGGCCGTCGGTGAGGGTGACCTCGAGGTCGTACAGGTACGGGTCGTCCGGGCTCCACAGGTGGGCGCGGGGGACGGGCAGCCGCAGGGCGGTCCCGGCGGCACCGGTGACCGAGCCGGCCTTGCGACCGTCACGGGTGTACGCGGTGGCCGTGACCTTCGCGCCCGGCGAGGTGCCCGCGCCCGGCCGTACGGTGACGGCGAGCGAGGAGTCCGCGACGTCCGGGGTCAGCACCAGCGAGTCGACCGACGCCTCGGGGACCGGCTCCATCCACACGGTCTGCCAGATGCCCGAACTCGGCGTGTACCAGATGCCGCTGGGGTTGCGGGACTGCTTGCCGAGCGCGTAGCGGTCGTCGGTGGTGTCCTTGACCTTCACCAGCAGGGTCTGCGGACCGCGCCCGGCCAGGGCGTCGGTGACGTCGGCGGTGAACGCCTGGTAACCGCCGGTGTGGTGGGCCACCTCGCGGCCGTTGACGTACACCCAGGCCTCGTAGTCGACGGCGCCGAAGTTGAGCTTCAGCCGGTTGCCGGAGCGGACCCGCCAGTCGTCGGGGACGGTGAAGGTGCGTTGGTACAGCGACCAGTCGTGGTGCCGCGCCACGCCCGACAGTCCCGACTCCATCGGGTACGGGACGACGATGCTGCCGCTCAGCTTGCCCTGGGGGAGTGCGGCGTCCTGCGCGGTCGGCTGGAACTGCCAGGTCCCGTTGAGGTTCTTCCACTGCTTGCGGGTCAGCTGTGGCCGGGGGTAGTCGGGCAGCGGGCGGGACGGGGAGACGTCCTTGGCCCACCTGGTCTGGAAGTACCAGGTCGATTCGTTGCGCGCGACGACGGAGAAGGGACCGAGGTCGCCGTCGGCGGTGGTGATGCCGCCCATGCCGTCGTAACTGATCCGCACGTCGGCGTTGAGCGAGACCGGGGAGTCGGCCTCGGCGGGCTTCAGGACCAGCCGGGTGGGGTGCTTGGGGTCGCGGGAGACGGTGGCGGACCAGCGGGTGCCGCCGGACAGCAGGGCGAGGTGCGGGGCCGCGTCCACGGGGAGGCCGGTCACGCGGGAGCCCAGTTCGACGGTGGCGCTGCGGCCGCTGGTGGCCACCGACGCCTCGGCGTCCGCCGGGGCGAACCCGGCCGGCAGGTGCAGCGCCGAGTCCGGTACGGGGCGGCGGTCGAAGCCCGGCCCCGACCACTCGGTGTGCAGGTAGGCACCGCCGTTGCCCTGGTTGTAGTCGTAGGCGAGCTCGTGCAGGCCCGCGGTCAGGGTGATCGGCTGCGAGGTGGTCTGGACGTCCCAGTCGGTGGTCCAGTGGTCGATCACGCTCGCGCCGTCCAGGGACATGCGGAAGCCGTTGTCGCCCTTGATGTAGAAGGTGTACGTGCCGTCGGCGGGCACCTCCAGGCGGCCCGTCCAGCGCACGGCGACGTTGTCCGTCGTGCCGGCGTAGGCCCGCAGCGTGGGCAGGAGGTCGTCCACGTGGAGGGAGCTGTCGATCCGGGTGCCGGTGTACCGGGCGAAGTCCAGGGCCGTGCCGCTGGACCTCCGGTAGTAGTCGCCGCGCAGGCCCGCGTCGGCGGAGGCGGCGGTGACGTCGGTGGGGACGTCGGTCGTGGCGGAGGGCCGGGCGGACGCCGGGAAGGGCGTCAGCAGGGCCGCACCGAGGAGGAGTGCCAGCAGGGCGGTGAACCGAGCAAAGCGGTGGGTACGTCGTCGGCCAGGACTCATGGTGCACCTTCCGTGGGAGTCGTCGACGCCTTGACGGGAAAGTTGCGGGTCAGGAGTGTGCGGTGCCTGGAACCAAGAGCGCTACGCGCCGGAAACGCGGTTGTACAACGTTGGAAATTTTCGGCGCGGAGAGCATGAAAGCAGGGCCCCGCCGTCGTGTCCAGACCTCGCGTAGAAGCTCGTCAACGGGCCGTCAGGGCATGGCAGAACGTGCCGCGCACGCCACCGTGCCCGCTCCGGCGCAGAGCGGAACGGGATCAAGGGGCCGGATGGGCCTTCGTGAAGTGACCTCCAACTGGGGCGTGTTGGCGTGATGCGGGATGCCTTCATGGCGAACCGGATTTTGTTCAACGTTGGAAACCGGCGCGGCGGAAGGACCGCCCGGGGCCGGGCACGGAAGCCTGCCCCGGAGCGGTCCTCGATGGGTCAGCCGATGGGTCAGCCGATGGTCAGGTTCTGCACCAGGGTGTTGGCCGCGAAGCCGTTCACCCCGAACAACCCGCCCGCATAGGTGTCGTCGGTGGCGTCGATGACGGGGTCGGCGCCACCGCCGAGCCAGACCCGGATGCGGGAGCCGTCCGTGCGCACCTTCAGGTGGTAGGTGCGGCCCTCGACGATCTGGGTGGCGTAGGTCGCGATGTCCCGGCCCGGCCGCCACAGCTTGACCACGCCGCTGGAGTCGATGTTCGCCGTGTAGCCGGCGCCGTCGTCGCGGGCGCGGAAGGTGAGCCCGGCCGCCGTGCCGTTGGTGACGGACAGGTCGCCCTCGTACGTGAAGTCACCTCCCGTGCGGTCGCTGAGGTAGAAGCCGTCCTGGGACGAACTCCCCCTCAGCCCGGACGGTGTGACCGTCCAGGTCCCGCCCCGCGGGGTCCACCGGCCGGCGGGGAAGGCAGAGAAACCGGCCGTTCCGGTGTTGAGGTTCTGCACCGTCGCCGTGCCGTTGAAGACGTTCACCCCGAACACGCCGGTGGTGTAGGTGGCGTCGGTGGCGTCGATGACGGGGTCGGTGCCGTTGTCCAGCCAGACCCGGATGCGGGAGCCGTTCGTCTGCACCTTCAGGTGGTAGGTGCGGCCCTTCGTGACCGGGGTGGCGTAGGTCGCGATGTCCCGGCCCGGGCGCCACAGCTTGAGGACGCCGCTGGTGTCGATGTTCGCCGTGTAGCCCGCGCCCGAGGCGTTCGCGCGGAACGTCAGGCCCGCGGCCTGCGCGGTGTCCAGCGTGAGGTCGCCCTGGTAGACGGCGTCACCGCCGCTGCCGGCGCTCAGGTAGAAGCCGTCGCCGCCGGTCGAGGCGCGCTTGCCGCCGCTGACGTCGGTCCACGCCCCGCCCGCGGCGTGCCACGGGCCCTTGAGGTTGCTCTCCAGGGTGGACTGGGCCGTGCCCCAGCTGGTGTTGAGGCGGGTGAAGGTCGCGCTGTCCAGCTTCACCCTGCCGCCGACGGCGAAGAGCCGGATGCCCTGGCTGTCCGCGGCGGAGTCGAAGTCGACGTTGTCGGACAGGGAGTAGAGCCCGCCGTCGGCGAACGTCTCCAACTGCCCCCGGTCCACCAGCAGCCGCATCGTGACCTTGCCGTTCCGCGGCTTGAGCGGCTTGCCCCGCAGGGTCTGCGCCTTGGTGTCGTAGACGACGCTGCGGTCGGCCGTCCCGTCGGAGCGGGCGTGCAGGTCGAAGCCGAACTGCGTGGCGGTCGCGCCCTTCACGTCGAACTGGGCGGTGATCTCGTACGTGTCGGCCTTGATGCCCCCGAAGAGGTTGTCGTCCTTGACCGCGGTGACCGTCTGGTTCTTCCAGCTGCGGGTCTCCGAGCCCAGTGAGGCCAGCTCGGCGACCGGTGTCCGGGTGATCCGCGGTCCGTCGGGGGTGCTGACCAGGCCGAGGGAGGCGGGGAAGGTCGAGTTGCCCGTCCAGGTGCTGCCGCGGTTGCCGCCCTGCCAGGCCATCTGCACGGTGCGGCCGTCGGGCGCGTTGGTGAACGTCTGGGCGGCGTAGAAGGTGCCCCCGGCGAAGGTGGTGCCCAGGTCCATCTGCTGCGGGCCGGTCCAGTCGGTGCGGAAGGTCGTGCCGTCGAAGGAGCCGACGACGTACTGACCGGACGCGGAGGTCAGGACCCACCGCTGCTGCCCGGCCTTGCCGTCCAGGGCCAGGGGGTACATGTCGGGGCACTCGAAGAGCCACGGTGCCTTGAAGCGGCTGGCGAAGGTCCAGTCGAGGAGGTTCGGGGAGGTGTAGACGGACACACCGTTGCCGCCCTCGTTGGACCAGACGACCATGGCCCAGCGGTGGCGTGCCGCGTCCCAGAAGACCTTGGGGTCACGGCTCTCGGCGGGGATCTCGATCTGCTTGCGGCCCTTGTCGTAGGCCTGGAAGGTCCGGCCGTCGTCGTTGCTGTAGAAGACGCTGACGCCGTCGGTGTTGGAGAACACCACGATCGGGTCGAGGGAGCCCGTCTTCAGCCCCGAGGTGTTGTCCTTGTCCACGACGCCGCCGCCCGAGAAGAGCGTGCCGGGGTGGACGCCGGGTTCGAGCGCGATCGGCTTCTGGGTCCAGTGCACCAGATCCGGGCTGGTGGCGTGGCCCCAGTGCATGGTGTCCCAGGCCAGGCCGTGCGGATTGTGCTGGTAGAAGAAGTGGTAGAGCCCGTTTGCGTACACCAGGCCGTTGGGGTCGTTCATCCAGCCCGACTGCGAACTGAAGTGGAACTGGCCGCGGAACGGCTCGCTGTAGGTGGTCGCCGGATACGGGAACTCCGGGTATTCCCCCACGGTCCCGGCGACCGCGGGGGTGCCGGGCAGCAACGCGGCCAGGCTCGCGATCAGGGCGACGAGCAGCGCCCCGACTCTTCGACGCATGTGAACCCACTCTCTGCACGCCGGTGATGTCATCGTTGACACATGTCATCGCTGACATCCGATCGATGACCGATGATGGGCCCCTGCCGGGAGCCCGTCAACGCCCCGTGCAGGATCGGCTGCGGCCCCTCATGAGGCCGGACGACCTGTCAGATCGGCAGCATCCGACTCCAGTTGGTGGGCCCACGGCGGGTTCGGCCCGGCGACGGCGCAGGTCAGCGCGGCCACGCGGGTCCCGTACGCGCAGGCCGCCACGACGTCGTCGGTCCGCAGCCGGTCGAGCCGGCCACCCAGCAGCCCGCGGCCGCCGAGGTGGTGGAGGAGCCCCGCCGTGAAGGAGTCCCCGGCACCGACGGTGTCGACCACCCGCGCCGGCACACCGGGCACGGAGACCCGCCGGCCGTCGAGCGAGGCGAGGACGCCCCGCGCCCCGAGGGTGACCACGACCAGGCGGGCCCCCGACGCGTGGAAGTCGTCACAGGCCGCCTCCGGCGTGGTGCCCGGGGCCAGCACGGCGAGGTCGTCCTCGCTCAGCCGGAGGATGTCGGCCGTCGCGCACCACGTCCGGATCCGGTCCCGGTAGACCCGCGGATCGACCAGGGCGGGCCGGACGTTGGGGTCGATGCTGACCGTCGCGTGCTGCCGTGCCCCGGCCAGCACCTCCTCCACGAGGACGGCGCCCGGTCGTCTGACCAGGGCGAGCGAACCGGAGTGGACGCAGGCCGCATCGCCGGGTGCGGCCCGGCCCAGCTCCTCGCGCGTCCACTGCCAGTCCGCGGTGCCCTCGGCGTGGAAGGAGTACGCGGCCTGCCCGTCGCCGTCGACGTCGGCGACCGCCAGCGTGCTGGGTTCGGGAGCGTCCACGGCCGCCGAAAGGTCGACACCCGATGCCAGCAGGTGGGTGCGGAACAGGCGGCCGAAGACGTCCCCGGACAGCCGTGCCAGCAGCCGGGTCGGGGTGCCGAGACGGGCCAGGCCCACAGCGGTGTTGGCCGGACCGCCGCCCGGCAGGACGCGCAGCCGCAGCTCCTGCGACCCGTCCGGGGAGCGGCCGTGCGCACCGGACGGGGCCGCCCCGTGCCCGGGTTCGGGGAAGACATCGGCGACGCACTCTCCGAGCACGGTGACCTGACGCGGCTGCATGGGGTGGTTCCTCCAGGTGGGAGCGGGGACGTGGGCCGGCGCCGGCGGCGGCCCGGGCGGGGTGTCGGGGGCGGGCGCCACGTGCTGCCAACGGGCTTCCTCGGCAAAGGCATTGACGTTGCCGGAGCGGGAGTCCATCATCCTCCGCATGCGGTGTCAACGATGACATGTGTCAACGTTGGCATTCTCCTGGCGAGATCCTTCGCCGAACGCAGCGCCATACGGCTTTCCCCGCTCACTGCTTCCCGTAGGAGTCGCAGATGTCCCGTAGAGCCCGTCCGGTCCTCGTCATCGGTGCCGCCGGCCTCGCCCTGTCACTGGCCGCGTGCGGTTCCGGTTCCGGTGGCGGCTCCCCGTCCGGGGGCAAGGTGAAGGTCGGCCTGATCACCAAGACCGACACCAATCCCTACTTCGTCAAGATGAAGCAGGGCGCAGAGCAGGCCGCCAAGAGCGAGAACGTCGAACTGACCACCGCGGCGGGCAAGTTCGACGGCGACAACGCCAGTCAGGTCACGGCGCTGGAGAACATGGTCGCCGCCGGCGTCAAGGGCGTGCTCATCACCCCCAACGACTCCAAGGCCATCGTCCCCGCCATCGCGAAGGCGCGTGCCAAGGGCGTGCTCGTCATCGCCCTGGACACCCCTCCGGAGCCGCAGGACGCCGCCGACGCGCTGTTCGCCACCGACAACGTGAAGGCCGGCGAGCTGATCGGCGCGTACGCCAAGGCCGCGATGGCCGGCAAGACGCCGAAGATCGCCACGCTGGACCTCGCCCCCGGCGTGTCGGTCGGCGTGCAGCGCCACGAGGGCTTCATCAAGGGGTTCGGGGTCGGCGCCTCAGACCCGTCGATCGTCTGCTCCCAGGACACCGGCGGCGACCAGGCCAAGGGCCAGACCGCCATGGAGACCTGCCTGCAGAAGGCACCCGACATCAACCTGGTCTACGCGATCAACGAGCCGGCGGCGCTCGGCGCGTACACCGCCATCAAGGCCAAGGGCCGCGAGAAGGACGTCACGATCGTCGCCATCGACGGCGGCTGCACCGGCGTGCAGGCGGTCAAGGACGGCAAGATCGCCGCGACCTCCCAGCAGTACCCCCTGAAGATGGCCGCCGACGGGGTCAAGGCGGTGGCGGCGTTCGCCAAGGACGGCAAGAAGACCAGCGGCTACACCGACACCGGCGTCACCCTGATCACCGACAAGGCGCAGACGGGCGCGGAGTCCAAGGACACCGGCTTCGGCCTGCAGAACTGCTGGGGCTGAGCCCGGTGACCGCATCCACCTCGCTCCCCGCCGTGGGCAGGGAACCGGCCGCGCTGCGCCGGTTCCTCACGGCGCCCGCCGCGGGACCGTTCGCGGCCCTCGTCCTCGCCTCGGTCTTCTTCTCCCTGGCCACCGACCAGTTCCTCTCCGGCGGCAACTTCTCGCTGATCCTCCAGCAGGTCATGGTGGTCGGCACGCTCGCCATCGGCCAGACGCTGATCATCCTCACCGCCGGCATCGACCTGTCGTGCGGGGCGGTCATGGCGTTCGGCGGCATCCTCATCGCCAAACTCGCCGTCCAGGGGCCGCTGCCGCCGCTGCTCGCCATCGCCCTCGGCATCCTGGTCTGCGGAGCGTTCGGGCTGGTCAACGGGCTGCTGGTGCGGACGGTTCCGCTGCCCCCGTTCATCGTGACCCTGGGCATGCTCAACGTCGCCTTCGCCCTCACCCACATCTACTCCGACGAACAGACCGTCACCGGCCTCCCGGAACCGCTCACCGCGCTGGGCCGCACCTTCCCGCTCGGCAGGACCGACGTCACCTACGGGTCGCTGGTCACGATTGCCCTCTTCCTGGGCTTCGCCTACGCGCTGAGCAGCACCGCCTGGGGCCGCCACGTCTACGCCCTCGGCAACAGCGCGGAGAGCGCACGGCTCAGCGGCATCCGGGTCTCCCGGCTCACCGTCGGCGTCTACACGGTGGCCGGACTGGTCTACGGCATCGCCGCCCTGCTGCTGGTGTCGCGGACCGGGGTCGGCGACCCCCAGGCGGGGCAGACCGACAACCTCGACAGCATCACCGCCGTCGTCCTCGGCGGCACGAGCCTGTTCGGCGGCCGCGGCACCGTCCTCGGCACGTTCGTCGGTGTGCTCATCGTCGGCGTCTTCCGCAACGGCCTGCAGCTGATGGGCGTCTCCTCCGTGTACCAGACGCTGGTCACCGGCGTGCTGGTGATCCTCGCGGTGACCGTCGACCAGCTCTCGCGAAAGGGGACCCGATGACCGGCTCCGCCCCCCAGGACCCGGCCCCCCAGGACCCGGCGTCCCCCGCACCGGAGGCCCCGGCGCCCGCCACCGGGCCCGAACCCGTGCTCAGCGCGCGCGGGCTGGTCAAGCGCTACGGGCACGTCACCGCCATCGACCACGCGGACTTCGACCTCATGCCCGGCGAGGTGCTGGCCGTCATCGGCGACAACGGCGCCGGCAAGACCAGCCTGATCAAGGCGCTCACCGGCGCGCTCGTCCCGGACGCCGGCGAGATCCGGCTGCACGGCAGGCCCATCAGGTTCGCCGGGCCGCAGGACGCGCGGGCGCACGGCCTCGAGACGGTGTACCAGGACCTCGCCGTCGCGGCGTCCATGGACATCGCGTCCAACATGTTCCTGGGCCGCGAGATCCGCCGCCCCGGCGTGCTCGGCTCGGTGCTCCGCCTGCTGGACAAGAAGGCGATGCGCCGTCAGGCCGCCGACCACATGGCCGCGCTCAAGGTCGGCGTCGGCTCGATCACGCAGCCGGTGGAGACGCTCTCCGGCGGCCAGCGCCAGGCCGTCGCCGTGGCGCGCGCGGCCGCCTGGGCGCGCAGCGTCGTGGTGATGGACGAGCCGACCGCCGCCCTCGGCGTCAAGGAGTCCGGACAGGTCCTCGACCTCATCCGCCGGGTACGGGACAAGGGCATCCCGGTGATCCTCATCAGCCACAACATGCCCCACGTCTTCGAGATCGCCGACCGCGTCCACGTCCACCGGCTGGGCAGGCGGGAGGCCGTCATCAAGCCGTCGGACTACTCGATGGCCGAGGTGGTGGCCATCATGACCGGCGCGCTCGGCGTGCGACCGGACGGCGGTACGGTCGTGGCGGACAGTGACGCAGCCTCGGCCGCAGGGGTCGGGGGGAGCTGACCGACGGACCCCGGCATCCGCGGGGCCGACATCCGGAGAAAAGGTGGTCCATGACAGCGACCCGCAGACCGACCCTCGCCGACGTGGCCCGCGAGGTGGGTGTCAGTGCCAAGACGGTCTCCCGGGTGCTGAACGAGGACGGTCCCAGCTCCGCGGAGACCAGGAGGCGGGTGCTGGAAGCCGTGGCGAAGCTCGGCTTCCAGCCCAACCTCATGGCCAGGAGCATGCGGGTGGGCGGCCCCGACACCACCGTGGGCCTGGTGGTGCCGGACCTGGGCAACCCGTTCTTCGGCGCCGTCGCCGGCGGCATCGAGGACGCCGTGCACGGGCACGGACTGACGCTGCTGATGGGCTCGTCGGACGACGACCCGGAGCGGGAGCACGTGCTGATCGGCACCTTCCTGGCCCGCCGGGTCAGCGTGCTCATGGTCGCGCCCGCGGTGGGCGCCGACCACGCCCACCTCAAGTCCCACCGGGCCGCCGGACTGCCGGTGGTCTTCCTCGACCGGCCCGGCAACGGCCTGACCGCCGACACCGTGGTCAGCTCCAACCGGGCCGGGACGCAGGAGGGCGTCGCCCACCTGATCGCCGGCGGGCACCGCAGGATCGGGTTCATCGGCGACCTCCCGGCCCGGCTGTACACCCGCCGCGAGCGGCTCTCCGGCTACCGCGCCGCGCTCGCCGAGGCGGGGCTGCCCCACGACCGTGCCCTCGTCGCCGACGCGCACGACCCGGCCGGCGCCGCCGAGGCGACGGCCCGGCTGCTCGCCCTGCCTGACCCGCCGACCGCGCTGCTGTCGGGCAACAACGTCATGACGATCGGGGTCATGGCCGAGCTCTCCCGCGGCGGGCGCAAGGACGTCGCGGTGGTCGCCTTCGACGACGTCCCCATGGCCGCCATCCTCGAACCCGCCCTCACCGTCGTGGCCCAGAATCCGGTCACCATGGGCGAGTTGGCGGGCTCCACCGCCCTCGAACGCCTCGGGGGCGACCGCACCCGGGCCCGTACCCTCCTGGTCGAGACCCGGCTCGTCCCCCGTGGCTCGGGGGAGCTGCCCCCGCCCGCCCGTACCCGCTGACCGCCGGGCGCCGCGCCGGGGGACCGGCCGGAACGCGCCCACCGAACGGGTCATCGGCCCCCGCCCGCAGTGCGCATTCCCGCCCATACCGGTGGTCGTGACCTATGGTGAGCGTCCTGTCACGAAAGGGTCGTGGTCGATGTGATGGCGGTGGCGTGCACGGGGGGCCCAGGCCGGAAGCCCCCTGCTGACCGGCGGTGCGGGCGATGACGGGGGCCTGGCAGGAGCTGGCGCAGGGCCTCGGGTCGGCGGGTGATCCGGCGCAGTTGCTGCCGGCCCGTCAGCAGATGGCCTTCACCCTGGGCTTCCACATCATCCTGGTGCCGTTCGGTGTCGCCCTCACCACGCTGATGCTCATCGCGAACCACCGCGGTCTGCGCCGCGGGGACGCCGACGCCATGCTGCTGGCGCGGCGCTGGTCGAAGGTGGCCGCGGTGCTCTTCGCCGTGGGGGCGATCACGGGCACCGTCCTCTCCTTCGAGCTCGGCATCCTCTGGCCGGGCCTGATGCGCGGGTACGGCCCGGCCTTCGGCTTCCCGTTCGCCATCGAGGGGCTGTTCTTCTTCCTCGAGGCGATCTTCGTGTCCCTCTACATCTACGGCTGGGACCGGCTGTCGCCGTGGGCGCACTTCTGGACGGGCGTACCGGTGGCGCTCTCCAGCATCGGGGGCGCGGCCGCCGTCATCGCGGCCAACAGCTGGATGAACCAGCCCGGCGGCTTCACGATGCGCGACGGGAAGACCGTGGCCGTCCGGCCGGCGGAGGTCTTCTTCAACGGGGCGTTCCGGTGGGAGTTCCTCCACATGCTGCTCGCCGCGTACATCGTCGCCGGATTCGCGGTGGCGAGCGTCTACGCGGTGGGCATGCTGCGGGGCCGTACGTCCCGCTACCACCGCACCGGGTTCCTCATCGGCTTCGTCACCGCCGCCGTCGCGCTGCCCCTGCAGGTCGTGGTGGGCGACACCATCGCCCGGTACGTGTACCAGGCCGAGCCCGCCAAGTTCGCCGCGGTCGAGCTGCTGCCGCGGACCGGCACGCACGTCCCGGAGACGCTCGGCGGGGTACTGGTCGACGGCGAGGTCCGGTACGGGCTCCCCGTACCGGACATGGCCTCCCTGCTGGCCGGATTCCACCCGTCCACCGAGATCCAGGGGCTCGAAGCGATCCCCGCGGACGTACGCCCCTCGGACCGGATCGTCAGCACCGTCCACCTCGCCTTCGACGTCATGGTCGGGCTGTCCTTCGCCCTGCTGGCGCTCGTCGTGTGGTTCCTCTGGCTGTGGTGGCGGCGGCGCTCCCTTGAACGGCAGCGGTGGTTCCTGCGCTGCTGCGCGGTCAGCGGGCTCGCCGCCGTGGCCTGCCTGGAGACCGGATGGATGGTCACGGAGTTGGGCCGCCAGCCGTGGACCGTCGTCGGCCACCTCCTCACCCGCGACGCGGTGACCACCCAGGGCAACCTGTGGCCGTTCTTCGGGTCGGTCGTCGTCATCTACGCGGCCGTGGGCGCCGGCGCGGTGACGGTGCTGCTGTCGATGAAACGGCGCTGGCAGGCCGGGGACGACGACAGCGTGGACGTCCCCTACGGTCCGCGCAGCGGTCCGGAACCCGTCGGCGCGCGAGCCGGGACGGAGGAGTGATGCCGGAAGCCGTCGCGGCCTTCCTCTTCCTCGGCGTCATCGCGTACTGCCTCTTCGGCGGCGCGGACTTCGGCGCCGGTTTCTGGGACCTGACGGCGGGCGGGGCCGAGCGGGGCCGGCGCCCCAGGCACCTGATCGACACCTCCGTCGGCCCGGTGTGGGAGGCCAACCACACCTGGCTCGTCTACTGCCTGGTCTTCCTCTGGTCGGGGTTCCCGGCCGCGTTCACCGCCATCACCACGACCCTCTATGTCCCGCTGGGCATCGCCGTCCTGGGCATCGTGCTGCGCGGCGCCGGCTTCGCCTTCCGCAAGGCCTCGCTGCGCACCCCCGAGCAGCGGGTGTACGGGGTCGCCTTCGCCGCGTCGTCCGTCCTGACCCCGTACTGCTTCGGGTCGATCGCCGGGGGCATCGCCTCCGGGCGCGTGCCCTCGGCGGGCAACGGGAACGCCGTCACGAGCTGGCTGAACCCCACCTCGGTGCTCGGCGGCGTGCTGGCCGTCCTCGTCTGCGCCTACCTCGCCGCCGCCTACCTGTACGTGGCGGCCCGTCAGCACCGCGACCACACCCTGCAGCGGCACTTCCGCAGCAGGGCCCTGTGCGCCGCCGTGCTGACCGGGGCCGTCAGCATCGCCGGCGTCTTCGTCCTGCGGCAGGACTCGCCGCACCTGTTCCGCCGCCTCAGCCACGGCGCCCTGCCGCTGGTGCTGCTGGCGGCGCTCTGCGGGGTCGCGACCATGGTCATGGTGTGGCGTGAGCGGACGAGGTTGCTGCGCGGGCTCGCCGCGGCCGCGGTCGCCCTGGTCGTGCTCGGGTGGGGCGTCGCCCAGTACCCGTACCTCCTCGGCACCCATCTGGAGATCGGCGAGGCCGCGGCCCCGCAGGCCACGCTGGCGGTGACGATCGGCGTCGCCGTCGTGGCCGGACTCCTCATCTTCCCCTCCATCGCGCTCCTCTTCCGGCTCGCCAACCGGGGCGCTCTGCGACCGCCGGAAGGGGAACCGGCCGAGCCGCGGCCCTGAGGGCACGTCCTCCCGGTGCTCGTGAACGGGAGGCGATCGCGCGCCGGGGCACCGGCGGGCCCGGGCTCGCGCGGACGGGGAGATCATGTCTCGCCGGGGTCGCACCGGGCAGTTCCGTGACCCCGACGGGCGGACCGAGGGCGCGGGCACCGTGGCGCGGGTTCCGGCCGTCATGCCGTCACCGAGGGGCGAGTCCCGGGCCGAACGCCCCATCGGCGCCAGCACGCTGCCGGAGAGGAAGGTGCCGAGGCCGACGCGCGGCGCGTGGGTGGCGGTGGAGCGGGCGTCCAGGGGCGCGGGCAGGGTGACGGCACCGGACGTGCCGGCCCACATGATGACGTGGTCGCCCTCGTTCCGGACGGCGCCCACCCGCGCCTGGGCGGTGCGGCGCTGTCGGGGTGCCGGCTCCCGCTCGCCGGGACCGCGCGCCCCGTGTTCCGGTGTCCCCGGGCATGGCCGTACCGGTGATCCGGTCGGCGGGAACGCATCCGGTGATGACCGCGGCCCGGCCGGCGTACCCCCTGCGGAGGGCACGCCGGCCGGGCCCACCGGTCAGCCGGAGACGCCGAGCACGGTCTCGCCCGAACGGCCCGCGCCGGTTCAGGTCACCCGTACCGTCAGCGTCCGTCCGCGGCCGTGCGGGACCGTGACGAACGCGTGGGCGAAGCCCGCGGCCGTCGCGCGGCCGGAGCCGACGACCCGGCCGTCGAGCCGCACGGTGAACCGTTCACGCGGCGACAGGCCCGCCGCGGTGACCGACGCCGCGGAACCGGCGGCCGCCTCCCTGGGCATGGTGTCGACCACGAACGGCGACCGGGACCCGGAGCCGCGCACCGGTTCGAGGTCGTCCGCGTCCACCGGCGACACGAGGATCCGCCGCACCGCCAGGGCCTGGAAGATCGGGCCCTGGATCTCGTAGTACGCGGTGGCCCACAGCGGCCGCCCGGCGGGCACCGTGACGGTCCGGGAGATCGGCGCCCCCTCCTGCGGGCTGCGCGTGGTGGGGATGCGCTCGTCGAGGAGGAGCGAGCTGCCCGCGTAGATCTCCGGGCCCTCGCCGACGGTCAGGGCGAATCCCCCGCTGTACGCCGCGGGACGGTTGGTCACGGTCATCCTCAGCGGCGCGGGGCCGCCGTGCTGCTTCGCCGGGGTGCCGCGCCGGAAGGTCGCGTGGAACGGCTCCACCATCGCGGGCCGGCCGGTGCGCCCGGCACGGTCCTTGTTCCGGTACGTGGCCACGGTCGTCCCGTCGAGCACGAGGTCGAGGCGGTCCACCCCGGTCGTGTCGTAGGAGCGGGTGAACGTGTCCTCGGGATCGGTCTGCAGGGTGGCGAGGACCAGGTCGCCGTTGGTCAGCTTGTAGCGCAGCGTCGGGAAGACCGGCACCTCCGAATTGTTGGTGTAGCTCACCTGCGCGGTGTGCGCCGTGGCGCGGTCCTCGGTGATGGACGCGGTGCTCGCCTTGACGGCGGTGGGCGTCCAGGTCACCGACTTGGTCTGCCCGGTGCGGCCGTGGCCTTCAACCACGGCGAGGGTGGCGGTGAGCTTCCCCGGCCTGGTCTCGACCGGGTCGGACTTCCAGGCGTACCAGGGCAGTTCGCCCGCGTCGACGGCGAGCGTCCGGTCCAGGTAGGTGCCGGAGGCGCCGCGGACGGTGATGCGCACCGTGCCCTTGCCCTTGACGGCCGTGGTCATCGCGGCCAGCGGGTTGCCGTCGAAGGCGTGGGCGTCGGAGTGCTCGGCGTCGCCCAGGACCAGCTTGGCGACGGTGAAGGAACCGCCCGCGCTCCGGCCGCCGTACCTGACCTCCAGGGTCTGCTTCCCGGTGGCGATGTCGCCCGGGAGGGTGATGAGACGGCCCACGCCGCCGTCGTCGGTGGTGCGTCCGGTCGCCAGCACCCGGTTGGTGCCCTTCACCCGGATCTGGAAGTCGACGGCCGGGGTCAGGTCCTTCGCCACGACGACGGCGGACTGGCCCGGCACGGCGTAGGCGGGCTTGACGGCGACCGTGGGCCGGGCGCCGGGGGAACCGCCGGGCGGGCCGGTGCGCGGGTCACCGGTGACGGTCACGTAGGTGGTCCGTCCGGTGTCGCCGTACGTGACGCGGCCGAGGTACACCGCTCCGGCCCGCAGGCCCTTCCAGGACAGGGTGACCGGGGTGGTGCCGCCCGCGTGCAGGGCCGCCGTGGCGGGCTGCGCGGTGAACGAGCCCTCGGCGCCCTCGTCGCCCAGGGCGAAACTGGTCACCGTGAAGTCGAGCGGTCCGGACCCGGCGAAGAAGTCCACCTCGACCTCGTACAGACCGGGCTCGGGGTCCTCCAGGTCGAGCTGCTCGTCGGCGGACTCGGTGGCCGCCCGGTCGACCAGCGCCGTGTCGCCGTACTCGTTGAGCCGGTACACCGACAGGTCCAGGTCGGCCGAGTCGTCGGCGGCGTCGAGGGCGAAGCGGGCGTGCTCCGTCCCGGCCGGCACCTCCACGACGTGGGTCCGCGCGGGTCCGCCGACCGTTCCCGAGTCCTGGACCCGCAGGCCGCGGGAGAGCCCGGTGAGGTCCAGCGGCACGTCGCGGTCCTCGCCGCCCTTGAGGGTCACGGTGGTCCGGCCGGTGCCGCCCGAAGCGGCGACCGCCGTGGGCGCCACCAGGGTCACCGGTCGTACGGCGAGCGCGCTGCGCACGCTCTGCTCACCGGCGCGCCAGGTCAGGTACCCCGTGGCGTACTCGCCCAACGGCGCGGTGGTCCGCGTGAACGTCACCTTGAACGTCCTGGACTGCCCCGCCCCGGTGAAGGTCAGGGACCGCGGCTCGACGACGGTGTCCACGCCCGGGATCCGCACGGGGTCGGCGGTGAAGGTGCCGGCCCCCGTCGACGTCACGGTGCGGGTCACGGTCTGCCGGCCGGCCAGCGAACCGACGCCGATCGACGCCAGGTTGAGGTCGGACGGCGCGGGCGCCGTGCGGTCGCCCTTGACGGCGGCGACGTACCGCGCCCAGTCGTCGGGACCGTTCAGGTACAGCAGCCCGGGGTGCAGGTAACGGGTCGCGTCCACCTGGCCGTTGCCCTGGGCGAAGACGTCCTCCGACGCATCCCCCGCGCCCGTCACGGTGGGCCGGGTGGTGGTCATCAGCGCGGACTTGATCTCGGCCGGGGTCGCCTGCGGGTGCAGGCCGAGGTAGAGCGCGCCGAGACCGGCCACGTGCGGGGACGCCATCGAGGTGCCCGACATGAAGGTGAAGCTCGGCCGCCCACCGGCGGCATTGGCGGCGTCGGCGAGGACGGCCACACCCGGTGCCGCCAGGTCGGGCTTGATCAGGTCGCCGCCGTCGGCCTGGACCGGGCCGCGCGAGGAGAACCCGGCGATCTGCGGGACCGCCGCCGACGCCAGCCGGTGCGGGTTGCCGTCCACCAGGGTCGCCGTGGGCGCGTCGGTGGCGGCGTACGAGACCAGCGCGTCGTAGCCGTCCGCGTCGACGGCGACCGTCGGGACGGCGTGGGTGTCGAGGTCCGTCGAGTCCGGCGAGGGGTTCACCAGGACCATCCCGATGCCGCCCGCGCGCTTCACCTCGGCCGACTTGGCCGCCCGGTCGTACGTACCGCGCTCGCAGAGCACGATCGCGCCCTTGACCTTGGCACCGTCCAGGCTGTCGGGACCGCACAGCTGCGGCCGGACGGAGATCGCGGTCCCGGCGCCCGAGGCGGCGACCAGCGGGCCGGTCACCTTGCGGCCGTCCGCCGGGAGCGAGACGGACGCGCCGAGCACGTTCTGGCCGTCGCCGAGCTCCACCGTGGCCTCGCGGGTCGGCATGGTGCTCGCCGCCGCGGTGGTGATCCACGGCGAGGCGTTGTCGACGGTGCTGTCGCCGGGGCCGGAGTTGCCGCCGGCGGTGGCGACGAAGATGCCGCTCGCGGCGGCGTTGCGGAACGCCTCGTCCACGACCGAGTCGGTGGTGAGGGCGCCGCCGGCCGAGCCGATGGAGTAGTTGATCACGTCGACGTTGTCGGCGACGGCCGCGTCGATCGCGGCCAGCAGGTCACCGGTGGCGCAGCCGTCGTCCGTGGTGTCCTTCGCGTCGGGACCGCTCCAGCAGGCCTTGTAGGCCGCGACCTTGGCGGCCGGCGCGACACCGGAGATCGGGCCCATCGGCACGCCGCCGAGGTCGGCGGCGACGCCGTTGGCACCCGCCGCCGTGCTGGCGGTGTGCGAACCGTGCGCCTCGCCGTCCCGCGGCGACAGGTACTCGCCGACCGAGGGGCCGCCGATGTGGGTGGCGCCGAAGTTGTCGACGAAGTAGCGCGCGGACACCAGCTTGGTGGAGCAGTCCGCGGCGGTGAACTGGACGCCCGCGGTGCAGGTGCCGGTGAAGGTCCCGCCGTCCGCCTTGCGGAAGGTGACCACGGAGCCGTCCAGGTACGGCTCCTGACCGGGCGCGGTACCGAGCGGCGCACCGGCGAACGAGGGGTTCTCCGGGGCGATGCCGGTGTCGACGACACCGACGACCACGCCCTTGCCGGCACCTGCGACGCCACCGTTGGCGGCCCACACCCCGCTCTTGCCGCTGAGGCCCAGGTAGTCCGTCGAGTTGACGGCGGCCAGCGGCTTGCGCAGGTCGTCCTTGACGACCGACACCACCGTGGGGTCGGCGCGCAACTCCTCGACCTGCCGCGGCTGGAGCTCGGCCGTGAAGCCGTTGAGCGCGGCGGAGTACGAGGAGATCACGCGGGCGCCGACCGTCTTGGCCGCGTCGTCCTGACGCTCGCGCAGGTAGGTGCGGTAGGCGCGGACGGGGGCGGAGCCGGCCTTCAGGCCTTCGCCCTCGCGGGGGGCCGTGCGGGCCTTGCCGGCCACGCCGCCGGTGTACGTCGCCGCGGCCGGTTCGCGCAGGGTGACGATGTACCGCCCGGCGGACGGCGGTTCGCCGTTCCCCGGGTCGTGCGCGGCGAACGGCGCCGGGACGGCGGGTGGCGTGGGGACCGGGGCCGCGACGGCCGGTGCCGGGGCGGCCGCGGTGAGGACCGTCAGGCTGACGCCGGCGACGAGGGCCGCGAGTGACCGCGGTATCGCCGACCGGCGCGCAGGCGGATGGGCAGGTGGTGCCACCAAAGCTCCTTCATCAGGGGGTGGCCGGACAGCCCGGCCGGATGGAACGCCGTGCGGGCGCACACAAGTTCTAGCCGGGTGATCCTTTGGTGACCAACGTCCTGCGCTGCCGAAACCGGCCAGTGGCCAGAAGGGGCCACCGCCTTCCGGTCAGATCCAGTTGCGGCGGGCCGCGGCGACGCCCGCGCCGAACCGGTTGGTGGCGCCGAGTTCGGTGAACAGGTCCTGGATCCTGCGGCGCAGCGTCCGGGGCGACATGCCCAGCTGGCGGGCGATCGCCTCGTCCTTGACGCCGGCCGCGAAGAGCGCGAGCAGGTTCCGTTCCTCGTCGGTCGGCCTGCGGGACCCGTCCGCTGCGTCCGCCGGATCCCCCGGGCCCGCCGTCGGCAGGGTGCCGGATCCCGGCTCACCGGTCAACGGGGAGGCGGAGGCCCAGTACTTCTCGAAGAATTCACCCAAAGCCTCCAGCAGGGGCGGGGATTCGGTGTAGAGGTACTCGGCGCTCCCGACCGACAGGCTCAGCGACACCATCGCGGCCGACCGGTCGGCCATCGCCAGCTTGATCGGCAGCGCCGGCACGACCCTGGCCTCCTCCCCGCGCGACACGAGGCTGCCCAGCTCCTGCCACCCGCCGTCGGCCTCGAAGCTGGCGGCGGCGTAGACCGCCCGCACCCGCACGCCCCGCCGTACCGCCGCCTCGTCGAGCGGCTCGTTCGGGGCGAGCAGGAACGGTGGGCGGTCCAGGGCGCACAGCTCGGTCCGCGCGGTCTGCTTGAGCCGGTAGTAGCGGTCCCCGACGGCCTCCAGGCCGCTGATCACGGCGGTGCCGGGACCGCCGTCCCTGGCCCTCCTGGCCGCGTCGAAGAGTACCCCGAGCGGGCCGGCCGCCTCGCGCACCGCGGCCAGTTGGCGCTCGCGCGACTCGACGAGCGCGTGCAGCGCGTGCCGGGGGTCCACCGTGAAGAACTCGCCCGAGGAGCGGCGGCTCATCAGCCCCGCGTGGTGGAGCTGCTCGAGGACCGCCAGCCCCTCGTCCGCCGTCACGCCGAGGGCGGCGACCACGTCGTCGACGGTCGTGCTGTCGCGGGACAGCAGGAGGCGGTAGGCCCGCTCCGCCACCGTGTCCACCCCGACCCACGCGAGCGGTGCGTCATTCTCCACGAGAGCATCCATTCCTGCCGTCCACGTCGCCGACGAGATCGAACCAAGAACGGGCGGC
Source organism: Streptomyces sp. NPDC001902 (assembly GCF_042891295.1). NCBI lineage: Bacteria > Bacillati > Actinomycetota > Actinomycetes > Kitasatosporales > Streptomycetaceae > Streptomyces > Streptomyces sp. NPDC001902. Next base: position 200,404 of record NZ_JBIATA010000006.1, on the reverse strand, counting down.
AACTTCAAAGCCGTGGGTCGGGTGACGGCGACGACCACCTTGCCCCGGGAGCCGCCCGCGGCCAGCAGGCGCTGGGCGTCGGCCGCGCGTTCCAGCGGGTAGGAGGCGGCGACCCGCACGGACAGCCTCCCGGCCTCGGCGAGCACCACCAGCGCGGCGAGGTCCGCCCGGTCGAGGCGGCAGAAGACCGGTACGACCCCCCGGCAGCCCGGTCTCCGCGACGGAGGCCACCCGGGCCTCCGTACGGGCGGCGTCCGCCGTCGCGGCGGGGGTGCCGCCACCGGCGGTGTCGAGCACCGCGTCGGCGCCGCCCCGGAGCTCGTCTTCACCTACGACCGGGTCGGCGCCCTGCGCGACCGGAGGAACGGCCCGTGGCGCTGCTGCCGCGCGGGCACCGGCTCGCCGCCCGCGGTGAGGTGACCACCGCCGAGGTGCGCGAGGATCCCGCCTTCCGGGAGGAGTGCCTGCCGGTGGGTCTCGACGAGATCGTCGACCGGGTGGCGCTGGGCCGGCTGGTCACCGTCGTCGGCTCGGCCGCCGCGGACCGTCTGACCCGGGACGTGGTCGCGGTCGCAGACCTGCCCGCGATGACGCTGGCGCCGGCCTGGCCCCGGCAGGCCGGGCGCCCGGAGGTCGCCGCCTTCGCCCGTACCGCGCGGAGCATGGCGGGCGGCCGCGGGGCGGGGGACCGGGCGGCGTGACATTCGTCGCACGAGGGCCGGTGGACAGGGGTGCCCCAATGTTGTTTATTCTTCAACCAGTGAAGCGCGGCCCGCCCCCACGGGCCGCGGTGTCCCTGGACCACGCAACCCCGAATCGCGGGGAAGGTCCTCCCTGAAAGGAACCACCTTGTCGATCAAGCTCGCGATCGTCTACTACTCCTCCACCGGCACCATCACCGAGATCGCGAAGGAGATGGCCGAGACCGCGGAGAAGGCCGGCGCCGAGGTCCGCCTGCTCAAGGCCGCGGAGCTCGCCCCGCAGGCGGCGATCGACTCCAACCCCGCCTGGGCCGCCAACCACGCCGCCACCGCCGACGTCCCCGTGGCCACCCCCGCCGACGTCGAGTGGGCCGACGCCGTGATCTTCGGCACCCCCACCCGCTTCGGCAACATGTCCTCGCAGCTCAAGCAGTTCATCGACACCCTCGGTGGCCTGTGGGCGCAGGGCAAGCTGGCCGACAAGGTCTACAGCGGCTTCGTCTCCACCGCCACCTCCCACGGCGGCCAGGAGTCGACCCTCCTCGCCCTGTACAACTCCATCCACCACTTCGGCGGCATCGTCGTGACCCCCGGTTACACCGACCCCGCCAAGTTCATCGACGGCAACCCCTACGGCACCTCCCACGTGGACGCCCAGGGCAACAACCCCGTCAACGACACCACCCGCACCGCCGCCCGCATCCAGACCGAGCGCGTCATCAAGCTCACCGCCGCGCTGAACCGCGGCCTCGCGGGCTGACCCCGAGCCGACGGCGCACCCGCTGAGACGGACGTTCACGGGTGCGCCGTCCATCCACTCGGCGGCGCCTCCTCCTGTCGTGCCGGAGGCGCCGCCGACCCGTACCCGTACCCCGGATACCCCCCGCCGCTTCAGGAGCAGGGATTGCTGAGGTACACCCAGCCCAGCGGATCCCACCGCAGGCGGCGCACCTCGACACCGTCGATCTCGGCGTCGTCCTCACGCGCAGCGCGGGACCGGGGGAGCGAGGCCCGCCCCAGCGCGATCGCCACCGCGTCCTCGGCGTCGTCCGCCTCGCCGACCACGAAGAACTGCCTGCCGACGGAGCCCCGGGGCGTACGGAAGCGGAAGCCCACGAACCACCGGTCCTGGCCCGCGCAGCCGCCGTCCCCACCGACGTCGGCGGTCCCCCCGTGACGGTCTCCGGTGCTGGACATGGCGGGTTTCCCTGCTCCTCGGCTGCTGAGGTTCGTCGGCATGCGCCGCCGCTGGGCGACGAGACTTCACGGTGACACGGCGGAAGCCCGGTGAAAAGGGGACAAAGTCCCCCCCTCCGGGGAATGCCCCGCCGCCGTCCGGAGGGGCCTCAGTCCCGCGCCGTTCCGGGACCGGACAGGTGCTCCCGGAAGAAGGGAAAACGGCCTCGTCGAGCGCGCGGTCGACGTACTTCGGCACGTCGTAGAAGTCCATGTGGGTGCCGCCCTCGACCACCACGAGCCGCGGCCCGGGCAGGGGTGACGGGGGTCCGGCGGACTCAGCGGCCGTCCGTGGGTGTTCCGACCGGCTGCTGGGCCCACACCGTCTTGCCCTGGGCCCGGTAGCGGACGCCCCACTGGTCGGCGAGGCCCGCGATGATGAACAGCCCCCGGCCGTTCTCGTCGACGGTGCGCGCGTGCTTCACGTGCGGGGCGCCGGGGCCGGTGTCGCTGACCTCGCAGGTCAGCATCTGCTCGAGGACCAGGCGCAGGCGCAGGGGTGGAGTGCCGTACCGCACCGCGTTGCCGACGAACTCGCTGACGATGAGTTCGGTGGTGAACGCCGTCTCCTCCGCCACGCCCCAGGCCGCCAGCTGCCGGCGGGCCGCCGCGCGGGCGATCGGTGCGGCCTCGGCGCCGGGCGGCAGCGCGCAGGTCAGCACCCGGTCCGCGGGCAGCGCCCGCGTACGGGCGAGCAGCAGCACCGACTCTTCGCCCGCGTCCGAGCCGGTGGACGCCGACCCGATGGCGTCGCGCACCTCCGGCAGGGGCCGGGCGCCCGCGCCGTCCAGCAGCGGCCGCAGCGGCGCGGACGGCGCCAGGACCCGCTCCGCGAACGAGGTCGTCGCCATGGCCAGGGTGCTTCCCGGAGGGAGGCCGACGGTGGTCGCGGGGAATGGGGCGTTGTCCTGTCCGCTGAGCAGGGGACCCGCGGGGACGGCCAGGGTGGCCGAGGTGCCGTCGGGGAGGACGACGACCGGCTCCGGCAGGCCTGCCAGGGCGACGGTGCAGGTGAGTTCCACCGGGTCGTACACCGCGATGGCGCAGCCGATGTCGATCGGCTCGAAGTCCAGTTGCGGCAGTGCGGCGGACGCCGCGGCGAGGCGGGAGGCGGTCTCGCTCAGCCGGGCCAGCAGCTCGTCCGGGGGCAGGTCCAGGGCGGCGAGGGTGTGGAGGGCCGTCCGGACCAGCCCCATCGTGATGGCCGCGACGATCCCCCGCCCGGCCACGTCCCCGACGACCAGCGCGGTCCGTGCGCCGGGCAGCGGGATCGCGTCGGACCACGCGCCGCCGCCCTCCACACCGGGCTGGTGCAGCCGGGCGACCTCCACGGTGGGCCGTCCCGCGGGCTGTCCAGGGAGCAACCGGCGCTGGAGGGTCGAGGCGATGATCCACTCGCGCATGTACTGCCGGGCGTTCTCGATGGAGAGGGCGGCGTGCGCGCACACGGCGGAGGCCACCGCCAGGTCGTCCTCGTCGAAGGGCTCCCGGTCCTGTTCGCGGTAGAAGCTGACCACGCCCAGGGCCTGGTCGCGCAGCGTCAGCGGGGCCACGATCAGGGAGTGGGCGCCGGCTCCCAGGATGGCGTCCGTCCGGGCCGGGTCGGTGGGCAGCCACGGGGTGTGCTCGTCGATCGGCACCAAGCGGGCCCTGGCGTCGGACAGGGCGTCCGTGAACGGGGTGCCGGGCGGGAGGGGACGCACCTCTCCGACCGGGTACGCCGACAGGCGGCCCCGGAACGCGGCCCGACGCAGGGGAACGTCCTGGTGCACCGGCACCTTGGGCGGTTCCTCCCCGCGGACGACCTCGTCGACCATCTCGACGACGGCCGTGTCGGCGAAGACGGGCACGACCGCGTCCACCAGTTCCCGCGAGACGAGGCCCACGTTGGGCACGTGCCCCACCTGTGCGCGCACCTGTTCCAGAAGGTCCAGGCGGCCCCGTGCCTTCTCCCGGTCGGTGACGTCGACCGCGGACGCCACCAGCCCGAGCACGTCGCCCCGGGAGTCCTCCAGGCGGAAGTAGCAGACGGAGCGCATGCGGCACCCGCGCCGGTCCGGTGACCCGGGGCCGTGGGCGAGCCGGTTCAAGACCGGTTCCCCGCTCTCCAGGACCTGCCGCGCCACGTCCGCCTCCACCTCGGGGCCGGCGAGGCCGTACACCTCGGTGAAGTGCCGGCCCAGCGGGTTCCCCGCCCGCGCGCCACCCGCCGCGGTGACGCCGGCGCTCATCCGGATCACGCGCAACCGCCGGTCGAGGACGAGGAGTTCCATGGGGGAGTCGGTGAAGACGGCCTTCAGGATCGCCACGTCCTGTTCCGACAGTGCCGTGTCCACCGGCGCGCGCACCCGCCACAGCACCGAGGTGCCGCGCAGCACCGGCTCGACCCGTACCGGGACGCCGCCGGGAAACCCGGCGCGCGGACGTCCGGCGTCCGCGGCGATCCCGTGCAGGAGCGCGCCCAGGGACCTGCCGACGGCCTCCTCGGCGGCGCACCCGAACAGCTCCTCGGCCGGACGTCCCCACTCGACCACCCGGCCGTCCTCGTCGACGAGGAGCAGCACGTCACCGCTGGGCATGGACCACGCACCTCCGGCTCCATGCCTGCCCGTCCCGTCCCGGCCGCAGGCCCGCCCACGCGACAGCTCCGCCGATCGGCTCAGCCCGTACCGCCGCCGGACACGGCACGGCCCTTCCGGGCGGCGCTCCCCGGTACGGGACGCGCCCGGAAGGGCCGGGTGCCGGCGCTCAGCCGCGGCGTACCGTGATCGTGCGCTCGGTGGTCACGCCGTTGACGGTCACGCGGAGCACCGCGGTGCCGGTGCGCAGTCCCTTGACCGTCGAGGTGGCCGGGTCGTAGGCGATGACGGGCGCCCCGTCGTGGTGCCCGTGCCCGTGCCCGTGGCCGTCGCCGTCGGCGCCCGCCACGTCGACGCGGCTGCCGGCCCATGCGGCGCCGACCGGCCAGGCCACCGGGACGGTACGGGTGCCGTCCTGGGTGACCGTCGCCGAGGCGTGGCCCACGCCGCCGACGGTGAGCGTGGCCGGGGCGACCATGTCCACCGCGTCGGTGCGGGCGTGCACCTCGGCGCGCAGCCAGGTCCCGGAGTCACCGGAGGGGACGTCGAAGGGGTCGGCGACCCGGCCGTGGCGCGGGTCGATGCCCAGCATCGTCCAGCCGGTGAAGCCACCGTTGTCGGGCGTGCTCGCCGGATTCTTGCCGGAGTTGCCGTTCACCAGGTACGGGACGCCGTCGATCCGCGTCGCGGAGAAGGCGCCGACGTGGCCGGCGACGAACGCGGCGGACTTGTGGCCCTCGGCCCGGAAGTCCGCGAGCCACTGCTCGACCAGGGCGGCCTCCTTGCGGTCCCCGAGCTGGCTGGCCTTGTCCGGCAGCGGGTCCTCGGTCGGGTGGTGCTCGAACACCACGACACCGCTCACGGAACGGTCGGCGGCCGCGTCGCGGAGCTGGTCGTGCAGCATCTGGAGCTGGGCGAAGCCGCCGCCGCGCAGGGTGCCGCTGGAGGAGTCCAGGGTGATGAAGCGGGTGCCCTCGACGTCGAAGACCGACGTCGTGTCACCGAAGGCGGCCTTGAAGTTGGAGGTGTTCCCGGGGCCCATCACCTCGTGGTTGCCCGGCACGTAGTGCCACGGGACGGTGCCCTCGGTACGGGCGTCGAACTCGTCGAGCAGCGTGCGGGCGAGCGCGAAGTCGGCCGGGGAGCCCTCGTCGACGAGGTCGCCGTTGATCACCAGCAGATCGGGCTCGGCCGCGGCGATCTCCTCCAGGGTCCGGCGGGCCGCGGCGACCAGCGGGCTGCCGGGGTCACGGGCGACGAACTGGGCGTCGGACATGACGGCCACGCGCAGCGGACGGCCGTCGACGGTGCCGTTGGTCACGACCACCGGGTCCTCGACCTTCGGCCGCACCGGCAGCTCCACGTCGGGGGCGACCTTGACCCGCAGGTCGCTGACGGTGACCTCGCCGGTGTAGGAGCGGGCGGCGCTGGTCTCCAGCAGCCGGACGCGCTGGAACGTCAGCGGGTAGGGGGTGCCTACGGGCACGGGGAACTCGACCTTGCGCCAGCCGGTCCAGGTGATGGTGGGGCCGTCCAGGTTGGCGGTCACACCGGCGGCCGTGCGGTACTGCAGGCGCGGCCACTCGCCGTTGCCGTCGCCGTTGATCCACAGGGTGACGGCCTGCGGCTGGCCGGGCAGCTGGATCTGCTGCGGCGGCACGGCGTACTGGCCGCGGGTGGCCGTCGACCGGGTGAAGTCGTACGTCAGCTTCAGGCCGGGGGCGCCGTCGTGGCCCTCGGCAGGGGTGACGGAGCCGCCGGGAGCCCGGTCGTTCGCGGAGGTCCAGGAGGCGGCGTCCGACAGGTCCGCGAACGGCTTCTCGGCCAGGCCCACGGTGACGGCGACGTCGGTGGTCAGCTTCCCGACCGTCAGGTGCAGGGTGGTGGACGCGCCGTCGGTCAGGCCGCGCACGGTGAAGGTCGCGTCGTGCGCGGGCAGCACCGAGACGACCCCGTCGCCGCCGGTGACCTTGACGTCGGACGCGTCGATCGGGGCGGAGTCGCCGAGCGCGTCGTAACCGGTGACGGTCAGCCGGGCGGTGTCGTCCAGGCCGTCGAGGGCCACCAGGCTGCTGCCCGGGGCGATCCGCACCGCGGGAGCGAGCACGGTCAGCTCCGCCGAACCCGTGGCGCGGTGACCGGAGGAGGCCTCCACCCGGGCGGTGCCCGAGCGCCTGCCGGTGACGACGGCGGATCCGTCGTGCCCGGAGCGGACGGTCACCCTGCCGTCGCCCTGCCACCGCACCCGTCCGGCCGGCACCGGCGCGTACGTCTCGTCGTGGGCGAGCGCCCGCACGGTGCGGTGCAGCCCGGGGAAGACCTTCTCCGAACCGTCCGCGGTGAGCGCGGGCCGCACGCGGAAGCCGCGGACGGCGCCCGAGCCGGGCGCGGCGAACAGGCCCAGGCCGTTGGCGACCTGCCGCTCCGAACCGTCCGACGGGCTGTTGACCAGGCCCGTCGTGCTCTCGCCCGGCAGCCGGGCGGCCATGGTGGTGGAACCGCCGCCGTCCATGTTCAGGGCGTTCCGGGCGCCGAGGGCCTTCATGAAGGCGCCGAGCTCGTTGAGGTCCATGCCGCGGCTGTCGGTCTGCTTGCCGTCGATGGCGACCAGGTACATGGTGCGGCCGTCGGCGGAGAAGCCGACGCTGGTGCGGGAGGTGGCGGTGACGGTGTCGCCGTCCGTGTGGTGCTTGACCGTGCCGTCCGCGACGAGGACCTGGCCGCCGCCCACCGCGACCGCGACGTCGCCGAAGTCGGCGCGCGGCTTGTAGGCGACGGTGACGGCGTCGCCCGGCGCGAGCCCGGCGAGCGCGTCGGCGCCCGCCTCCCGGCCGAGCAGCACGCTGGTGCCCGCGGGGATCGGGCCGCTGCCGACGGAGGCGCGCACCTCGGTGACCTTGCCGTCGCGCAGCCGGACCTCGGTGACCCGGTCCGCACCGCTGACCGGCTTGGTGCGCGGGGAGACCCCCCACTGGTCGGTGAAGAGCCCGATCCCGCCGGCCGCCAGGACGGGGGAGTTGACCCCGGACAGCTTCAGGTGCTCCGTCCCGCCGACCGTGACGTCGCCCTCCAGGAACACCTGGGCGAGCCGGCCGAGACCGTCCGCGCCGATGGCGACGGTCTGGTTGCGGCCCTCGGTGGGCGAGTTGACCAGGCCGTCCTTGCGCGACACCGCCGCGCCGACCGGGGCCTCGGTGTCGTTCATGTCGAAGTAGTCGCCGTTGACTGCGGCGACGGCGCCGGTGCGCCGGGCCTGCTCGGTCACCCGGGACTTCCCGGTGACCGTGCCGGAGGATATGTGGTCCACGCTGAGCCGGTCCTCGGCGAGGTCCGCGACGAGCACCTGCCCCCGGACCCAGCCGTCGGTCTCGAAACGGTCGAAGCGGGTCAGGTTCAGCCCGGGCGCGATCGGCGTACGGGTCTCACGGGTGACGATCGACTCGCCGGGGGTGCTCGGGATGAGTCCGTGGCCGGAGCTGCCCGGCTCCGTCGCGCCCGCGGGCGCCGACACGAGCTGTTCGGGCGCGAACGCCTGGGCGGTCGTCATCATGCCGGCGCCGATGCTGAGCGCGGTGGCCAGGGCGAGCACGGCGGCACCACGTCGTGCCGCGGAACGCGGGCTCGGGACGGCGGGCTGGAGGGGGAACGGCACTTGCTGACTTCTTTCCCTGTTGGGGCGGTGGTCGCCGTTCAGTTGATGTGCCGTCGGTGTCGCAGTGCCGATAAACGGGTGGTCATCCGGGATGCGCAAGGTGAACATCCGTCACCGCCGGCCCTGTGAGCTGCGGCGACGCCCTTGGGTGCCGGCCGAGGGATCAGCCCGCGGGGGTGAGGTACGTCCAGGTCTCCACTAGCCGGAAGCCCAGGGATTCGTACAGGGGGCGGGACATGGGGGAGTTCTGCGTGAACGCGTGGCGCGCCCCCGACGCGACGGCGTCGTGGAGCCGGGCCGTCACCAGCGCGCGGTAGTGGCCGTTGCCCCGGTGCCGCGGCGGCACCGAACCGTTGAACAGCCCCACGTGGTCGCCGGCCAGGACGTTGAACCCGGTCGCGACGGCCTCGCCGTCCACGTCGAGGGTGAACGCGGTCATGTCGGGGGCGTCGAGCAGCGCCGGGAGGGCGAAGGCGTCCGCGACCTCCCCGGGCATGCCGAACCCCGCCGCGAGCGCGGCGGAGTACCGCCCGGCCTCGGCACCGGTGAGCTTGTGCACCGTGCCGCCCCCGGGCGGTACGGCGGGCAGATCGGCGAGCGACGCGGCGTCCCACGCCAGCAGCGGGAGCGTGGTGCCGGCCGTACGGCCGAACCGGGCCGCCAGCGCGGTCAGTTCCGGGCCGGCCTCGCCGCGGACCTGGATGCTCCAGGGCAGACCCGTCGCCGACAGCTCCTCGGCGAGGGCCTCGGTCTCCCGCAGGTCCCGTTCGTGACCCGCGGACACCGTGTTCAGGATGGCGACCGGCAGGCCGGTGCACACCAGCCGCCCGCCCTTCGGGCCGCGCCGCGTGAAGGCGCCGGGCAGGAGGTCCGTCAGCCGCTCCATGGCCCCGTGCAGGGCGTCCACCGCGGCATGGCTGATCATCTCGGTCACGCCGCGGAGGATACCCGGCCCGCCCGTACGGCTACGCCGCCGCCCGGGCCTTGGACGCGAGGACGCCCCCGCGGCGGCGCGGCGAGGGGACGTTCACGAGCAGGGCGGCGACGAGGGCGCCGGCGAGCGTGAGGCCGCCGGCCCACCCGAAGGCGGTGGTGAAGCCGTGGACGACGCCGGCGTCGGTGATGGCGTGCCGCTGTGCGGCGGTCACCCGGTCCCCGCCGTGCGCGGCGAGCCGCGCCGCGACGTAGTGGCCCGTCGAGGTGGTGGCGACGGTGTTGAGCAGGGCGGTGCCCAGGGAACCGCCCACCTGCTGCGCGGTGTTCACCGCCGCGGAGGCCGTGCCCGCGTCGCCCGGGGCGACCCCGGCGGTCGCCGTGGCCATGACGGGCATGAAGACCAGGCCCATGCCGCACCCGAGCAGCACGGCGCCCGGCAGGACGTGGGTGGCGTAGGCCGGGTGCGTGCCGAGGGTGGTGAAGGTGAACATGCCGGCCGCGGCGACGGTCAGTCCCGGCACGATCATCGTCCGCGGCGCCACGCGGGGCAGCAGGCGGGCGGAGACCTGGGTGGAGGTGAGGACGATCGCGGCGGACATCGGGAGGAAGGCGAAGCCGCTCTTGAGGGCCGAGTAGCCGAGGATGTCCTGCAGGTAGTACGTGAGCAGGAGGAACACCGCGAACAGCCCCGTCATCGCCAGTCCCAGGGTCAGGACCGGACCGCCGTGGGCCCGCGTCGCGATGATGCGCAGCGGCAGCAGGGGATGGGCGGCGCGGGACTGCCACCAGGTGAACCCGGCGAGGAGCGCCGTGCCCGCGACGAGCAGGCCGGCCACCGTGCCCGACCCCCAGCCGTCGGGCTCGGCCCTGCTGAGCGCGTACACCACGGTGACCAGACCGCCGCAGCCGAGGACGGCCCCGGGGACGTCGAGCCGCACCGCGCGGTGCCCGGCGCGGTCCTGGAGGAAGGCGACCGCGCCGGCCGCGGCGACGGCGGCGATCGCCACGTTGACGTACAGGCACCAGCGCCAGTCCAGGTACTGGGTCAGGACGCCGCCCAGGAGCAGGCCCATCCCGCCCCCGGCGCCGGCGAGGGCGCCGAAGATGCCGAACGCCTTGGCGCGTTCCCTGCCGTCGGTGAAGGTCGTGGCCAGCAGGGACAGCGCCGAGGGGGCGAGCAGCGCGGCGAAGCACCCCTGCAGGGCGCGGGCCGCGAACAGCATGGCGGGGCCCGTGGCGGCGCCGCCGAGCGCGGAGGCGGTGGCGAAGCCGACGAGGCCGGCGGTGAAGGCGTGCTTGCGGCCCACGAGGTCCGCGATGCGTCCGCCGAGGAGCAGCAGTCCGCCGAAGGCGAGCGTGTAGGCGGTCACGACCCACTGCCGGCTGCCGTCGGTGAGCCCGAGGTCGCGCTGGGCCGACGGCAGGGCGATGCTCACGATCGTGGCGTCGAGGACCACCATGAGCTGCGCCAGCGCGATCACGCCCAGGGCCCACCACCGCCGGGCGTCGCGTTCCGCCGGGGGTTCCTGCCGCGGGGTTGTCACAGCCGGTGTGGTCATCTCGGTCTTCCTCACGGATGTCGACGAGGGCGCGGACGCGCCACGGGCAGGCTGCCAAGTGCTTGACGGGTCAAGTATATCCTGAAGGTGTCGGGCCGGCGTCCGTGGCGGACGTGCATCCATCACCGCCTTGACAGGTTACGAAGTGCTGGGCCATGCTCGTCACCAGTCAAAGCGGTGACGATTAGAGAACTGGGAGAACCCGATGGACCTGAAGCTCGAGGTTGTGGTGCTGCCCGTGTCCGATGTGGACCGGGCCAAGGACTTCTACGCGGCGCTGGGCTTCCGGCTGGACGTCGATTACGTCGGCGACGACGGCTTCCGCGTCGTCCACTTCACCCCGGAGGGATCCGGGGCCTCGATCCTCTTCGGTGACGGCGTCACCACGGCCGCCCCGGGCTCCGTGCAGGGCCTCCACCTGATCGTCGAGGACATCGTGGCGGCCCGCGCCGAACTGGCGGCACGTGGCGTCGACATCAGCGAGGTGTTCCACGACGCGGGCGGCGTCTTCCACCACGCCGGCGAGACCGCCCGGGTCGCGGGCCCGCACCCGGCGCGCGCCAGCTACGGCTCCTTCGCGACCTTCGCGGACCCGGACGGCAACGGCTGGGCGCTCCAGGAGGTCACGGAGCGTCTGCCGGGGCGCTGACCCCGACCACCCCCCTCGACGACCTCCCGACCTTCCCCGACCACCCGGCCCCCGGACTCCCGCGGTGCCGCGGATCCCCCCTCCGCGGCACCGCGGGCCCGTGACCGGGTCCCCTCCGGCCCCCTTTGGAAGCAGGTTATGAAGACCGACGAAACGACGGGTCAAGCGATGAGCGGTTCCTCCCGGGAGTACGACGTCGTCGTCATCGGCGGCGGACCGGTCGGCGAGAACGTCGCCGACCGGACGAGCGCCGCCGGACTGGCCACGGTGCTGGTGGAGGGCGAACTGCTCGGCGGCGAGTGCTCGTACTGGGCGTGCGAACCGAGCAAGGCGCTGCTGCGGCCCGTGGTGGCACGGGCCGACGCCCGCCGCATACCCGGCCTGAGGGGCGCGGTCGAGGGGCCGCTGGACGTGGCCGCGGTCCTCGCCCACCGCGACCGGCTCTCCGCCCACTGGAAGGACGACGGCCAGGTCGAGTGGCTGGACTCCGTCTCCGTCGACCTGGTGCGCGGCCACGGCCGCCTGGACGGGCCGCGGCAGGTCGTGGTGGACACGCCGGACGGCGGGACGGTCCGCCTGACCGCACGGCACGCCGTCGTCGTCGCCACCGGGACCACGACGCTGCTCCCGGATCTGCCGGGGCTCGCCGAGGTGCGTCCGTGGACCAACCGCGAGGCGACGAGCGCCCACGAGGTACCGGGCCGTCTGGTGGTGGTCGGGGGCGGCGTCGTCGCCGTCGAGATGGCCACCGCGTGGCGGGCGCTCGGTTCCGAGGTGACCGTGCTGGTCCGGGGGAGCGGCGGACTGCTCGCCCGCATGGAGCCGTTCGCCGGGGAGATGGTCGCCGACGCCCTGCGCGACGCCGGTGTGGACGTACGGTTCGGCGCCTCCGTGACCGCCGTGGCGCGTGAGGACGGCCCGGACGGTCCCGTACGCGTCACGCTGGCGGACGGCGGGACGCTGGTGGCCGACGAGATCCTCTTCGCGACCGGACGCGCCCCCCGCACCGCGGACATCGGCCTGGAGACGGTCGGCCTGGCCCCCGGCGACTGGCTGGCCGTGGACGACACGTTCCGGGTGACGGCCGTCGCCGACGGCTGGCTGTACGCGGCGGGCGACGTCAACCACCGCGCCCTGATGACGCACCAGGGGAAGTACCAGGCCCGCATCGCGGGAGCGGTGATCGGAGCACGGGCCAAGGGCGAGCCCGTGGACGACCGCAGGTGGGGCGCGCACGTCGCGACCGCCGACAACGACGCCGTGCCGCAGGTGGTGTTCACCGACCCGGAGGTCGCCTCCGTCGGCCTGACGACCCGGGAGGCGGAGGCCGCGGGTCGCCGGGTGGACGTCGTGGACTACGACATCGGGCGTCTCGCCGGGGCCGTGCAGTACGCCGAGGACTACCGGGGCAAGGCCCGCGTCCTGATCGACCCGGACCGCGGCACGGTCGTCGGCGTCACCTTCGTCGGCCCGGGAGTGCAGGAGCTGCTCTACTCGGCGACCGTCGCCGTCGCCGGTGAGATCCCGGTGGACCGGCTGTGGCACGCCGTCCCCGCCTTCCCGACGATCAGCGAGGTCTGGCTGCGCGTCCTGGAGACCTACCGGGACATGCGATCGACCTGACGGCACGTCATACGGCGAGGACCCGCCTTCCCGAGGGGAGGCGGGTCCTCGGTCACCGTACGGGTTCGGCGCCGACCGGAGTCAGCGGTGATGACGGGTGACGACCCGGTGCACGGCGCCGGCCATGGCCGCCTCGCCCTGGGCGTTGGGGTGCGCCGGTGCCGCCGGGGTCGCGGGGGCGAGGGACTCGATCCAGCGCGTGCCCGCCGGCGCGCACATGTCGTGCCCGATGGTCGGGGTGTAGGTGTCGGCGTAGCGCGCGCCCGCCTTGCGGGCCTGGCTGGCCAGCATGGCGTTGAGCGCCTTCTCCGTGTCGCGCAGGTAGGAGAAGTCACCGGCCGCGAAGGGCACCGTGGCGCTGGTGCAGGCCGATCCGTCGTCAGGGAACAGGTCCGGGTACCCGGCCACCACGACGCGGGCGTGCGGTGCGCGCCGGTGGATGTCGCGGATGACGGTGGCGACCTTGGGCGCGGTCTGCGCGACGCGCTCCGCGAGCTGGTCGTGGCCGCCCGCGGTGAAGTGGGCCCGGCAGGGGGCTCCGGTGGGGTCGGCGGACGTCAGGCCGGCGCAGGTGGCGATGACGCTGCTGAAGCCGATGTCGTTGCCGCCGATGCTGAGCGTGACCAGGTCCGTGCCGCGCTTGAGGGCGGCGAGCTGCGCTGGTGCGGCGCCCTGGGGCGCGGTCATCTCCGCGGTGGTCGCACCCGAGCAGCTGACGTCGGTGAGACGGGCGTTCTCGCGCGCCGCGACGAGCGAGGGGTAGTTGCTGCTCGACCGCAGGCACGTCGGGTCCACCTGGTCGGGGATGAGCGGGCCGGACGCGTAGGAGTCGCCGAGCGCGACGTAGTCCCGTCCACCACCCCCGTGGCCGGCCGGCGACGCGCCGGCGGTCCCTGCTCCGAAGCCCAGCAGCGTCACCATGCCCGTCAGGGCGGCAGCACCGAGTGCGACCCCGCGACGGGTGCCGGGCCGGGTCAGTGTTCTCTTCATCTGTGTCCGTTCGTCGTGGTTCCTGGCCGTCCGGGCCGCCGGACGAGGCGGCCCCCGGCTTCGCAGCGGCTCCTGCGGCGGCATCACGCCGCGCCCGCAAGCTACTTGCTGCGCCAAGCAAGTAGATCATCGTGCCTTCGGGAGACGCAAACGCCGGTGCCCGGCGTGCCACCGGCCGGGCCGGCGCCCTGCACATCCCCGGCGGCCGTTCAAGCCCCGCGATCTCGGGGCATGACAGCGCCTTCCGTCACCTGTCTGCTGGTGGCGAGAGAGCAGACAGGTCGACGGCCCCGCCACGACGAGGTGATCCCCATGAGCACGGACGATCCGGCACGGCTCCACGGCGCACACCGCAAGGACCGGAGCGCCCACCCTCCCCGGCCCCCGTGGCCGCGCGGGCTGCTGGCCTGCGTGCGCGCGCCCTGGACGGTCGCCTGGCTGGTCGTGGGGCCGGTGTACGAGTGGACGGTCCCCGGCCGGGCCCGCAGGCACCGTGCCGGGGGACCGCTGCCCGCGCCGGCCTGAGAACCGGCGGCCGCGTGCGGCGGGTCAATCCTCGGCGGGCGTCTGCGCGTTCTGCCAGACCGTCAGGTCGACCGTGGCGTAGTCGTTGTCCGCATCCTCAGGGGAGTAGCCCCGTACCGTGACGAGCGCGATGTGACCGGCGGCGGTGACCACGCAGACCCGGCTGCCCCTGACCGCGTTCTTCCGTGAGATCTCCTGGGAGTACCGGGTCGCGGAGCGGCACGTGGCCAGCGACCCGGTCTGACGGCTGGTGAGCAGCACCAAGGTGTTGCCTTCGGGGGTGGCGAAGCCCCAGCCGCGCGGGCCCCAGGCGTAGCCGAAGTCCCCTTCGTAGTACGGGCCGACCCTGGGGTGGTACGGCTTGGGCGGCAGCTCGGAGAGGGAGATGGTGTACTGGTAGGGCACGTCGATGCCCTTGTACGACGTGGACGGCGGGTCCTCGTCCAGTGCGGCGCTTTCGCCGCCGCCCGGAGCGGTCCGCGACGCGGAGTCGCGGTCCGGCGCTCCGGCCCCGCCCGGTTCGCCCGCCCCGTCCACGGTTCTGCCGTACAGGAGGAGCGCGCCGACGCACGCCGCCGCCAGACCGGCGATGACGGCCACGACGAAGCCCGGTCCGCGGCGCCGCGCCGAGCCGGGGGAGCGCGGTGGGGCGGGCGGGGCGGGCATGGTGGTGTGGCGGCCGATGTCGGCGGCGACGGCCGGCGGGAGCCAGCCCTCGGGGCGGCGCAATTCCGTCCGCGGTGAGATCCGACGGCAGATGTCGATGACCTCGGCGGGGGTGGGGCGGGCGGCCGGATCCTTCTTCAGGCACAGCCGGGCCAGTTCTGCGAGCTCATCGGGTACACCGGACAGCTCGGGCTCCGCGTGGACGATGCGGTAGAGCGCGGCGTGCGGGGTGCCCTCGCCGAAGGCGGGCCGGCCGGTGGCGGCGTAGACGGCGACCTGGCCGAGGGCGAAGACGTCGGTGGGGGGCAGGCAGGGGGCGCCGGAGGCCTGCTCGGGGGTCATGAAGGCGGGGGTGCCGACGATGACGCCGCTGCGGGTGAGCGAGGTCGCGTCGGCGGCCCGGGCGATCCCGAAGTCGATGACCCGCGGTCCGTCGGCGGCCAGCAGCACGTTGGACGGTTTGAGGTCGCGGTGCACGATGCCGACGCTGTGGATGGCCTGCAGGGCCTCGGCGATCCCGGCGACGGTCAGCGCCACGGCAGGCACCGGGAACGGCCCGTGCCGGCCGACGGCCGCCTGCAGGGAGGGTCCGGCCACGTACGCCGTGGCGAGCCAGGGGCGGTCCCCATCGGTGTCGCTGTCGATGACCGGCGCGGTGTAGAGGCCCTGCACCTGCTGGGCGGCGTGAACCTCCAGTCGGAACCTGCGGCGGAACTCGTGGTCCCCGGCCAGGTCCGGCCGGATCACCTTGATGGCGACCGGGCGCCCGCCGGGTGTGTACGACAGGTACACCGTCCCCATGCCCCCCTCACCGAGGCGGGCGGCGATCCGGTACCCCGCGACGGTGGCCGGATCACCGGGTGCCAACGGCTGGAACACCGGGATCACCCGCTCAGTCCGCATCGAACCCCCCCTTGATGACCGGCCCCCCCGCACGCGGTGGCGGGTCGCGCCGATGCCCGCTACCGGAGGGGGCGGTTCGCGGGACCGGGCCACGGCTGACGGGGGGCGACCGATGTGGCTCTGGGGATATGAGCATCGGGCACGCCGGCCGTCGACAGCAAGGGCGTGGACGGCCTGGGTGCGTCGGTGCGACACGTCGACCGAAGCACGTGGTCGCGCCCCACGAAGCGGCGCCCCCGGGGCCGCCACCCGCGCCGGGACCGGACCGGTGGCGGCCGGGCGTGGCCCGCCCGAGGTGCGGGTGTCCCGCCCCGCGCGCACGCTGGACCATGGCCGCACGGGGACGTCGCCCCGGCCGGTTCCCGTGGAGCGGCCTCCCGGAGTGACGCATCCGAGGAGCAGTGATGGCACGCACGGTCGACGTCGTCGTCGTCGGTTCCGGTGTGAACGGCCTGGTCGCCGCCACCGAACTGGCCAAGGACGGCTGGTCGGTGGCCCTGCTGGAACAGGGCGACCGGCTGGGCGGCTTCATCGCCACCGAGGAACGCACCCTGCCCGGATACCTGCACGACACCTACTCCTCCTGGCACCCGCTGTTCGTGTCCGGAGGGGCCTACGCCGTCCTCGGCGAGGACCTGCACCGCCATGGCCTGGAGTACCGCAACGGCGACGGCTTCGTCACCGGCACCGTCACCGACGACGGCCGTGTGCTCCTGGTGCACCGCGACGCGGCCACCACGGCGGAGGCGTTCGGCCGGGCCGAGGACAGGGCTGCCTACCTGGCGATGCTGGGGCGCTTCCTCGACAACGCCGACGCCATCGGCGGCATGCTGAGCGGCGAGCCCCGCTCGCCACGGACGCTGCGGCACATCGCGAAGCTGGTGCGCCGCGAACGGTTCACCGGCACCGAGGCCTGGCTCCGGTCGGCCGTCACCAGCGGACGCTCCTACTGCCGCGGCGCGTTCCGGGGCGACGAGGCGGACCTGCTGTGGGTGCCCTGGCTGCTGCACGCGGGGCTGTCCCCGGACCACGCCGGGGGCGGCCTGCTGCTGCCCGTGCTCGCGGCCTCGCTCCACGGCTACGGGGTGCCCGTCGTGGCGGGCGGCGCCGGCAACTTCGTCCGGGCCTTCGAGACGCTCCTCGGGGAACTCCACGTGGACGTCCGCACCGGGTACCCGGTGGAGCGGCTGCTCCTCACCGACGGCAGGGTCACCGGGGTGGCCGGCGGCGGTGAGCACATCCACGCCCGCCGTGCCGTCCTCGCCTCGGTGACCCCGACCGCGCTGTACGGGGAACTGCTGCCGCAGGACGCCCCGGTCCCCGCCGCGGTCCGCGACCAGGCCCGGCGCTACCGCTACGGCCGCGCCGCGATGCAGCTCCACGTCGCCCTCTCCGCCCCGCCCGGCTGGATCGACGACCGGCTCGCCGGCATCCCGCTGTTCCACCTGAGCGACGGATCGGCGAGCACCGGGATTGCCTGCGCGGAGGCCGAGGCGGGCCTGCTGCCGCGCCGGCCCACGGTGGTCGTCGGCCAGCAGTACGTCCTCGACCCGTCCCGCGTGCCGGAAGGTGCCGCGTCCCTGTGGATCCAGCTGCAGGAACTGCCCTTCGCGCCCGTCGGCGACGCGGCCGGCGAACTCGACGTCGGCGGCGGCTGGACGGAGGCACTGACCGAGGGCTACGTCGGCCGGGTCCTGGCCCGGGTGGCCCGCCACGCCCCCGACCTGCCCGGCAAGGTGCTCGCCTGGGACGCCGTCACCCCGGCCGACCTGTCCGGGCACAACCCCAACGCGGTGGCCGGCGACCCGTACGGGGGCTCGGCCGAACTCGACCAGAGCCTGCTGTGGCGACCGCTGCCCGGCGCGCCCCGGCACGCCACACCCGTCCCCGGGCTGTGGCAGATCGGCGCCTCCACCCACCCCGGCCCCGGCCTCGGCGGGGGCTCGGGCCACCTCGCCGCGCAGCAGCTCATCCGCGGCGCACGACGACCCGGGCGCCGCTGACCCCGGGCCCGCGCCGCAGCGGGCATGGTGCGCCGGACGGGAGCGTGGTCCCCTGGCTGCCGTGCGCTTCCCGCTGGGGCACCCGGCGGTCGCGAGCGTGGCGTTCTTCGACCACCCGGTGCCGGAGGAGTTCTGGCACGCAGTCAAGCACGCCGGGGATGCTCCTGGAGCACGTGCCCACGCCGTGAGGGGTCGTACGGGCGCGGCCCGCCCGGCTCGCCGGAGCCGGACGGGCCGACCAGAACGGCGCGGTCAGGCGGCGGAGTCGTCGCCCTCGGCCCGCTCCTCGGGGACGAGCAGCACCGCGATGCGGCTGGTGTGGGCGATGGCGTCGCTGACACGGGGGTTGAAGAACGCCGCGACCGAGCCGCGGTGGTGGGGGCTGACGACCAGGAGGTCAGCCTTGAACTGCTCCGCCGCGGCGGAGATCGCGCCGGCGATCTCCTGCGTGGTCACGTCGCGGACGAGCTCACCGTCGGCCTCCGCCACACCCATGTCGTGGAGCGTGGCGACGGCCTCGTCGACGACGGCGCCGGCGTCGGAGTCCTCTTCCAGGGTCATGACGGTGTCGAACGCGACCGTCGAGGCGAGCACGTGCACGACGTGCACCGCGGCGCCGCTCAGCCGGGCCATGTCCCCGGCCGTGCGCAGGGCGGACTGGCGGGAGGGGCTGGAGTCGACGGCAACCATGATGCGCTGGTACATGGACATCTTTTCTCTTCTTCCAGGGCTGAGCAGGGGTTCGCGGACTCAGTAGAGGCCTGCGGTGGTGGAGTTCCCCTGACCAGCGGTGTCGTACGGCGTGAACATTCCGTTCACAGTCTGCGCCGACCTGCGGGGGCCGTCCGCGGCGGGGGGGTGCCCCTTGAGCCCGGTGGCTGCCGTACCCTGCGCCCCGTCAGCCGGGCAGCTTCGCCGCGAGGACGTCGACCGGGGTGATGACGGGCGGCACCGCGAACAGTTCGTCACCGAGCGCCTCGATGCGCTGCCGCACCTTGCCCCGCAGGTGCGTCTCGCGGTCCTCCTCGGTCTCGAAGGCGTCGAAGATGCGGAAGGAGGACGGCCCCGGGCGGAAGGCGAACCACGCCAACGTGCCCGGTTCGGCGTCGACCAGCGCCTTGGCGTCGACGAGGAAGCGGACGACCTCGTCCTCCCGGCCCGGCCGGGCCTCGAACTCCACGAAGAATCCGTACGCGGGCATACCGGTGCTCCAGGTCGCAGGAGGGACGGCCCCTCGGGGCCGCTGGTGAGGGCGACGCTACCCGGCCGGCCCGGCGCCCCCCGCGAAGCCGGCCCGGCATTTCGCGGCGTCGTTCCGGGTGTCTCGGGCCTGCCCCATGGGCCGGGAGCCCCGATAGGCTCGCGGCCCGGGCGACCGAGCGCCCCGACGCGTCCGGCACCGGCCGGCGCCGGCCCCGTGCTGTGGCCGCACCCACCGCGTGGCTGATGGTGATGGCGCTGGTGCCGCTCGGCGCCATCACCCTGCTGCTCCGGCCGTTCGGCCTGCTGCCCGATGCGAGCACGGCGCCGGTCGTGACCGCCCTGATCGGTGGTGGTGCCGTCGCCGACGCCGCGCGGGAGCGTCCTCGCCGCCGGGGCGTGGCCGCCGCGGTCGGTGCACTGGTCGTGGCGGCGACGGGAGTGCTCGGCTTCACCGTCGCCCTCCTTGGTGTCCCTGCCCGCCGCCGACCTCGCCCTTCAGGCCGGCATCCTCCTGGGACTGCCCCCGGGCGCGGGGCTGTTCACCCGGGTGGGCAACCGGAGGAACCCGTCCGCGCCGCCCGCGCCGCCCGGCGGGTGACGCGGGCGGAACCCGCTGCCGGGGCGGCACGTCACATCGGCGGGCTCCGAGGGGGCCCACTGCCTTGGGGAGGCGTCATGAGACCGCTCGTGCTGGTGGCTGCCGTCTGTCTGCTCGTGGGATCCGCCGGATGCGGAGCGCGGACGGTGTCCGCGGCGGACGACGACGGTGCGGCCACCGCGCGCATGCGGGAGGTCGCCGAGGCCTGGGAGGGCTCGGAGGCCGCACGATCGTGGCGGGAGGGCTTCTACCCGCTGGAGGACGTGGTCCGGCTCCCGGACAACGCCTTCCGTACGGGAGCCGACAAGCAGGCCTACCTCACGCGGAACTTCGAGCACCGTGGGGCGCTGCCCCGCACCGAGCACGAGGGCCGCATCCGCTGGGCGGACGGGACGTCGATGCCCGTCACGCCGATGACGGCACGGGAGGCCTACGACGGGCTGGACCAGGGGCCGCAGGGCCGCGCGGACCCGCTGACCGTCACCAAGGCCACCTTCGGCGAGATGACCCTGCTCACCAGCCGCGGCGAGGCCCGCGTCCCCGCCTGGCACTTCACGCTCGACGGCTACGACACCCCGCTGGTGCGTGCCGCGATCAGCCCCGCGCGGCTGCCGGGCGCCCCGATCGCCGCCCTCTCCCAGGCCACCGATCCCGGGATGCCGCTGCACGGGCTGCGGAAGGTCGCCGAGGACGGCCGGAGCGTCACTGTCCAGGCGGAGCACGGCGCCTGTGACGACGGTCCGGCCGTCGACGTGCTGGAGACCCGCGACAGCGTGGTGCTCCGCGGCACGGTCCGCGGCGTGGACGACGGCCCGTGCACCGCGCAACTGCTCGTCGACCCGGTGACGGTCCGCCTGGACCGGCCGCTCGGCGGGCGGATCCTGCTCGACGCCTTCACCGGCGGGCCCGTGGAGCTCGGCGGGCGGTAGACCTCCGCCTGGCCCCCCGTCACCCCGTACGACGACGGCCGCCGCGCCCCGAGGGGCGTGGCGGCCGTCGCGTGGTGGCGGTGCGGCGTCAGGCGGCGCTCCTGCGCCGTACGACGACGATGATCACGGCGCCCAGCCCGAGGGCCAGGATCGCGGAGCCGCCGAGGAGCAGCGCGCCGCCGGCGCCGGTGAAGGCGAGGCCGCCGCCGGAGTCACCGCCGGAGGACGAGGAGCCGCCGTTGCCGGACGTGCCGGCGGAGCCCGACTCGTCGTCGCCGGAGGCGGTGGGCTCCGGGGTCGCCGACGGGCCACCGGAGGAGCCCTGCGAGCCGTCGCCGTCGCCGGTGGCGTTCAGGACGATCCAGGCGGTGTTGTTGGACTGCTCGGGCTCGACCGGGTTGTTCCACGCAGGCAGGGCGACCTTGCCCTTGGCGTTCTTCACGACCTTGTCGATGCGCAGCTCGAACGGGAAGCTCAGCTTCGCGTCCTCCAGCAGCGGGGTGTCGACCCAGCACAGGTGGCCCTTGACGCCCTCGTCGATGGTGGTGAAGCTGCAGCCCTTGGGGCTCTTGGTCACCTTCGCGCCCTCGGGCACGGCGACGGAGAAGATGATCGGCTCCCCGCCGCTGCGCAGAGCGCTGATCCAGGCCGGACCGTCGTTGCGGAAGCCGATCTCCGCCTTCACCGTGTCGCCGGCGTCGCCCCGGGCGGAGGCACCGGTGAGCACCAGGTCGTAGGTGTTGTGGCTGGGCAGGTCGAGATCGGTGTAGCGCGTGTAGTCACCCGCGGGGGCGCCGGGGACTTCCTCGAGGGTCAGCGGCGCGCCGGTACCCGGCGTGTAGCCGTCGTTCTCCAGCAGCGCCTCGGCCTTCTTCGCGCCGACCGCGGAGAACCCGTAGCTGAAGCCGTCCCTGAGGGCGAACGCGGCCGTCTTGACCTTCAGCGGTCCGGACAGGGTGTAGGCCGTGCCCGTCTTGTAGGTGCCGGGGAAGGTGCAGATCGCGTCGGTGCCCTGGTAGAGCAGCGACCCCTCGGTGGTCTGCTTGTAGGCGCAGTTGCCGTAGCTGTCGGGGAAGCTCAGCCCGCGCGAGCCGTGGAAGTGGAGCACGGCGCCGTCGGCCGCCATGCCGCCGACGTTGCGGAACCCGACCGGCGCCTCGTAGGTGTCGCCGGCGGCGAGGCCCTTCGGCTCGGAGAGCTTGCGGCCCAGCAGTTCCGGACCGCCGACCAGCACGTCGATGGTGAGCGGCGCGAACTCGACGCCCTCGCCCTCGCCGGTCACCTTGATGGTGCCGAAGTCCCCGGCCGCGCTGTCGGCGTCGATGTCGAGGCGGATGCCGCCGATGCGGTTGTACGCCTCCCCGGCGTTGATGTCGTCGCGCTCGCAGACGGCGGTCAGGCCGGTCGCGTCGCAGGGCAGCTTCACGGCGGCGACGCCCTCGAGGCCGCTGGCGTCGATCTTGATCGTGTACGGGCCATGGTGGACGACGGGGACCACCCCGTCGTCGTCCGGCTCGTCGCTGCCGGGCGCGGAGAGCCGCAGCGAGACCTGGGGCTGGCTCGGGTCGTCGTCGTCGCCCTGGAGCGACAGATCCACGTGGCTCGCGCCGGTGATCGCGACCGGCAGTGGGGCGCCGTCGTCGGCGAGGGCGGGTGCGGCTGAGCCGAACCCGGCGGCCAGAGCGGCGGCCGCCACGAGACCGATCGCTGCCCGGGAGACGGATCTGCGGACGGGACGTCTCATCAACGTTTCCTTGTCGGATGTCGGGGTCTGAAGCGGTGCGCCGCTCTGGGCGCACGTCCTTCAGACCTCCCGGGCATCCGCACCGTTGTGCACGGGAAGATCACAGAGCGGTCACAGTTGGGGCCGTCGTGCCGCAAGGGATCCGTGTGTGTCGGCACCAAAGCCAAATAAGCCGGTCAAATGCGTGTTTTACGGTTTCCGGGTGACGGAATAGTTGCCTCGGCATACGGGGTTGCAGCTCACGTACACGACACGCATGACCACCACGGTCCTACCTCTGCCCGGAGGCCTCACCCCATGACGCTCACGACGACCGACCTGCCCGCCCGGAGAGCCAGCGGGGCGGTCGTCCCGGTACTCGCCTTCGCGGGCATCGTTGTCGCGGTCATGCAGACGCTGCTCGTGCCGGTCATCAAGGACCTGCCGCAGCTGCTGCACACGGCGCCGAGCAACGCGACCTGGGTGCTGACCTCCACCCTGCTCTCCGGCGCGGTGGCCACCCCGATCATGGGCCGCCTCGGTGACCTCTACGGCAAGCGCCGCATGCTGATCACCAGCCTCGCGGTCATGGTGGTCGGCGCGGTGATCAGCGCCGTCACCAGCCAGCTGCTCACCATGATCGTGGGCCGTACGCTCCAGGGCTTCGCCATGGGCGCCATCCCGCTCGGCATCGGGCTCATGCGCGACATGCTCCCGCGGGAGCGGCTCGGCTCGGCGATGGCACTCATGAGCTCCTCCATCGGCGTCGGCGGCGGCCTGGCGCTGCCCGGCGCGGCGCTGATCGCCCAGCACACGAACTGGCACGCGCTCTTCTACGCCGCGGCCGGTCTCGGCGTCCTCGCCATCGTCCTCGCCCTGGCCGTCGTGCCGGAGTCCCCGACGCGCGCGAAGGGCACCTTCGACCTGCCCGGCGCGCTTGGCCTGTCCACCGGCCTGGTCCTGTTCCTGCTGCCGATCACCAAGGGCAGCGACTGGGGCTGGTCGTCCGGCACCACCCTCGGGCTGTTCGCCGCCGCAGCCGTCGTCCTGCTGCTGTGGGGCGTGATGGAACTGCGGGTGAAGGCCCCGCTGGTCGACCTGCGCACCACCGCCCGCCGCGAGGTGCTGCTCACCAACCTCGCCTCGATCATGGTCGGGGTCAGCTTCTACGTCGTCTCGCTCGTCCTGCCCCAGCTCCTCCAGCTCCCCGCCGCCACCGGTTACGGCCTGGGCCAGTCCATGGTCGTGGCGGGTCTGGCCGTGGCCCCGCTCGGCCTGACGATGATGTTCACCGCCCCCGTCTACGCCCGCCTGTCCGCCCGCTTCGGCCCGAAGACCACGCTGATCATGGGCCTGCTGGTGATCGGCGCCGGCTACGGCGGCGGCCTCGGCCTGATGGACGCCGTCTGGCAGACCGTCCTCACCTCGGTGATCCTGGGCGCGGGCATCGGCCTGGCCTACTCCTCGCTGCCCGCCCTCATCGTCGGCGCGGTGCCGGCCTCCGAGACCGGCGCGGCCAACGGCCTGAACACCCTGATGCGGTCCGTCGGCACCTCGGTGTCCAGCGCCGTGATCGGCATGGTGCTGGCCAACACCGCCCAGCACGTCAACGGCGTCGCCATCCCGACCATGCACGGCTTCCGCGTCTCGTTCCTCATCGCCACGGGCGCCGTCCTCCTCGGCCTGCTGCTCGCCCTCGGACTGCCCGGACGGCGGACCGGCCTGCAGCTGCGCGCCGGCAGCGAGGAGGAGGCCGGCCTGGCGCGTGCGGAGGAGGTCCTGCGTGGCTTCCGGGGCCGGGTCGTGGGCGCCGGGGGCGCTCCGGTCGCCCGTGCCAAGGTCACCCTGATCGACCGTCGCGGGCGGCAGGCCGGCGCGACGCTCTCCGCGGAGGACGGCAGCTACGCGCTCGCGGTCCCGGCCGGTGGCCCGTACGTGCTCGCCGCGCGCGCGGCGGGGCACGGCCCCCTCGCCTCGGCGGCCACGCACGCGGGAGACGAGCGCCTGGTCGACCTCGACCTGGCGCTGCCCGGCGAGACCGTCACGGCCTGACCGGTGGCCTGGGTGGGGCGGGCCTCAGGGGGTCAGCCCCGCCCCGTCAGGCGCGACCCGGCGGGCGTACGCCGGTACAGCACCGTCCGCCCCGACCGGGAACGGGTCACGAGACCGGCCTGGTGCAGCACCCCCAGGTGGTAGGAGACCGTGGCGGCGCTCAGGAAGTGACGCGCCGCGAGCTGCGTGGTGGACGCCGGCCGCGCCAGCGCCCCCAGCAACCCCGCGCGGGTGGGCCCGAGCAGCCTGGCCAGCTCGGCGGAAGGGGCCGCCGGCGCGGCCGGCCTGTCCCGTACGGGATAGGCCACCATCGGCGGCCGCCGCCCGCCGCGCACCGGGTCGACGACCACGCTCGGCCCCGCCGCCACCAGCGACGGCACCACGATCACCAGGGGAGCGGCGATCCCCACCGAGAAGCGGCTCTCGACGCGCAGCGTGCCGCCGGTCCACCGGATCGCGGGGTGCAGCGAGTTGAACAGCCCCGCGGCGCCCTGCCGGGCCAGTACGCCCGCGCACCGGTCGACCTCCGCGTCGAGCGCGGCCCTCGCGCCGGGCCAGTGCGGGGCGAAGGCGAGCTCCCAGTAGCGCCGCAGTTCCTCCGCGACCTGCCGGGCGACGTGTCCGCCGCCCCGCGCCATCGCGCGCCGCACCCCGGGCGGCAGCTCCGACCCGGCCAGCCCGTTGCAGGGGCGGCCGTCCCGCAACGCCGCCAACTCGCCCAGCACGCGCCCGGGCGGCGTGGCACGCACCCGCTCCAGCTCCTCCTCGACGGTGGGCGAGGGACCGGACGGATGCGGGCTGAGGAAGTCCGGTAGGTAGCCGCCCCCGTCGAGCGCCAGCTCCGACAGCAACGGCAGCCGTGCGCGGCGCAGCACCCGACGGGCCCGCGTCACCCACGGATCGGCCTCCGGGTCCGGGCGCAGGCCCCACGGCAGCAGCGTCGCCGCGACCTCGTGCAGCGGCGAGACAGCGAAGTGGGACCGGGCCAACCCGGCGGCGTCCACGGTGAGTTCGATCATCCTTCTCCCTGCCGCCCCGCATCCCGGGTTCCTTCGAACGTGCTCGAATCGTGGCACGGAGTCTCGCCGTGGCGAGCCCCCTTGGCGCAGTCTGATGGCCGACGGACGGCAGGGGCACAGAGAGCGCCGGAGGGCGGGGGTGCGTGCGATGCGGGTGATGCGCGGGGCCGGAACGGCACGGGGGACGCGGAGGTCCGGAGCACGAGCGGCGGTGGCGCTGGCCGCCGCCGGCCTGCTGATGGTGGCGGGCACCTGCACGTCGTCGGCACAGGACCGGGGGGCCGCGGGGCCGGCCGGGGGGAGCGGGGGGCTCTCCGGCACCGCGGCCTGCCCCGGCCTGGACGGCTTCAGCTGTGCCACGCTGACGGTTCCGCTCGACCACAGCGGCGCGGTACGGGGCCGGCTGGGCCTGAAGGTCGCCATGGGCGACAACGCGGACGCCCCCAAGGGCGTCCTGCTGTTCCTGACGGGTGGCCCCGGACAGCCGGGCGTCCCCTTCGTGGAACGGATGCGCAAGGTACTGGAGCCGGTGCTCAAGGACTACCGCCTCGTCATGATCGACCAGCGCGGCACCGGCGGCGACGCACTGCAATGCCCCGCGCTGCAGGAGCAGATGGGATCGTCGGACCTGACGCCGCCCACCGCACGCGCGGTGCGGGACTGCGCCGCGGCCATCGGTCCCGACCGCCGCTTCTACGGCACCGGCGACACGGTCGCCGACCTCGAACTGCTCCGCCGCGCGCTGGGCGTGCGGAAGATGACCCTCGACGGTGTCTCCTACGGCACCTACACCGCCGAGCGGTACGCCCTCGCCCACCCCGGGCACGTGGCCCGGATGGTGCTGGACTCGGTGGTGCCCCAGACCGGTTACGACCCGATGGACCTGGCCGCGATGCGGGCCGCGCCGCGCGTGCTGACGGCGGCGTGCGCGAGCATCGGCTGCGCCACGGACCCGGCGGCGGATCTGGCCGAGGTCGTGGACACCTACGGCA
Source organism: Streptomyces sp. NPDC001902 (assembly GCF_042891295.1). NCBI lineage: Bacteria > Bacillati > Actinomycetota > Actinomycetes > Kitasatosporales > Streptomycetaceae > Streptomyces > Streptomyces sp. NPDC001902. The sequence goes on along the minus strand of NZ_JBIATA010000006.1, from coordinate 173,866 downwards.
ACGGCGTCGACGTGCTGGACGCGCTCACCACCTGGGAGTTCGTCGACCCCGACTACGCGGACATGATCGACGCCCTCCACCAGGCCGCCGAGGGCGACCCGGGACTGCTCAACGGCCTCATCCAGGGCGTACGGCAGGGCAGCGCGGCGACCGCGGAGGAACTCAGCCAGGGGCTCCACGCCTCGACGCTGTGCCTCGACGGACGCTACCCCTGGGGCAGGTCGGACGCCCCGGTTGCCGGCCGGCGGGACGCGCTGGAGAAGGCGGGTGCCGAACTGACCCCGGCCGACCACGGCCCCTTCGACGCGGTCACGGCGACGGGCCTCGGCTCCATGCTCAGCTGCCTCGACTGGCCCCGCACCCCGGCCCCGCCGCTACCTGCCGCGCACCGGCGCCTCCCCGGCGTCCCGGTGCTGCTCCTCGGCGGCGACCGGGACCTGTCGACGCCCCTGGAATGGCTGTACGACCAGAAGAAGCTGACCCCGCGGGCCCAGGTCGTGGTGGTCCACGGCGCCGCCCACTCCGTGCAGAGCCGGGCGGCGAGCGACGAGGGCCGCCAGGCGGTCCACGACTTCCTGCTCGGGCGCTGACGGCCGCGCGGGCCGCAGGGGCGCCCGCATCCGTCAATCCGGATGCGGCGCCCTGCGGCCCGTGGTCTCCTGCACCCCATGACCGAGCCGTCCCCGCGTGACCGCATCGAGCGCTACTACGCCACGGTGCCGCTGCTGTTCGCCGAAGCCGAGAGGTTCGGCTCCCTGTGCCTGTTCGTCCGCAAGGAGCCCGGCACCCCCTACTACGGCGGGCCGGGCCACGCCCGCCCCGATGCGGTGGGCGGCCGCGGGGCGCCCTCCGCGGACGACATCGCCCGGGTCCGCGCCCGGCAGCGCGAACTCGGCGTGCCGCAGGCCTTCGAATGGCTCGCGGAGGTCACGCCGTCACTGCGCGGGAGCATCGAGGCAGCCGGTCTCCCGGTGGCGGAACGCCCCTTGATGGTCCTCGACCCCCGCCGTCCGCTGCTGCGGCAGCCCCTTCCCGACGGGGTCACGATCCGGGAGGTGCACGCCGACGATCCCGCGCTCCCCGCCGTACTGGCCCTCCCCGGGCTGGCGTTCGCCGACGAGGGCACCGCGACCGGCCCGGCGGGCCGCGCCGAACTGGCGGCGGCCGCCGAGGCGCTGCGGGCGGACGCCACCGTGGCGACGACCGCCCCCTCGCTCCGCACCGGCCACAAGACGCTCTTCGCCGCCTTCGCCCCCGACGGCACCCCGCTCGCCGCGGGCCACCACCATCCTGCCGACGGCACCACGGAGATCGGCGGCGTCGGCACCCTCCCCACCGCCCGCCGCCAGGGCCTCGGCGCCGCCGTGACGGCCGCCCTCGCCGCCCACGCCCGCGACCACGGCGTGCGCACCGTCTTCCTGGCCTACGCGCACCGGACCGTCGCCCGCATCTACGCCCGCCTGGGCTTCCGCCCGGCCGGTACCACCCTGCTCATCTCCGGTCAGCCGGCCCGCGGGCAGTAGCCGGCGAGGCCGGTCAGCCGTGCGGGTGGTCCGGCGCGCCGTCGACCCGGCGGGAGCCGCGGGCGTCGTCCATCCATCCCGGGCGCGTCCGGAGGAAGGAGAGGTCCTCGGCGGACGGGTCGGCCGTGTCCCGGAGGCGTTCGCCCTCCGCGGGGGTGAGGCGGGTGTACCAGGTCGTCAGGTCGTCGCCGCCGGACCAGCCGGGGTGCTCGTGGAAGCGGTGGAACCAGTAGGTCCGGCAGGCCGCGCAGCACAGCAGGGACTCCTGGTCGTGGTGGGACTCGTACAGCGTCCGCACCCAGGCGAGTTCGGGCCCGGCGCAGCAGTCGATGAAGCTCGGGGTCGCCACGGCGCGCGATCCTATCCCCCCGAGGACGGGCGCGTTCGGGGCGCCCGGTACCCTCTCGGCGTCCGGGCACGTGAAGCCCGTCACCCTCGACGAAGGCGGTACCCGGCCGTGGACCTCACCGCGACGTTCCAGATGACGGGACGGGAGTACCGCAGAGCGATCCGCAGTTCGCCCGCCATCCGTGGGGTCACCGTCCTCGGCCTTCTCCTGGCCCTGCTGGGCGCGCTGTCCCTGTTCTCGGACGAGCCGAAGAAGTGGCTGCTCTTCTACGGGATCGGCATGCCGTTCTTCCTCGAGGTCGTCGCGGTCCGTCTCGCCGTCCGCAGGATCGCGCGCCAGTTCGCCGAACCGTGGACCGTCCGGCTGACGGAGCAGGCCTACACGCTGCGCACGACCGTCTCGCAGGCGGAGGTCGGCTGGGACGCCTACCGCGAGGCCCGGGAGCGTGCGGGGTTCTGGTACCTGCGCCAGGTCAGCGGGGCCTACGGGTTCTTCCCCAAGCGGGCCTTCGACGAGACCCAGCAGGCCGTCGTCGCCGCCTTCTTCGCCCGGCGGCTGCCCCCGGTGAAGCGGCCCTGGTACCGGCCGTTCTCCTGACGGGGCGCGGTCGGGGGGCCGGCGTGTGCTGCCGGCCCCCCACCGGCGGTCAGGCGCGGGCGAGGAGTTCGAGGGTGTCGACGACCCGGTTGGAGAAGCCCCACTCGTTGTCGTACCAGGCCACCACCTTGATGTGGCGGCCGTCGACGCGGGTGAGGGCGGCGTCGAAGATGGACGAGGCCGGGTGGCCGGTGATGTCGCTGGAGACCAGCGGCTCGGTGGCGTAGTCGAGGATGCCCTTCAGCTTGCCGTCGGCGGCGGCCCGGTAGGCGTCCAGCACCTGCTCGCGGGTGACCTCGCGGGAGACCGTGGTGTTGAGCTCCACGATCGAGCCCACCGGCACGGGCACGCGGATGGAGTCGCCCGAGAGCTTGCCGTCGAGCTTCGGCAGCACCTTGCCGATGGCCTTGGCGGCCCCGGTGGTGGTGGGCACGATGTTCACGCCGGCGGCGCGGGCGCGCCGCATGTCGCGGTGTGGGCCGTCCTGGAGGTTCTGCTCCTGGGTGTAGGCGTGCACCGTGGTCATGAAGCCGTGCTCGATGCCGGCCAGGTCGTCCAGCACGGACGCGAGCGGGGCCAGGGCGTTCGTGGTGCACGAGGCGTTCGACACGATGGTGTGCCGGGCCGGGTCGTACTCCTCGGTGTTGACGCCGTACGCGAGGGTGACGTCGGCGCCGTCGGAGGGGGCGCTGACCAGGACCCGCTTGGCACCGGCGGCCAGGTGTGCGCGGGCGGCCTCCGCCGAGGTGAAGCGGCCGGTGGACTCCAGTACGACGTCGACGCCCAGCTCGGCCCACGGCAGCTTGGCCGGTTCGCGCTCGGCGAGCACCTTGATCCGGCGGCCGTCGACCACCAGCTCGGAGCCGTCCACCTCGACGGTGCGGCCGAGCCGGCCGAGCGCGCTGTCGAACTTGAGCAGGTGCGCGAGGGACTCGGGTGCCGTGAGGTCGTTGACGGCGACCACCTCGAGGTCGCTGCCGCGCTCGACGAGGGCGCGGAGGGTGTTGCGTCCGATGCGGCCGAATCCGTTGACGGCGATGCGGGTCATGGCGGGTTCCTTTCGTTGCCGCCTCCATGCTCCGCATGCGCGGGCCCTTGCGGCAGTGGCCTGAACGACAGCATGCGCAAGTATCCCGCCATACCTTGCGCCATCGATCGCGAGGATCCCGCCACTCCCTCGCCACTTCCTCCCGGTCAGGCCGAGAAGGTGTTCCGGTACTCCGTGGGGGAGGTCCCGAGGATGCGGTGGAAGTGCAGCCGCAGGTTCGCGCCGGTGCCGAGGCCGACGCGGTCGGCGATCTGCTCCACGCCCAGGTCGGTGCGTTCCAGCAGTTCGCGGGCCAGGTCGACCCGGGCCCGCAGCACCCACTGCATCGGCGTGTAGCCGGTGTCCTCCACGAACCGCCGTGAGAAGGTGCGCGCCGAGACCCGCGCGTTGCGGGCGAGCGTCTCCAGCGTCAGCGGTTCGGCCAGGTGCGCCAGTGCCCACTCGCGGGTGCCGGCGAAGAGGTCGCCGAGCGGCTCGGGCACGCTCCGGGGGACGTACTGGGCCTGGCCTCCGCTGCGGTACGGCGCCGCCACCAGCCGCCGCGCCACGTGGTTGGAGAGGGTGACGCCGTGGTCCCGCCGCACCAGGTGCAGGCACAGGTCGATGCCGGACGCCGCTCCGGCCGAGGTGAGCACGTCGCCCTCGTCCACGAACAGCACGTTCTCGTCCACCCGCACCAGGGGGTGCCGCTCGGCGAGGGCCTTGGTGTAGTGCCAGTGGGTCGTGGCCCGCTTGCCGTCCAGCAGGCCCGTCGCCGCCAGCGCGAACGCCCCGGTCGAGATGGCCGCGAGCCGGGTCCCGCGCTCGTGGGCCGCCGTCAGCGCGCCGACGACCGCCGCGGGCGGTTCGGCGCCGGCCGGCTCCCGGTAACCGGGGATGAAGACGGTGTCGGCGTCCTCGAACGCCTCCAGTCCTTCCGCCACGTGGTACGAGAGCCCGTCGCCGCCGGTCACCAGCCCGGGTGCGGCGCCGCACACCCGCACGTCGTAGGGCATGCTCGGCCGGTTGGAGAACACCTGCGCCGGGATCCCGACGTCCAGCGGCTTGGCACCCTCCAGCACGAGCACGACGACGTGATGGTTCTTCCTGCGGCTCAACGGGCCTCCTCCGGCTCTCCCGCCCGGTGGCGTGGCCGGCCACCACCGCAAGCATCCTGCCACCGGCCGCCCGGCGCCTCCCCGGCCCGGAGGCGGCGATGAGCCGAACACGGGATCTACGCGCGAAGAAATTTTAACATTCCATTGTCATGGACACTTCCCAACGGGCCGGGTCCGGGGCTACCAAGTGGTAGTCAACTCTCCGCCCAGGGAGGTTCCGTGAGACGCACCACGTCGTTGTCGGCCCTGACCACCCTGATCGTCACCCTGGCCTTCGGCCTGCTGTGGTCCACCCCGGCACACGCCGCCGGGCCCGCCTACGTCGCGCTGGGGGACTCGTACTCCGCCGGCAACGGAGCGGGCAACTACGACAGCGCCAGCGGCAGTTGCCACCGGAGTTTCAGCGCGTACCCGTACCTCTGGAAGAACGCCCACGCCCCCTCCTCCTTCGCCGACACCTCCTGCTCGGGTGCGGTGACCACGGACGTGACCAACACCCAGCTCGGCCCGCTGAACGCCTCCACAGGTCTGGTCTCCCTCACCATCGGCGGCAACGACGCGGGCTTCTCGGACGTTATGACGACCTGTGTGATCGGCTCCGACACCGACTGCGTCAACCGGGTCACCCAGGCGGAGAACTACGCCCGCAACACCCTGCCCGCCCGCCTGGACGCCACCTACAACGCGATCCGCGCCAAGGCCCCCAACGCCAAGGTCGTCGTCCTCGGCTATCCCCGCGTGTACACCCTGAACGTGCTGTGCGTCGGCCTGTCCGACACCAAGCACCGCAAGATCGACGAGGCCGCGGACGTCCTCGACGGCGTCATCGCCGCCAGGGCCGCCGCCCACGGCTTCGTCTTCGGCGACGTCCGGGGGACCTTCAACGGCCATGAACTGTGCTCCGGCGACGACTGGTTGCACTCCCTGGTGGTCTCGCCGAGCTGGGAGTCCTACCACCCGACCGCCAAGGGCCACTCGAGCGGCTACTACCCCGTGCTGAACGCCAACAGCTGACCACCCACCTCCCCGCAGACCCCGTACGGCCGCGCCCGAAGGGCCGTGCGGGGTCGCGTCATGCCGTCACCGACAAGTGAGTCGGTCAGAAAGTGGATGAGTGGCTGTATCACTCCTTGCGGTCGGGCCCTCCCTTTGCCACTCTTGGCGGGCCCGGTCCTGCTCCACGACCGGGTGGTCCGCGCGCCTCCCTCGTCCCCCCATCGCCATGCCGTGCTGCCCGCGTACGGCGGCTGACGACCGAACAGGATGCGGAATGTCTCTGACGCGCCGAAGAATGCTGATGGCGACCGCCGTGAGCGTGGTGACCGCCACCGTCGCCCAAGGCGGCCTCGCCGGCCTCGCGGCCGCCGCCCCCCGGACCACCGCCGACGACGGTTCCGTACCGGGCCTGTCGACCCTGGACCGTACGCTGCTGCGCGGCCCGGACCTCGGGTCCGGCTACCGCGGGATCGTCGCGGGGCCCGGCGAACCCCACCTCGTCCGCAAGGACCTGGCCAACGTCACCGCACCCACGGTGACCCGGTCGCTGATCGCCTTCGCCCAGATGTCCGACCTGCACATCGTCGACGACCAGTCACCGCTGCGCGTCGAGTGCCTCGACCGGCTCGCCGACTACGGCCCGCCGCACTACAACTCGTATCCCACCGAGTCCGCGTACCGCGCGCACGAGTTCCTGTCGACCCAGACGACCGACGCGATGTGCCGCGCCGTCCGGCAGGTCGGACGCGGACCGCGGACCGGCGCACCGCTGGCCTTCACCGTCGTCACCGGCGACGCGGTCGACAACTGCCAGTACAACGAGACCCGTTGGTACATCGACTTGCTGGACGGCAACACCGTCACCCCCGACTCCGGCAACCTCGCCCTCGACGAGAGCGTGAGCGGCGGGCGGTTCGGCACCGACGTCCACTACTGGCACCCGCAGGCCCGGCAGAGCCCCGCCGACAACAACGAGCTGGCCGGCTTCCCCCTGGTGACCGGTCTGCTCGCCGCCGCCCGCAGGCCCTTCACCGCGGGCGGCCTGCGCATGCCCTGGTACGCCGCCTACGGCAACCACGACGGCCTCGTGCAGGGCAACGTGGCGCCGGACGTCCTGCCGTTCGACCCGCTCAAGAGCATCGCGACCGGCTCGACGAAGATCACCCAGATCGAGGGCGTCCCCGACGTCTTCGACAACGGGCCCGCCTACTACATCGAGCTGCTGACGGACATCATCACCGGCGACTTCACCCTCGACACCGAGAAGGTCACCGCCGACCCGGCACGACGCCTGCTGGAGCGGCGCGAGTTCGTCGCCGAGCACTTCCGCACCACCGGCACCCCCGCCGGACACGGCTTCACCTCCGGCAGCGACCGGGCGTACTACGCCATACCCTCCGGCCCCTCCGACCTCGTCCAGGTCCTCGTGCTCGACACCACCAACCCGGGCGGCGGCGCGGACGGCGCCCTCGACCAGGCGCAGTGGGAGTGGCTGGACGCGCAGCTGAAGGCGAACAGCTCCCGCTACGAGACGGACCGGCCCAACGGCACGGGTCCCGGCACCGTCGTCACCCAGCCCGGGGTCAGGGACAAGCTGATCGTCGTCTGCTGCCACCACACGCTCGACTCGATGGACAACACGGACGACGACGCGCCCTACAGCGGCGCCGACCTGCGCGACAAGCTGCTGCGCTTCCCGAACGTCGTCCTGATGGTGGACGGCCACACGCACACCAACAACATCACCGCGCACAAGCCCGCCTGGACCTCCGCGCTCAGCGCCGGATTCTGGGAGGTGAACACCGCCTCGCACATCGACTGGCCCGTGCAGTCCCGGATCGTCGAGATCGCCGAGGGCGGCGGCCACCTGTCGATCTTCACCACCATGGTCGACGCGGACGCCCCGCTGTCGTACGGCGGGGACACCGGCACCCCCGCCGCGCTCGCCTCGCTGGCGCGCGAACTGGCCGCCAACGACATCCAGTCCGTCGCCCGCGGCATCGACCTGCGGCGCGGCGCACCGACGGCCCGCAACACCCAGCTGCTGCTCCCGCTGCCCTTCGCGCTGCCCACCGGAGCCGGCACGCCCGCGCCCGACTGGCCCCTGCTGCAGCAGGGCCAGAGCGGCACCCGGGTCAGGGCCCTGCAGTACCTGCTGAATGCCCGCGGGGTGGGGCTCGCCGTGGACGGCGTCTTCGGCATCACGACCGCCGCCGGTGTCCGTTCCTTCCAGACCTCGCGCGGTCTGCCCTCGAACGGCGTCGTCGGCCCCGCGACCTGGCAGCCGCTCGTCGTCGCGACGCTCAAGCAGGGCGACACCGGACCCGCTGTCTCCGCCGTGCAGTACCTGCTGAACACCCGCGGTGCGGGACTGACCGTCGACGGAGCCTTCGGCCCGGCGACGGACACCGCGGTGCGGTCCTTCCAGTCCTCCCGCGGCCTGCCCGCGGACGGCACCGTCCGGACCGGGACCTGGCTGAACCTGCTGGCCCCCTGACCCGACGAGGGCGGCACCACAGCAGGTGCCGCCCCGTCCCACGCCGGCGTGCTACTTCAGGCCGAAGGCCCGGGTGACGGTCTGGGTGATGCCGCCGCCGTTGTGCTGCTTGGCGGTGACGCGGATGGACACGTAACCCGCCCGGGCCGGCGCGTGGAGCTGCGCCTGCCAGGTGTCCTTGCTCGCCTTCAGGTCCTGCGGCTGCCAGGAGGCCCCGTCGTCGTAGGACACCTCGAGCTTGACCGAGGAGACCGCGTCCTTGGTCGCGTCACCACCGAGGACGACGGGAGTGACGGAGAAGGCCGACGTACGCTTCGCCTGCCCGGCGCGGTCCACCTCCGTTCCGTAGTCGAGCTGGACCAGCGGGATGACCTGAGCGTCGGCGGTTCCGGACTGGAACCTCCATTCGGTGTGCGTGGTGGAGGAGTACGGGGTGACGTCGGTGTTCCCCTGCGTGTCGACCACGAGCCGGTAGGGGAGCGTCTGCGGGGCCAGGTCGACCGCGACGAAGTCGGCGTACGGTCCGCTCTGGTACACCTTCTTGTCCCCCTGGTAGAGCGCGAAGTCCCGGGACATCAGGCCGGTGCTGCCGCTGTGGGCGGCTCCTCCGTCACCGAAGCCCGTGATGATGCCCGTCATGACGTCGCCGAATCGCTGCGGGACCTCGAAGCTGAGCATGCGCGGCCGGATGAGGGGGCCGAACCAGTTTTGGCTCTGCACGCTGCGCGGACGGTAGCCGACGACGTCGGTGAAGCTTGTGAGGCCGTCGGCGACGCCGGCGTACTGCTGCCATTTCACGCCGTCGCCGGCGGACACCCAGTCGGTTCGGGGACCCGGTGCGACCGGCTCCCTCGGAAATGTCGGGTTGCGCGGCCCGAAGCTGTAGGGATGGCCGGCGGGGTACTGCTCGTACGGCGGGCTGTCCTCCCGGCTCTCCCTGATCTGCTTGCCGGCGGGCGTGGCGAAGACGTTGTCGACGCGGGCGAGGCTGCCGGGGTCCGTCGACGCGGAGGGGTCGTCGGGCACGCCGCCGTGGTGGTAGTCGGCCAGGTCGTACAGGTACCGCGGCGAGGGATGGGCCTCGACCGCCAGCTTGGTCCTCCCCGGGGACGTGATCTCCTTGATCAGGTCGGCGCCCTCGTCGACGGTGAGAGAGGCGACCGGGAGGGGCCCGGTCGTGTAGCCGTCCGGGTCCCCGTACCAGTCGGTCAGGCGGCCGTCGATGTCGTTGACCACCAGGAGCATCGCCGCGCCCGCGGCACGTGCGGCCGCCGCCTGGTCCGCCGGGGCCACCCATGCGTCAGCACGGACGACCACGGCCTTGCCGCGGGCGGACAGCCCGACGTAGTCGGCGGGCCTGCCGGTGCCTGCGAAGACGGCCTCGACGTGCGAGGTGCCGTCCTGGAACGGCGCGGAACCGGGCTGCACCAGCAGGGTCTCGTCGAGGCTGCGCCCGCCGTAGGTGATCTTCAGCGGGGTCTGCTTGGCGCGGATCCGCGTGGTGAAGACGAAACTGCCCTTCTTCACCTTGCCCTTGGTCGGAAGCGCCCACAGGCTGTCGTACTCGGGCGAGGTCATGATGATCTCGTGCAGGGCCTGTGTGTCCTTGTACGTGGGCTCGCTGGAGGTGAAGGAGCGGTACAGGTCGATCCTGCTGTTGGTGACGGTCGTGGGCTCGGGCGTGTCCACCTTGACCGGGCGGATGCGCGACGCGTCCAGTTCCACTTCCCGGTCGGACCTGAGGTCCACCTCGGGCGCGGTCAGTACGGCGTACCCGAGGGAGTGCGGGCCGTTTCGGCCTTCGACGTCGAGGGTGGAGACGACGGTGTAGGAGCCGGGGGCCCAGCGGCTGGTGAGCCTGCCGTCCGGGACCCACATGACGGAGGTGGTCCCGTCGGCACCGGTGATCTCGACCTCGCCACTGACGGGTTGCCCGGACCGGTCCTTCAGACGGACCGTCAGGTCGTACTTCTCGGACTCGACGGACATCCCCATGGCCGTGTGCACGGCACCGGCCGCGAAGCGTGCGGTGACCTGGGCGGCGTACCGGCCCGCCGCGAGCGCCCTGGGGTCCGCGACGACGTCGACCGTCGAGGTGCCGCGCGCCGGAACCGTGACACGGTCGGCGGCCACGGTGAACGCCCCCGCGGGCGAGTCGCCGCGGTCCACCGTGAGCCGCAACGTGACGGCGCTGTCGGTGGTGTTGGTGTAGGTGATCTTCCGCTTGACCGGATTCCGCTTCTGGTCCTTGGTCCAGTGTACGAGTCCCGCGTCCACGGACCCGGTCGCGATGACCTGGTCCTGCAGGTAGGCGGTCGCGACGTCCAGGCGGCCGGCGCCGGCCTGGTAGGGGGTGTAGGCGGCGGTCAGCGCGCTGGTGCTCATCAGCGCGTCCTTGATCTGCTGCCCCGTCCACATCGGGTGCTTCTGGGCCAGCAGGGCCGCCGCCCCGGTGACGTGGGGCGCCGCCATGGAGGTGCCGCTGTCGGTGCGGTAGTAGCCCTCCGCCCCCGGCACCTGCTGCGAGTTCGCCGCCAGCACGTCGACACCCGGCGCGGTCAAGTCGGGCTTGAGGCCGTCGTCCCCCAACCGCGGTCCGGCGCCGGACCGCGAGTAGAGGACGTCGGAGGAGTCCACCGCGCCAACGGTGAGCGCGGCGTCAGCGGTGCCCGGCGCGCTCACGCTGTAGGGGCTGGTTCCCTCGTTGCCGGCGGCGATGACGAACAGCGCGCCCGTCTCGGCGCTCAGCTTGTTGACCGCCTGGCTCATGGGATCGTCCTGGGTGTGCCACGTCGACATGCCCAGGCTCATGTTGATCACCTTGGCGTGCTCGGTCCGCGCCGCCCATTCCATGCCGGCGATGATCCCCGAGTTGGCACCCGAGTTGTCGTCCCCGAGGACCTTGCCCACGATCAGGTCCGCACCGGGGGCGACTCCCCGCTCCTTCCCGCCGGAGGCGGCGCCGGTCCCGCCGACCGTGGAGGCGGTGTGGGTGCCATGGCCGTTGCGGTCGACGACCTCCTGGCCCTCGACGAAGCTACGGGACGCCACGACGCGATTGGCCAGGTCGGGATGGGTGAAGTCCACCCCTGAGTCCAGTACGGCGACCCGGACGCCCGCGCCCGTGCCACCGGCCTTCCACGCCTCGGGGGCCCCGATCTGCGCCGTGGTCTCCGCCAGGGTCCCCTCCGCCTTGGCGTCGAGCCACACCTTGTCGACATCGGCGGCGAACGAGGGGGCGCTCGCATCGTCCGGGCTCCCCGCGGTCCGCGCCGCCGACCGCGGGGCGTCCTGTCCGGTGGTGCCGGTGAGTGCCGACCAGAAGGTGGCGGCCTTCGACCGCTGGGCCTTGACGGCTGCTCCGTTGATGGACGGAAGCCCCAGGGTGGCCGTCGCTCCTGGCAGAGCCGTACCGGACGGCAGTGCGTCCTCGGTGGCACCGCCCTTGCGGGCGGTCGCGCCGCTGGACTGAGTGATGATCAGGGGCAGCGCGACGGTGTGGGCGTCGTCGTAGCCCTGGGCCACCAGCTGCGTGATGTTGAAGAGTTGCTTGTCGAGCCTGCCGGTCGCGATGTAGGGCATCGCCTCATCGGGATACACGTAGGTGTCGCCGTTCTCGACGGCGACACGCACCGAACCCTTGGTTCCCGACGCGCGCCGGACGTCGTCCACGGACACCGTCCCACCGGGCTCCTGAAACGCCTTCACCTTGTCACCGGTGATCAGCGTGACCGAGACCGGTACGCGCTGCGCGCCGCCCGGTCCGGCCGCAGCGCCACGCAGGGGCTGCGAAGGCGCAGCGCCGGACGCGGGAGCGACCGTCACACCGGCAACAACAACCGCTGCGATCCACACCGCAGATCTTCGGGATATGGGAAACCGCACGTGCCCTCCTGGGTTACTGATTGACCGAATCTGATCATCAGTGAAGTGCGGATGTAAAGTGCTTGAATTCGCACTCAACTGCCGGTAGGTTCAGCGCGGCTGTCCGCTGCCGGCCACTTTTCGCGGGGTTCTCGGGCGTGGGGGTTTCCGTCCGGATTCGGCGGCATTCAAAGAAGCCTCGCGCGCCCCCGCCGAGCACAGGCCATGCAGGGTGAGTGGCGAACTCCGCCCCGGTGAACGGTCACATGAGACGCCGCCGCTCCCGGATGGAAGGGCGGCAAAGTGGACGCCACCGATCACTCCTCTGTGACGGCAGTTTTAACACTCACGAAACCTGGAGGCGATGAACTATGTGTTGAGTAATTCCGGATTCCCAATTGTTGTGCCGGATGGCGCAAAGATGTGCGATGTCTGATGTGAATTCAGGGGAGGCTTCAGAGCGGCAGCGGCGTCACCCAGTTCGGCCTTCGGCCCTCGGCCGGTGGACCCGGCTGTCGGGGCCCTTGGCCCCTGCCCGGGACCGGCGGCCGGCCCGCGGTGAACGGCGACGGGGCGGGCGCGGAGTCCCTCCGCGCCCGCCCCGTCGCCTTCAGCGGATCAGGCGAGCAGTTCCACCTCCGCCAGGGTCGACTCGGTGTCCAGGACCAAGCGGTACTGGGTGTAACCGCCCGGGGAGGCGACCGAGAAGGCCCGGGTCTGGCGGTCCCAGGTGAAGGACTCACCGGAGCGCTTGTCGAGGGTCTTCCAGTGCGTGCCGTCCGAGGAGCCCTGGAGGGTCCAGCCGGTGGGGGCCTTGGTGCGGTCCGACGACGAGGTCAGCGTGTACTGGACGGCCTTGGTGCGTCCGTCCACCGGAAGGTCGACGGTCGTGGCCGCCGCGTCCGTCGCCGAGGTGTTGTCGAACAGGGCGCCGTCGCCCTTGAGGGCGTCCGCGCGGGGCGCGGGCACCTCGTCGTCCTGGGTGATCGACACCGGCGCGGCGTTCTTGCCGGTGCCCCACGACGAGGGCTTCGGGCCCATGGCGAACTCCAGCACACCGCCCTTGGCGAGCAGCGAGTGCGGCAGCGAGGTCGACGTCCAGGAGCGGCCGTTGACCTTGAGGCCCTGCACGTACACGTTGCGCGTGCTGTTCTTGGGCGCCTTGACGACCAGGTCCTTGCCGTTCTCCAGGTGGACGGTCGCCTTGGTGAACAGCGGGGAGCCGACGGCGTACTCGCCGCTGCCCATCACCAGGGGGTAGAAGCCGAGCGCGGAGAAGAGGAACCAGGCCGACTGCTCGCCGTTGTCCTCGTCGCCGTGGTATCCCTGCCCGATGGCGCTGCCGGTGTAGAGGCGGGAGAGCACCTCGCGGACGTTCTTCTGCGTCTCCCAGGGGCGGCCGGCCGCGTCGTACATGTACGTGACGTGGTGGGCCACCTGGTTGGAGTGCCCGTACATGCCCATCCGGACGTCGCGGGCCTCCGTCATCTCGTGGATGACGCCGCCGTAGGAGCCGACGAACTCGGGCGAGGCGGTCTCCGGGGTGGAGAAGTACGCGTCGAGCTTCTCCGCGAGACCGTTGCGGCCGCCGTACAGGTTGGCCAGACCCCGGCTGTCCTGCGGGGCGGTGAAGGCGTAGCCCCAGCCGTTGGTCTCGGTGTAGTCGTAACCCCACACCCGCGGGTCGTACTTCGCGGAGTCCACCCGCCAGTCGCCCTTGGCGTCACGCCCCTGGAAGAAGCCCGCCTGCGGGTCGAAGAGGTTGACGTAGTCCTGGGCGCGGTTGAGGAAGTACGCCGACTCCTCCTTGTAGCGCTTCTTGCCGGTCTTCTCGTAGAGGGCCTTGCCCATCTCGGCGATGCCGTAGTCGTTGAGGTAGCCCTCCAGCGCCCACGACAGGCCCTCGTGGGTGTCGGTGCTCGTGTAGCCGAGGAAGGGGGAGGTCGTCATCCCCTTGCGGCCCACGCCCGACTGCGGCGGGACGACCGTCGCGTTCTTCACGGCCGCGTCGTACGCCGCCTCGGCGTCGAAGTTCACGCCCTTGACGTAGGCGTCGGCGAAGGCCACGTCCGAGGAGGTGCCCGTCATCAGGTCCGCGTAGCCGGGGGACGACCAGCGCGAGGTCCAGCCGCCGTCCTTGTACTGCTGCACGAACCCGTCGACCATCTCACCGGCCTGGCCGGGCGTCAGGAAGGAGTACGCCGGCCACGTCGTCCGGTAGGTGTCCCAGAAGCCGTTGTTGACGTATACCTTGCCGTCCACGATCTTCGCGCCGGTGTGGGTCGGGGTGTCGGGACCGGGCATCGCGGAGAACGGGGACGCGTACTGGTACGTCGACCCCACCTTCTCGAAGCCGGAGTTGGGGTACAGGTACAGCCGGTACAGGCTGGAGTAGAGGGTCGTCAGCTGGTCCGTGGTGGCACCCTCGACCTCGACGCGGCCCAGCAGCCCGTCCCACTGCTTCTGCGCGCGCTTCTTCACCGTCTCGAAGGAGGTGCCGCCCGGGATCTCCTGGCGCAGGTTGTCCTTCGCCTGGTCGATGCTGATCAGGGAGGTGGCCAGCCGCAGCGACACGGTGCGGTCCTCGCCGGCGTCGAAGCGCAGGTAGCCCTTGACGCCGCTCGACGTGCCCTCCGTGACGGGCGCGTCGAATTCGCCGTACAGGAAAAGCCGGGTGGCGCCGGTGGACAGCCCGGACTTCACGTCGGAGTAGCCGGTGAAGGTGCCGGTCTCCTTGTCGAGCGTCAGGCCCGCCTGCTCGGTGACGTTGTCGAAGAGCACGCTCGCGTCGTCACCGGGGTAGGTGAAGCGGAGCACGGCCGCGTGGTCGGTCGGGGCCATCTCCGTCTTCAGGCCGTTCTCGAACCTCACGCCGTAGTAGTAGGGGCGCGCCGTCTCGTTCTCGTGCCGGAAGGCCAGGGCCCGTGCGCCGCGTGCCGTGTCCGGGGTGCCGGAGGCGGCCGACGGCATCACCTGGAAGGTCTGCCGGTCGCCCATCCAGGGGCTGGGCTCGTGGCTGGCGCTGAATGCCTGGATCGTGGGCAGGTTGTCGGAGTTGTTCGCCTTGGCGTAGTCGTAAAGCCAGTTGAGGGTGCCCGCGTTGGTCACCGGCGTCCAGAAGTTGAAGCCGTGCGGCACGGCCGTGGCCGGGAAGTTGTTGCCGCGCGAGAAGCTGCCGCTGGAGTTGGTCCCGCGGGTCGTCAGCGCGTAGTCCGACAGGTGCGCCTTCGGCTTCTCCTGCGCGAGCGGCTCCAGCGTCACGTCGTCCAGCCAGCCGCGGAACTTCGCCGGGCCCTTGGGGGAGTCGTACGCCACCAGGATGCGGTCGACGGTCTTGCCCGCGGCGACCGACCCGATCCGGGAGACGACGTCGTTCCACTGGTTGACGTAGAGCACCTTGGCCGCGCCCTGCCCCTGCGGGGTGAGCGCGAAGCCGTGCTCGTCGGTGGCGCCCAGACGGCTGAGGGAGGTGCCGTCGGTGAAGACCAGGTCCACCGAGACGTTGGTGGCGTCGTAGTCGCGGTCGCCGTCCGCCATCGACGGGTAGATCCGGTACGACAGCGCGGTGTCCCGGCGGACGGGGACGTCGACGTCGAAGACCTTGTTGTACGAGTACGCCCTGCCGTCGCCGGTGTGCCGGCCCGCGTAGCGCAGCGCCCGCGTACCGGTGAAGCCGGCGCCCGACTTCGCCGTCGGCGAGCCGCTCGGGCCGCGGTCGACGAGCGAGAGCATGTCCTGCGGCACCGGGTCCCCGGTGGAGCCCGTGGACAGTTGCAGGTCGGCGAGCTGCGTGATGCCCGACGCGCCGTTGTTCCTCGATATGTCGATCCGGAAGTGCTGGTACTCGGCGGGCTCAGCGAGGTCGTACGACTTCGTCTGGAACCGCTCGGGGAAGGACTCGCCGGAGCGGGTGTCCAGGGTCTTCCAGTCCTTGCCGTCGGTGGAGCCCTGCAGGGTCCAGTCGCGCGGGTCGCGTTCCGCCGCGTCGTTGGCGGAGGTCAGGGCGTAGGTGACGACCTTCGCGGGGCCGTCGAGGTCGAACTCCACCCAGCCGGTGGGCTGGAAGACCAGCCACTTGGTCCCCGGCTCTGCGTCGACGAGGTTCTCCTTCACCTCGCCCGAGTCCGCGTACTCGCCGTTGGCGCGGATGTCGGTGACGTGGTCGTTGAGGTTGCCGGGGATGCCGGTGCTGTAGCCACCGTCCACGCCCGAGGCCCGCTTGGACCCGTCCGCCGCGGTGTCCACCGTGTTGCGCCAGTCGGGCGCCGGATCGCCCGACTCGAACGACGACGCGAAGGTGTCGACGTGCGGCCCCGGTTCGGGCACGGCGACCGCCGCTTGCTGCGTGGCCGCGGCCAGGGCGAGGGCGGTCACCAACACGACCGCCGAGGAAGTCCATCTGTGCCGGGCAGCTCTCTGCTGCATATGCGCGAGCACCCCTTCTGCGCCTAGACAACGTTGTCAAGTTCGCTGTGCAAGGGCTAGTAGGGGGTCAAGGCACCGGTGGTGTCAAGGGTGTTGGTGTGACTTTCGGACCGGCGGGGGTCGCGGACACCCGCCGGGGCCGGGCGCGGCAGGTGTGAAGCGGCGTCAGACCCGGGGCGGAGACGCCGTCACGTCGGCGACCGGACGCGTGGGTGTACGCGGCCGAGCCGGCCTCCCGGCCGGCTCCGGGAAAGGGGAGGCCGCCGAGGCCCGGTGCGGACCGGGCCCCGGCGACGGCGGGCCGTCAGACCAGGTCGGGGCGCTGCCACTCCTCGCCCAGCACGTGATGGGCCAGGAATCCGAGCACCGTCGCGTACCACAGGCGGACGTTGTTGGGCTTGAGGATCCAGTGGCCCTCGTCGGGGAAGTACAGGAACTTCGCCGAGACCTCGAACCGCACCAGGTCGTTCCAGAGCGCCAGGCCCTCGCCGATCGGCACCCGGTAGTCCTTGTCGCCGTGGATCACCAGCATCGGCGTGGTGATCTGCGCGGCCCGCAGGTGCGGGGACTCGCGCTCGTACCGCTCGGTGCTGACCAGCGGGTCGCCCTGGCGCCGCATCCAGTACGCCGGGAAGTCTGTGACCTGCGCGAAGCTGTACATGTTCCACAGGCTCGCGTGGGTGACGATCGCCTTGAAGCGGTCGGTGCGGGTGGCGATCCAGTTGGCCATGTAGCCGCCGTACGAGCCGCCCATCATCGCGGTGCGCCCGCCGTCCAGGTCGTCCCGCAGCAGCGCGGCGTCGGTCAGCGCCATCACGTCGTCGTACGGGGCGCCGCCCCAGTGCGCCCAGCCGCGTTCGTGCATCTGCTGGCCGTAGCCGGTGGACAGCGCCGGGTCCGGCAGCAGGACCGCGTAGCCCGCCGCGGCCGCGACCCACGGGCTCCAGCGCCAGTGCCAGGCGTTCCAGCTGGTCTGCGGGCCGCCGTGCACCCACAGCAGCAGGGGCGCCGGGGTGTCGGCGCTCGCGCCGTCCGGCAGCACCAGCCAGGCCCGCAGGGCCGTCCCGTCCTCGGCGGTGGTGTGCACCTCGGTGAGGCTGCCCGGCAGCACGGTGTCCTGCCCGGGGCAGGGGAGCACAACGGGCTGCTGCCCGGGCGTCGCGGCGTCGAGCCGCACCGGGAGCGGAGGGCTGTCCACGGCGGAGCGCAGCGCGTACACGGTGCCGCCGTCCGGGCTCACCACCACGTCCGAATACGTACCGGACGCGGTGAGCGCGACCAGTTCGCCGCTGCCGGTGGAGAGCCGGAAGACCGGGCCGTGACCGCCCTCGTCGGCGGCGAAGTACACCACCGGGGCGCCGTCCTGACCGGGAACCGGCGAGACGACCGGGGAACCCGGCCACTGGCCGAAATCAGGCAGCAGGTCGCGTCCGGGGTCCTGGTCGTCCGTGGCGCTCGTCAGCCACAGCGTGACGTCACCGGGGGCCTCCCAGGTGACGCGCCGCCGTCGGGCGCACACCAGGTCCCGGCCGTCCGGGGTGAACGCCGGGGCGCCGAACTCCGCGTCGGGGGACTCCAGCATCCGCAGCGGCTTGCCCGTCTCGGCGTCCGCGACGACGACCACGGAGCGGACCTCGTCGGGGAGGGTGCCCACGGCCGTCGCGTAGGCGACCAGCGAGCCGTCGGGGGAGAGCGCCACACCCTCGGCGAAGGCGGCCCGGCGCGCGCCGCAGTCCACGAGGGCGGGCTGCTCCGCGGTGGCGTCCGCGGCGGTGAACATGTGCGGGATGCCGGGGCCCAGGTCGTGGTCCCAGTACCGCACCGGCACCGACTCGTGCAGGATCGCCGAGACCTTGGCCTTCCGGCGGGCCTCGCGTAGCCGCTCGTCGTGCTCCGCGTCGGCCGCGCCGGGCAGCAGGGAGGCCCCCAGGGCGACCCGGGAGGCGCCGGTGGCCGTCGCGTACTCGCCGATCCCGCCGGGCCTGGCCAGCAGTTGCGCCGCCTCGCCGCCGCCGGCCGGCAGGCTCCACAGCGCCGCCTCCTGCCGGTCGTCCTCGCCGTCGCCGGGGTCGGCGACCGGACGCGAGGACAGGAAGAGCAGGGTGCCGTCGGGCAGGAACCCCGGGGCGGACTCGCCGCGCCCCGAGCGGGTGAGCCGCCGCGCCGGACGCTCCCCGGCCGGGTCCACCTCCCACAGGGCACCGATGAACCGGGTACGGTCGGCGGACAGTTCCTGCACCGACGTCACCAGACGGGTCCCGTCCGGTGACAGCGCGAGCGAGGAGACGCGGGGCAGCGCGAGGAACGCCGCCAGGTCGTGGAATGCAGTGGATTCGGGCATGAGGATCATCCTGAATCCCCGGGGCGGCCCCGCACCAGTGCCCCTGGCGGCAAATCGCGGTCAAAGACGCAGGCAGCGGCGGCCCACGACGACCGTCGGCGGCCTGTCGCGACCGCCCGCGCCGGGAGGCGGCCACCCCGGTCGCTACAACCCTGGGCG
This sequence comes from Streptomyces sp. NPDC001902, assembly GCF_042891295.1. NCBI lineage: Bacteria > Bacillati > Actinomycetota > Actinomycetes > Kitasatosporales > Streptomycetaceae > Streptomyces > Streptomyces sp. NPDC001902. Next base: position 154,970 of record NZ_JBIATA010000006.1, on the reverse strand, counting down.
AACGTCATGTGTCTTCCGGGTGACGGAACAGCGGGCGTTGCCGGCCGGACGCCACCCGACCGCGGGCGAGTCGACGCGGGCGCGGGGGACGCCGAGGGCAACCCAGGAGACCATGGAGGTTCTTCTGTGCGTCACAACAAGAGCGCGGCCCTCGCGGCCGCGGCACTCCTCACCCTCGGCGGGGGTGTGCTCCTCACGGCCCCCGCCGCACAGGCGGCGGTGCCCTTCCCGTCGATCGGGTGGCAGCAGCGCAACTGCGACTTCGACGGCAATGGGTACGACGACGTGCTGATCGGCGCCCCCGGAGCCACCGTGTCCGGGGCCAAGGGCGCCGGGTACGTCACCGTGCAGTACAGCGGGTCGGGCGGCCTCAGCACCACCAAGAGATCCGTCCTCAGCCAGAGCACCTCGGGCGTCGCGGGCGCCGCCGAGGCCGGCGACGGCTTCGGACAGGCCGTGGCCACCGGCGACCTGGACAACGACGGCTACGACGACGCGATCGTCGGCATCCCCGGCGAGGACCTGGGCACGCTCTCCGACGCCGGCGGTGCCGTCGTCTTCTGGGGCTCCCCGACCGGTCTGCACGGCGGCGACAGCTTCTGGCTGGAGGACCCCGACCAGCCGCGGGCCGGCGCGAACTTCGGGCGGGCGGTGGAAGCCGCCCGGTACTTCGCCCCGGATCCCTCGGCCCCCGACGCCAACCTGCGCGACAGCATCGCCGTCCTGGAGAACGACTCCCTGCTGTTCTTCACCGCCCAGCCGGGGACCGCCGCGCCGCGCCTGCGGCAGGCCGACCGGGGAGTCCGCGCCCTGGAGCGCACGGCCCAGGACACCGGCGTCGCCCTGCGGAGCCTGAGCCACGGCAACTACAACGAGGACTCCTGGGCCGACCTGGCGATCTCCGGGGTGACCACGGGCGACCAGCCCGGGGTCGGCGTCACCCAGGTCCTGCACGGCGCACCCGGCGTCGAGGACCTCGGCGACGGCGGCACCTTCGAGGGCGGACCCGCGGTCGCCTCCGGCGACTTCAACCACGACGGCCAGGACGACCTGGCCATCGGCGACACGGGCACCGGCTCGGCGCTCGGCGGATCCGTCACCGTCCACCTGGGCAGGGGCGACCTGTCGGGACTCGACCCCACCCCGGCGCAGACATGGACCCAGGACTCGGCCGGCGTCCCCGGCGTCTCCGAGGCGGGAGACCGCTGGGGCGCCGAACTGTCCTCCGGCGACACCAACGGCGACGGCCTTCCCGACCTGGCCATCGGTGCCCCCGGTGAGGACATCGGCTCCGTCGCCGACGCCGGCGCGGTCTGGACCCTGCGCGGCGCACCGGGCGGGCTCACCGCCACGGGAGCGCGCAGCTTCGACCAGAACACCGCGGGCATCCCGGGCGCCGCGGAGGCCTCCGACCGCTGGGGCGGCCAGATCCGGCTGGTCGACGCCGACAGGGACGGCCGCTTCGGCCTCCTCGCGGCGGCCCCGGGCGAGAACACGAACGACGGCTTCGTCTGGGTCGTCCCCGCGTCGTCCTCCGGGCTGGTCGCCCAGGGCACCTGGACGTACGACGGCGCGACCCTGGGCGCTCCCTCGGCCAACGCGCAGTTCGGCGCGGCGATCGACGAGTAGGCGGAAGCACGAGGCGGGGTGTGGCGCCGTGCCCGGCAGGACCGGGTGCGGCGCCACGGCTGCGTCGCCGGGCTCAGGCGGGCGCGCTCGTGTCGCCCGCGTACCGTAGGTCCCGGAGCGGAACGCCGTCGTACTCCTCGACCTGCTCGGCGCCGTCGGGCGAGAACCCGGCGCGTGCGTAGAAGCGCCGTGCACGGGCGTTGTCGGCGAGCACCCAGAACTCCAGCCGCGGGTGCCCGAGTTCGGCCGCCCGGGAGCGCACCGCCGACATCAGCCGGCGCCCGGTGCCGGTGCCGATGCGGTCCGGCCGCACGTAGAGGGCGTAGAGCTCGCAGGCGACGCCTGCGCCGGGCTCCCGGGGCTCCCCGGCACGCGGCCCGAGGGCCGCCCAGCCGGTCACGACGCCGTCCTCGGTGGCGACGAGGTTCTCCACGCGGTTCCCGGCGGTCGTCAACCACTTCCTGCGCAGGACCGCGTCCTCCTCGACGCTCATCGCGTCCAGGTGGCTCCGCGGCACGATCCCGGCGTACGCCGCCTGCCAGCCCCTCACCCGGATCGTGGAGACGGCGTCGACGTCGTCCATGCGCATGGCCCGCACCTTGATCACGGTCGCATGGTAACCGTGTCGCCGTGCCCTGCGCGGCGGTTAGCATCGCGGCCATGCCGATACCCGAGGAAAGCAGGCGCGCCGAGGGGGCGGACCCCGGTCGGTGGCGCGTCACCGTGGTGGACCGTCACAGCGCGGTGGGCAGGCCGCCGTACCCGTCGCGGCCGCCCGAGGGGCGACCGCTGGCGCGGCGGGACGACCTGCGGATCCAGGGGACGACCGGGGAGATCAGCTGTGTCGACGACTCGGGACGGACGCGCTGGACCCATGCGTGCGCCGGCCGTCCCAACGCCGCGCACATTGCCGGGGGCAGGGTGCTGGTCACCACGGACTCCCTGGAGTACACGCCCTGGGGGTTCCTCGGTCCTGCCCTGCTGCTCGACCTGGCGGACGGCACCCTGGTCGCCGAACTGCGCGGGGAGCGCGGTGCCGCGCTGCGCGGGGGACGGTTCGTGCTCGGCCTGGCGGGCTACGACTTCTTCGACACCTGGGAGCACGACCGTGACGGCGCCACCGTGGACTCCTGGCGCAGTTACGGCCATTACGTCGTCGGCACCGGCATCCGGGTCGTCGAGGCCGACCGGGGCCACCCCACCACGAGCCGCGTGGTCCGGCTGCTGCCCGGTGGTGTGATCGAGCGCGGTCCCCGGCTCTCCGGCCCGGTGACGCCGCGGCCGGTGGTGCTGGAGGACGGGACGGTCCTGCTGCTCGACGCAGGAGTGCTCCGTGCCGTCGACCGCCGCCTCGACGGCACCGTCCTCGCCGAACTGCTGGCGATCGCCCCCGACAAGGCGTCCGGCCACATCAGCTCGCTGCGCCGCGACGGCGACCGCCTCACCGTGGTCATCGCCGAACCCTGCCCGGGCCACCCCACCACGCACACCGTCCACACCTGGACCCTCGCCCTCCATCCGGAGTGACGCACCCGCGGAGCACGGATGACCGTGGACGCACAGCACTCGTGCTCTCCCGTTTCGACGGCCGGACCTCTCGCCCGACGACCCTGACGTCCGGGCGCGCTGCCATGACGCCTTCGGCCGAACCGTCGTGCGGGCTGTTGTACGCGATTCGATCACGCTGTTACGCTGCGGTCGCGTCCTCGATGGTCAAAGGAGGTGGGAACCGTGAGCCAGCCGACTCTCATGTGCTCCCACCCCGTTCCGAGGGCGCCGAGGATCTGAACGGGAGCACGCCGCCTCCCGGAAGGACCTCTCGTGACCGATCTGGTCATCCGCCCCCTCGCTCCAGGCGAGGAAGCGCTTTTCGAATCCATGCCCGATCCCGGTCTGGTCGGCTTCGCCGCCTTCGGTGAAACCTACGGTGGGATGGCCGCCGCCGGTGAGTACCGCCCCGAGTGGACCTGGGTGGCCCTGCGCGACGGCGTCGTGGTCGCGCGCGCGGCATGGTGGGCCGGGCCGAAGGACGCCAGCCCACTCGCCCTGGACTGGTTCGACTTCACCGACGCCGGTGCGGCCGTGGAACTGCTCCGCACCTCGCCGCTGCGTGCCCAGTACTCCCTCAAACTGCGACCCGGCTGGCGCGACGTCCCTCCGGTCCGGGAGCAGGCCGAGGCCCGGATCGACGCGGCTGTCGCCGCCGGGCTGTCCCCGTTGGTCGAGCGCTTCCGCTACTGCTGGACGCCGGAGTGCGGCGTGCCTGCGCGCCCGGGCCGCCTCGAATTCCGTCCCGAGCCCGACGACGCGGCATTCCTCGATGTCTTCCGCCGCATCCACCGGGGCAGCCTCGACGCCCATGTGCGCCGCACCGTCGCCACCTCCGGGCTCGAGGCGGCCGCCCAGGAAGAACTGGACTATTTGCGCTGGTTGCCGAGCCCGCGCGAGTGGTGGCGCCTGGCCTACGACCGCGCGGGGGAACTCGTCGGACTGAGCGTCCCCGGCCGCCACTACGGGGATCCCCTCATCGGCTACATCGGCGTGGTGCCCGAGCACCGCGGCCACGGATACGCCTACGACCTGCTCGTCGAGGCGACGCACAAGCTCGCCGACGAGGGCGTGGACCGCATCGTGGCGGGGACGGACCAGACCAACGTACCGATGGCCGCCCACTTCGCCAGGGCCGGTTACCCGATCGCCCAGGAACGCATCGACCTGATCTGGCCCTGACCCCGCTCGCCGGAAGGAAGGGGTGCGGGACCCGGGTGTACGACCGGGTCCCGCACCTCAGGGGAGCAGTGTCAGTACCCGAGCTCCTTCCTCGTGTCCTCCCAGAGCCGTTCGGCCGACGCCTCGTCGAACGCCCACGCGGCGACGCCGGTCCCGCCCGCGACGGGTTCGGGCTGGAGCCCGGCCGGACGGCAGTCCTCGAAGTAGCGGCCCGTCACGCCGTCGACCAGGGGTGAGGCGGCCAGGAGCACCTGCGTGGCCGCGCCCTGCTGCGGGGTCTTCCAGCCCGGCGGGACGTCCAGCTTCCGGCCCGCCTCGTCCGTGGCGCCCACGAAGCGCAGTTGCTCGTCGCTGAGGTGGCGCTGCAGGTTGGTCATGATGCCGCCCGGGTGGAGCGCGTTGGCCGTGATGCCGTCGGCCGCCCAGTGCCCGGCGAGCGCGACGGTGAAGAGGATCGCGGCCGACTTCGACTGGCCGTACGCCGTCCAGGCCTCGTAGGGGCGGTGGGCGAAGTGGATGTCGTCGAAGTCGACCGGGGCCATCAGGTGCGCGGACGAGCCGACCATGACGACCCGGGCGCCACCAGCCGCGCGCAGCGCCCCGTGGAGGCCGAGCGTGAGGGCGGCGTGGCCGGTGAAGTTGACGGCGTACTGCGTCTCCCGCCCCTGCGGGGTGAGGGTGAGCTCCGGCACGGCCATCACGCCCGCGTTGTTGACGAGGATGTGCAACGGCCCGGTCCAGCCCTCCGTGAAGGCGCGCACGCTGTCGAGGTCGGCCAGGTCGACCCGGGCGACGTGGACGTCGTCGCGCCCCGTCTCCCGGCGGATGCGGTCGGCGGCGGGGCCGGCCGCCTGCGGGTCGCGTACGGCGAGGGTCACTTCCGCGCCCGCTCCCGCCAGGGCCAGGGCCGTCTCCAGCCCGATGCCCGACGCGCCGCCGGTGACGACGGCGCGCTTGCCGGAGAGGTCGACGTCGCGTACGACGTCCGCGGCCGTGGAGTGCGCCCCGAAGGGGATGCCGGTGACGAGTGACATGGGTTCTTCCTGCTCTCGAGTAAGCAACCAACCGGATGGTTTAAATTTAGGCCGCGAGATCCGCGAATGCAACCAGCCGGTTGGTTTCATGGGCGGCCGCTACGGTGCCCGTCGCCCGTGCCGCGAACCCCGCAGCCCCGTCCGACCTGCATCTCTTAGGCTGTCGCCATGGCTTATGACTCTGCCGCCACGCGGGCGCGCCTCATCGAGGCCGCGTACGGCGAATTCGTCGCGCACGGCCTCGCCGGGGCCCGGGTCGACCGGATCGCCAAGGCCGCGCCGGCCAACAAGCAGGCCATCTACGCCTACTTCGGTTCCAAGGACGAACTCTTCGACGCCGTGCTCGAAGCCCGGCTCCGCGTGCTGGCCGACGTCGTGCCGTTCACCCCGGACGACCTGGCCGGGTACGCGGGCGCGCTCTTCGACGTCTTCAGCGACGACCCGGACCTCGTCAAGCTGACCCAGTGGAAGGCCCTCGAGCGTCCCGAAGCCTCGGCCATGGAGCGGGACAACCACCTGGGCAAGGCGCAGGCGGTGGCCGACGCCCACGGCGTCGGCCTCGAAGCGGGCATGGACGCGCTGATGATGGCGCTGTCCGCCGCGCAGGCGTGGGTCGCCACGCCCGCGAGCATCCGCAATCCGGGGGACGACGACGAGACGGCCCGGCGCGACCGGCACCGCGAGGCGGTAGTGGCGGCCGTCGGCGCGATGACCGGGCGACTCCTTCCGCCCGCCGCCGGCTGACCTCACCCGCCGGCGGTCACAGCTGCGCCTCGCAGGCCTCCAGCCTGGCGAGCAGGCTCGCCAGGGCGTCGTTCCACCGCTCGGTGCCCCGCTGTTCCGCCAGGAGGGCGCGCAGCGCCCGGACCTCGTCGGCGGCGAAGGACTCGTGACCGGGGTTGTACTCGAACTGCAGGAACGCGATCCGCAGCTCGAAGTACCGGGAGGGGTCCGCGTCGTGGAGCCACCGGTTCAGGGCCAGTGCCGCGGCGCCCTCCATCCGGGCGCACCGGAGGCCGACCGACGGCTCCAGGACGAACTCGACCGTGGAAACGCCGCCGGGCGTGATGAGGCACATCCGCGCCGGGGCCGGCCCGCTCCGGACCATGCCGAACGACGCCCCGTGCTCTGGGTCTTCCGGCGTGTCAGCCATCTCTGCTCTCGCCTCTTCCGATCCGGTGGGGGATGGGCGAGGCCCCGCGCCAGGGTGTGGCGCGGGCCCTCGCACTCATCAACAACCGGGAGCGCCGGGTCATACCCGATGCGTCGGGCGAGATCGCGGGGCCCGTGCGGGGGTCAGGAGCCGGGGAGCCGTCCGGCGAGTCCGGTGACCTGCCGGCGCACCACGTCCCACGCCGCGGGGTGGAGCGCGGCGAGGTCCGTCTCCTCCAGCGCGTGCAGGGCCGCTGCGGTGCCGCCGTCGAACGGGGCGCTCCCGCCGAGCACTTCGTAGCCGTCGCGGACGGCGACGCGCAGGCGGTGCCCGTCGTCGGCGGCGTGCACCGCGGCGGCGACGACGAGGGGCGGAGGCCCGCCCGCCTCGCCGGACTGCTTCTCGTACGTGCTCACCAGCGGCTCCCGCCAGCGGATGCCGAGCAGGAGGTGCTGCTTGGCCACGGCCTCGACGAGATCGGTCTCGTGGGTCCGGTCCGGCTCCAGCGTGATCGCGCGGGCGTCGAGGACGAGGGCGGCGGGCAGCAGGCAGCGCAGGGTGCTGCCGACGAGGTTGCCGCCGACGGTGGCCGTCCGCCGCACGGCGCCGGTGCCCACACCGGCGGCCGCCCGTCGCAGCACCTCCGGAACCCGGTCGTCGATCCGGTTCAGCACCACCGCCGCGCCCAGCGCCTCGCGTCCGACCGTGTTGGCCTCGGGCAGATCGCGCAGCGACATGGCCTGCTCGGGGAAGCCGTCGCGCTGCCAGGTGGCCCACACGAGCGTCGCCCCGCCGACGGGCACCGCCCCCTGGGCCATGAACTCCTGTGCTTCGGGCACGGACGTGGGCAGATGCAGCAGCACGGCTGTCGACCCGCCTTCCGGGAGTCGGCGACCGGACGGCGCGCGTGCCGGTCGCATGATCGCTTGCGCTACGCATTCTCCCCGTACCTGAGGGAGCGCGTACAGGGCTCAATTGTTCCCTTTGTGCGCCCTCCGTGCGCGAAGTGCCCTGCGTGCGCGGGGCCGAGGCGGCGCTTCCGTCCCACGGCGGGGGTCAGACGTCCTCGTGGCGTGCCTCGTGCCGCCAGAAGCCGGAGAAGGTGATGCGGTCCTTGGGGAGGCCGGCGCGGTGCAGGTGCCGGCGTCCCTTGGTGGCGAGGCTCTGCTCGCCGACGACGAAGGCGTACCCGGTGGCGTCCACCGGGGTGTGCTTGCGCAATTCGGCGAGTGCGACGGAGCCGGGGACCGCGTGCGGGTCGTCGCGCACGGCCCAGGTGACGGCGATCCCGGGGGGCGCGTCGAGGTCGCGCCGGTCGTCCGGGGTGGGGATCTCCTGGATCAGCCGGCCCACGGTGCGGCGGGGGAGGGAGCGCAGGATGCCCGTGGCGGCGGGCATGCCGCTCTCGTCGGCCACGACGAGGACCTCGGAGGCGTCCTCGGGGCAGTCGAACATGACGCCCTGGTCGAGGAGCGCCAGCGCGTCCCCGGGCCGGGCGCCGCAGGCCCATATCGCGGCACGGCCCTCGAGTTCGCCGTCCGGGGCGCGGTGCACGACGAACTCGACGTCCATTTCGGCCGCTTCGGGACGGAACGCGGCGACGGTGTAGTTCGAGTAGTGCGGACGCTCGGCCGTGGGGATGGCGAGGTAGGGCTGCCACCAGCGCGCCCCGGAGAACTCGGGCAGCCGCAGGACGTCCTGGTGGGGGAGCTGCATGAAGAGGCGGAACCAGTGGTCGTAGCCCAGCCACGGGAAGTCGGCGAGGTCCGCGCCCCTGACGGTCACGCGGTGCAGGGAGGGGGAGACCCGCTCGGTCCTGACGACCTCGGCGCGGAACATCCTGGGGTTCTGCGGCATGAGCCGCGGGGTCTTCGCCATGCAGGAAGGTTAGCCTAAGTTTACCGAAGGAGAGGGGGGTGGTCCGGGGTGGAGATTAGGTTAGGCTAACCTTCGTTTGTGAGTTCTACGGAAGAGACTGCCGCGGCCTCAGGCCTGCGTGGTCACCGGCTGACGGCGTACGACGTGACCGTGTCGTACGACGGGGTCGACGTCGTCCATGACGCGGCGATCACCCTCCGGCCCGGTGAGGTGACCGCCCTGGTGGGCCCCAACGGCAGCGGCAAGTCGACGCTCCTGCGCACCGTGGCACGCCTGCAGCGGGCCCGCCGCGCCACGTTGACGATCGACGCGCACGACGGGACCGGCGCCGACGGGCTCGCCCTGACGGCACGTGAGTTCTCCCGCCGGGTGGCCCTGCTGACGCAGGGGCGCCCCACGCCGAGCGGGCTGACGGTACGGGACGTCGTGGAGTTCGGCCGCTACCCCTACCGGGGCCGCTGGGGCCGGCCCGACCCGGACGGCCCGGCCGCGGTGGACCGCGCGCTGGCGCTGACCGGTGTCGCGGACCTCGCCGCCCGGGGCGCCGAGCACCTCTCCGGCGGCCAGCTCCAGCGCGTCTGGCTCGCGAGCTGCCTCGCCCAGGAGACCGGTGTGCTCCTCCTCGACGAGCCCACGACCTACCTCGACCTGCGCTACCAGGTCGAACTGCTGGACCTGATCCGGGACCTGGCCGACGACCACGGCATCGCCGTCGGTGTCGTCCTGCACGACCTGGACCAGGCGGCCGCCGTCGCCGACCGGATCGCCCTGCTGCGGGCGGGCCGGATCGCCGCCGACGGCAGCCCCGAGGACGTGCTGACACCGCAACGCCTCACCGACGCCTACGGGATACGGGTCGAGGTCGACACCGATCCGCTCACCGGCCTGCTGCGCACCCGCGCCGTCGGCCGCCACCACGCACGCAACGAAAGGCCCGTCACCACCCCATGAGACGCTCCATCGTCATCGCCGCCGCTGCCGCCGCACTCGCCCTCGCCGGCTGCGGCACGACCGAGCCGGCCGCGGACGGCGCCGCCAAGGACGACACCAAGGGCATCACGCTCACCGACGCGAGCGGAGCCGAGGTCAGCCTCGACGGGCCCGCCAAGAAGGTCGTCGGCACGGAGTGGAACGTCGTCGAGTCCCTCGTGACGCTCGGGGTGGACCCGGTCGGCGTCGCCGACGTCAAGGGCTACGGCACCTGGGACACGGTCGTCCCGCTGAAGAACCGGCCCACGGACATCGGCACCCGCGGCGAGCCCAGCATGGACACCATCGCCTCGCTCTCCCCGGACCTGATCGTCGCCACCACCGACCTCCCGGACGCCGCCGTCAAGCAGCTGAAGAAGATCGCCCCGGTCCTCGAGGTGCGTTCCGCCGACGCCGCCGACCCGGTCGGGCGGATGAAGGAGAACCTCGACCTCATCGCCGAGGCGACCGGCACCACCGCCAAGGCCGACGAGGCGAAGAAGGCCTACGACGCCAAGGTCGCCGAGGGGAGGAAGGCCCTCGCCGACGCGGGCCTCGCCGGCTCGGAGATCGCCTTCGCCGACGGCTACGTCGCCTCCAACCAGGTCTCCATCCGCCCCTACACCGGCGGCTCCCTCATAGGTGGCGTCAACGAGGCGCTCGGCCTGAAGAACGCCTGGAAGATCGAGGGCGACAAGGACTACGGCCTGGCCGCCACCGACGTCGAGGGCCTCACGGGCCTCGGTGACGTGCAGTTCGCCTACATCGGCAGCGACAGCGAGGGCAGCGACCCCTTCGCCGACGACCTCGCCGGGAACTCCGTGTGGAAGTCCCTGCCGTTCGTGAAGAAGGGCGAGGTGCACCGGCTGCCCGACGGCATCTGGATGTTCGGCGGCCCGCAGTCGATGGAGTCGTACGTCGACGCCGTCGTCGGCGCCCTGACGAAGTAGCGCGCCGTGGCCGTCACCGCAACGACCCCCGCCACCCGTCCGCACGCGGTCGGCTCCCGGACGGGAGCAGCCGCGGTGACGGCCGCGCTCGTGCTCCTGGTCGCCGTCCTCGCGGTCGTCGACATCACCCAGGGCACCGCGGCCGTCGGCCCTGCCGAGGTCTGGAAGGCCCTGACGGGCGGGGCCGGTCCCGGCGACGCGTCCGTCGTGATCGCCTCGCGGCTGCCCCGCATGACCGCCGGCCTGCTGGTCGGCGCCGCCCTCGGGACCGCCGGCGCGGCCCTTCAGTCCGTCAGCCGCAACGTGCTCGCCGCGCCCGACACCCTCGCCGTGAACGCCGGTTCGTACCTGGCCCTCGGCGTCCTCATGGTCACTGGGACGTCCCTGCCGCTGCTGGCCTCCTCCGGTGTGGCCTTCGCCGGCGGGCTCGCGGCAGCCGCCGTCGTCCTGTCGCTGTCGGGGCTGGGCGCCGGGACCGTGCGCCTCGTCCTGGCCGGCAGCGCGCTCACCCTCGGCCTGACCTCCGTCACCGAGGGGCTGATCCTGCTCTTCCCGCAGCAGACCAACGGCCTCTACCAGTGGAGCCAGGGCAGCATCAGCCAGAACGGCTTCGACGGTGTGGTGCAGATGGCCCCCGTCGCCGTGGCCGGTGTCGCCGGACTGCTGCTGGTGGCCCGGCGCGTCGACGCCCTGGCGCTCGGCGACGACGCCGCCCGCGGCCTCGGCGTCCCCGTGCGCGGCACGCGGATCACCGTCGTGGTGTGCGCGTCGCTGCTGTCCGCCGCGGCGGTGACCCTCGCCGGGCCCATCGGCTTCGTCGGCCTGTGCGCGCCGGCCCTCGTACGGCCGCTGGCGCGGCGTCACCGGCCGCTGGTGCGCACGCGCCTCGGCCTGCCCGTCATGGGCCTGGCCGGCGCGGGCCTGGTGCTCGGCGCGGACGTCCTGCTGCGCGCGGTGGTGCCGGCGCAGACCGCCGTGGCGGTGCCCACCGGCGTCGTCACGAGCCTGGTCGGCGCGGTGTTCCTGGTCGTGATGGCGCTGCGGGCCCAGGACTCCGCGGGGGTGGGAGCCCCGGACCGGATGCGCATCCCCGGCCGCGCGGCGTTCCTGGTGACCATGGTTCTCCTCGTCGCCGTACTGGTCGGGCTGACCGTCGCCGGAGTTCTGCTGGGCGACACCAAGCTGCTCCTGGGCGACGTCGCCAACTGGACGCAGGGCAGGGCCGGTCAGGCCGTCTCCTTCGTCCTCGACACCCGCGTGCCGAGGGTGCTCGCCGCACTCCTTGCGGGGGCGGCGCTCGCCCTGTCCGGCACGCTGGTGCAGGCCGTCACCCGCAACCCGCTGGCGGAGCCCGGCATCCTCGGCGTCTCGGGCGGGGCCGCGCTCGGCGCGGTGCTGTTCGTCACGACGGTCCCGGTCGCCGGGGCGTGGAGCGTGGCGGGAGCCGCGTTCGCCGGCGCCGCGGTGAGCGCGGTCCTCGTGTTCGGGCTCGCGGCGCGGGGCGGCTTCCAGCAGACCCGGCTGGTCCTCGTCGGCGTCGGCGTGTCCGCGGCCGCGTCGGCCCTGATCAGCCTGCTGATCGTGCTCACCGACCCCTTCAACGCGACGAAGGCGCTCACCTGGCTGTCCGGCTCCACCTACGGGCGGACCGTGCCCGACACGCTGCCCGTGGCGGCGGCCCTCGTCCTGGGCCTGGCGGTGGCGGTGGCACGGCGCACCGAACTCGACCTGCTGTCGGTCGACGACGACACCCCGGCCCTGCTGGGGCTGCGCCGCGGCCCGGCCCGGCTCGGGTTCCTCGTGACGAGCGTGCTGCTCACCGCCACCGCCGTGGCCGCCGCGGGCACCATCGGCTTCGTCGGGCTGGTCGCCCCGCACGCCGCCCGGGCCCTGGTGGGCCGCCGGCACGTCCGTGTCGTACCGGTCGCGGTGCTCCTGGGAGCCTCGCTGGTCTGCACGGCGGACCTCCTCGGACGTACCGTCATCGCCCCGGCCCAGATCGGCGCGGGCCTGATGACCGCCGTCATCGGCACGCCGTACTTCCTGCACCTGCTGCTGCGTACCCGGCGCTAGGCGCAAGTGGGCCCCCATGGTTGCCGCAGGGCCTGCCGACGCTCCCCCGGACACGTCCAAGTGGGCCTCCCAGGCCGTGCCTGGGGGGCGTCAGGCCCTGCTGGAATGGTGGGTGCCGTCGGCGCGGCAACTACTGGACGCGCTGTGGGAGTCCGGCCCGGGGCGCGCCTGCTGGAGCTGGTGGGGTGCGGGTGGGGTACGTCGCAGTGGCCGCAGACCTCCGGAGCCGCCGCCCGGCACCGGCTTCACGCGATCGCGGTGCGCACCTACGGCGCACTGATCGCCGCGGGCGCCCCGCAGCCGCTGCCGGACGAGGTGGCACACGACGATGTCGACGAGTTCCTGTCCACCCGCTGCGCGACGACGCGCGCCTGGCCGCACGAGCCCGCCGCCGGGGAGCATCCGGACGCAGCCGACGCCTCCCTGGGGGGCACGGCCGGTGAGCTGGTCCTGGCCCCGTACGGCCGTGTTCCGGTGGACTCCCTGGAGGTCGGCGGTGACCGCCGGAGGCGTAGCACCTGGGCCCGAAGCCGAGCGGACGCCTTCGGGGGCCGCCGGACGACCGGCGGCCCCCGAAGGCGTCTCAGGCGCGGGCCGTGACCGCCGCGGCCGGCTCGTCCTGACGGGCGACGAGCGAGGCGACGATCTCGCCGGCCCGGATCGCGGTGGTGGACAGCAGGGTGGAGGTGAGCCCGTGCGTGTGCTCGGTGCCGCCCTGCACGTAGATGCCCGCCCGCACCTCGGGGGCGACCTCGACGCGGTGGTCGCGGCCGACGCGGAGGGCGTCGCCGTCGTCGCGCAGGCAGATCTTGGCGGACTCCCCGAGGAGCGTGCCGACGTCCTGCGAGCGGTACCCGGTGGCGTGCACGAGGACGTCCGCCTCCAGGACGTGCCGCTCGCCGGTCGGCAGGAACTCCACCGTCACGTCGAGGCCGTCGTCCGCGGCGCTCACGTCGCGGATGCGGGAGACGTTGAGGAAGCGCAGCCGTTCGCGGCCCTGCACCTTCTCGCGGTAGGAGGTCGCGTACAGGGCCTCGATGAGGTCCATGTCGACCACCGAGTAGTTGGTGCTGCGGTGGTAGTCGACGAGGGACTGCTTCACCTCGGACGGGGAGCCGAAGTAGAGGTCCACCGCCTCCGGATCGAAGATCCGGTTGGCGAAGGGGCTGTCGTCGGCGGGCGTGTAGCCGTACTTGGCGAACACCGCGCAGATCTCCGCGTCGGGGAAGGTGCGGTGCAGGAAGTCGACCGCCTCGGCCGCGCTCTGGCCGGCGCCGAGGACGACGGCCCGGCGCACCGGGGTGCCCGTCGCGGTGAGCTCGGCGACCCTGGGCAGCAGCTGGCTGTTGTGCCACACGCGGTCCGACAGCTCGGTGCCCGGCGGCAGGTGCGGCTCGAGCCCGACGGCCACGCTGATGTTGCGGGCCCGGTGGGTGACCGTCCGCGCGGGGTCCTCGGGGTCCCGGCACGTCACGTCGAGGTGGTCGACCTCGCCGTCGGCGTCGCAGACCGGTGTGACCGACAGCACTTCGCAGGAGTAGTCGACGACGTCGGCGACGCGGGCAGCGGCCCACTCGAAGTAGTCGTGGAATTCCACGCGGAGCGGGAAGAGCGTCTTCTGGTTGAGGAAGTCGACCAGCCGGCCCTGTTCGCGCAGGTAGCACAGGAAGCTGAAGTCGCTGGTCGGGTTGCGCATGGTGACCAGGTCCTTCAGGAACGAGACCTGCATCGTCGCGTCGTCGATCAGCATGCCGCGGTGCCACCCGAAACGGGGCTGCCGCTCCAGGAAGCGGGCGTTGATCCGCCGGGAGGCGGGGACTTGTGCGTTGTGCTCCTCGATGGCTATCGCCAGAGCCAGATTTGACGGACCGAAACCGATTCCCAGGATGTCGTGGATCGTGTCCGGCTCGTTGAGCGGTGCTGTCACCGTTGCATCGCCTCCCTATGCGCGCCACATACTAGATAAGGTAAGCCTAACCTTGCAATAATCACTGAAGGAGAGGCAGCCCATGCGGGTCGTCATGTTCGGTTACCAGACCTGGGGACACCGGACGCTGCAGGCCCTGCTGGAGTCGGATCACGAGGTCGTCCTCGTCGTGACCCACCCCAGGAGCGAGCACGCGTACGAGAAGATCTGGGACGATTCGGTGGCGGAACTCGCCGAGAAGCACGGCGTGCCGGTGCTGCTGCGCAACCGCCCCGACGACGCCGAACTGCTGGAGGCCGTCCGCGCCGCGGCACCCGACATCATCGTCGCCAACAACTGGCGCACCTGGCTGCCGCCGGAGATCTTCGACCTCCCGCCGCACGGCACCCTCAACGTGCACGACTCCCTGCTCCCCGCCTACGCGGGTTTCTCCCCGATCATCTGGGCGCTGATCAACGGCGAGGAGCACGTCGGCGTCACCGCCCACCGCATGAACGGCGAACTGGACGCCGGCGCCATCCTCCTGCAGCGCTCGGAGCCCGTCGGCCCGGACGACACCGCGACCGACCTCTTCCACCGCACCTGCGACCTGATCGCACCCCTCGTGCGCGAGTCCCTGGACCTGATCGCCTCCGGCCGTGCCGAGTGGACGCCCCAGGACCGCTCCCGCGCCAGCTTCTTCCACAAGCGCTCCGTCGAGGACAGCCGCATCGACTGGAACTGGCCGGCCGAGGACCTGGAACGCCTGGTGCGGGCGCAGTCCGACCCCTACCCCAACGCCTTCACCTACCACCGCGGCGAACGCATCAGGATCGTCTCCGCCGCCGTCTCGCAGGCCCGGTACGGCGGCACGCCCGGCCGCATCTTCATACGCGAGGGCGACGGGGTCGTCATCGTCGCCGGCGCGGACGCCCGCGGCGGCCACCGCAAGGGACTGCTGGTGCGCACGGTCCGCACGGACGACGGCACCGAGTACGCGGCCGGCGACTGGTTCCGCACCATGGGCGGCTACCTGACCGCGCGTCCGTGACGACGGCCCTGGCCGGCCCCGGGCCGCTGCCCGCCCTGCGCGCGCTCGGGGGCCGCACCGTCGTCGTGAAGGTGGGCGGCAACGCCATGGGCGACGGCTCCCTGCTGCGCACCTTCGCGCAGGACGTCGTCCGCATCCGGGAGGCCGGGGTGCGGGTCGTGGTGGTGCACGGCGGCGGCCCGCAGATCAGCGCCCAGCTCGACCTGATCGGCATCGAGGCCCGCTTCGTGGGCGGGCTGCGGGTCACCACCCCCGAGGTCCTGGACGTCGCGCGGATGGTGCTGGCCGGCAAGGTCCAGCGGGACCTGGTGGGGCTCCTCAACGAGCACGGCCCGTACGCCGTGGGGCTCACCGGCGAGGACGCGCACACGCTGACCGCGGTGCGCCGCTACGCCGAAGTCGACGGCGAGATCGTCGACATCGGCCTCGTCGGCGAGGTGACGGAGGTCAACACCGCCGCCGTTGACGTGCTGCTGGAGCACGGCCACATCCCCGTCGTCTCCTCGCTCGGCCGGGGCACGGACGGCCAGATCTACAACGTCAACGCGGACGCGGCGGCCGGGGCCCTGGCCGCCGCGCTCGACGCCGAGGCCCTGGTCGTCCTCACCGACGTGCCCGGGCTGTACGCCGACTGGCCGCGCCGCGGACGGGTCCTGGACCGGCTCACCGCCGCCGAACTGGAGGCGATGCTCCCGGCGCTGGGGGGCGGCATGGTGCCGAAGATGGAGAGCTGCCTGCGGGCCGTCCGGGCGGGCGTCCGCGCGGCCCGTGTGCTGGACGGCCGCGCCCCGCACGCCCTGCTGCGCGCGCTGTCCGTCGGGCCGGGCGGCGCCGGCACGACCGTCCTGCCCGGCTAGGGCCTGTCGTCAAATGCCCGCCTGCCCCGCGCCGCTCCCCCAGCTGGCGCTGGGAGGTGCCCCCAGGCACGGCACTCCCCCAGCCTTCGGCCCGGGGGAGTTGTCGAATCGTCCGAGTAGCCCACTACGAGGACGACTCTCCGCCTTGCGATGCACCGCACCAGACACCGAGCCCGCCCTCCGGGCGGCCGACGTCAATGTGACGACAGGCCCTAAGCGAGGTGTGCCGGGGTGGCCGGGCCGGTTGCCCGGGCCCGTCCGCCCCGGCGGCCGAAGCCGGCAGCAGGTCACTCGGCTCCTGCGAGCCAGTCGCCCTCGTCTCCCGGTTCGGGCAGGATGCGGCCCCCCCTCGGCGGCGAACCGGGCGGGGCTGTCCTTGACGATCACGAGGACGTGCGACTCCGGGACGCCGGTCACCCTGCTGCCGGCGGCCGAGATGTCCTTGGCCGGCTGTGTCTTCTCCGTGTCCGCGTGGCCCACCCGTGTGGTCGCGTCGATCAGCAGGGGACGTGAGGGAACCGTTCCGTGAACACGCTGCCTTCGGGCAGTTCGGCGAAGGTCACGTGCACGAAGGAGGTGGGCGCCCCGGTGATCGACGCGTGGAGACGCGTGATCTCCGCCGCCAACCCGGCCTTCTGCTGCGCCGAGACCGTGTTCTGCGTGGTGACCACGTGGTAGACGGGCCGGCCGGCTCCGATCAGCCGTGCGAACCCCGTACCAACACCGTAGGCCGCCGCCGTACGGGCCCCAGGTCGACGGTGTCCGGCTCCCCGATCTCCGCCCGCCCGCCGGGTCACTCGGCGGCGACGGGGACCGCCTCGTGGTGGCGGCCCATGGGGATCACCAGCGGGGTGCCGCTCACCGGGTCGGTGGTGACCTGGCAGCGCAGGTCGAAGATGTCCTCGACGGTCCCGGCGGTGATCACCTCGGCCGGTGTGCCCTCGGCGGCGATCCGCCCCGACTTCATCGCGATGACGTGGTCGGCGTAGCGGCAGGCCTGGTTGAGGTCGTGCAGGACCATCACCACCGTGCGGTTCTCGCGGCGGTTGAGGTCGGTGACGAGGTCCAGGACGTCGATCTGGTGGGCCAGGTCCAGGTAGGTGGTCGGCTCGTCCAGCAGGAGGACGGGGGTGCCCTGGGCGACGGCCATGGCGATCCAGGCCCGCTGGCGCTGGCCGCCGGACAGCTCGTCCACGGCCCGGTTCGCGAGCTCGGTCATGCCCGTCGCCGCCAGCGCCTCGTGGACCGCCAGCTCGTCGGCCTTGGACCACTGCCGCCACCACGTCTGGTGCGGCGAACGGCCCCGGCTGACCAGGTCGATGACGGTCAGCCCCTCCGGGGCCACCGGGGTCTGCGGCAGGATGCCCAGGCGCTGGGCGAGTTCCCTGGTCGGCACCGACCGCAGGGCGCGGCCGTCGAGTTCGACGACGCCCTGACGGGGCGCCAGCAGCCGTGCCAGGGCGCGCAGGAGGGTGGACTTGCCGCAGGCGTTGGCGCCGACGATGGCGGTGATGCGGCCGGAGGGTACGACGAGGTCGAGGTCTTCGACCACCAGCCGGTCGTCGTACGCCAAGTGCAGCCCGCGTGCCCGCAGGTCGGGGCCCGCGGCGGCGGTGGGGGCGGGGTCGGTGGTCGCCATGGGTTCAGCCTCCTGAGCCCGCGCGGTTGGCGCGGATGAGCAGCCAGAGCAGGACCGGCGCGCCGATGACGCCGGTGACGATCCCGACCGGGAGTTCCGTGCCGGGGATCGCTTCGCGCGCGATGAGGTCGGACCCCAGGACGACCAGCGCGCCGGTCAGTCCCGAGGCGGCCGGCGGTGGCCACGCCGTGCCGGCCATCCGCTGGGCGATCTGCGGGGCGGCCAGCGCCACGAAGGCGACCGGTCCGGCCGCGGCCGTGCCGAAGGCGATCAGCCCGACGCCGATGAGCAGCAGGGCCAGCCGCACCGGCTGCACCGGCGTGCCGAGGCCGGCCGCCACGTCGTCGCCCAGTTGCAGGGTCCGCATCCAGCGCCCCATGCCGAGCGCGAGCGGCACGAGGACGGCCATGGCGACCGCGAGCTGCGTGACCTGGTCCCAGGTGCGGCCGTTGAGGTTGCCCACCAGCCAGCCGAGGGCGGCCTGCGCCTCGAACCGCTCGCCGCGCGCGACCAGGTAGTCCGTGGCGCTGGTGCACATCCAGGACACGCCGATGCCGACCAGGATGATGCGGTAGCCGGTGGCACCGCCCTTCCACGCCAGCGCGTACACCAGCAGCGCCGTGACCAGCGCTCCGAGCAGGCCGAGGCCCTGGGTGCCCAGGCCGCCGTCCCAGCCGAGCACGATGCCCGCGACCACGGCGGTCCCCGCGCCCTCGGTCAGCCCGATCATGTCGGGGCTGGCCAGCGGGTTGCGGGTCATGGTCTGGTACAGCGCGCCGGAGATGCCGAACGCGATGCCGACGAGCAGTCCCGCGAGCGCGCGCGGCAGCCGCAACTCCCGTACGACCAGTACCGTTCCGGGGTCGCCGGCGCCGGTGAGGGCCTTGACCACGTCGGCGAACCCGATGGGGTAGTCCCCGAGGGACACGCCCCAGCAGAAGAGCAGGAACACCGCGACGGCCAGGGCGGCGCACACGGCGACCAGCCGCGGCCGGAGCACTCCGGAGACCGGTGGGGCCGCCAGGCGGAAGGGCCGGCGGCCGCGGAGGGGGGCGAGGGCGGTCATGCTCAGACCTCCGCGAGTTTGCGCCGGCGGACCAGGGCGACGAAGAACGGGCCGCCGATGAAGGCGACGAGCACTCCGGCCTGGACCTCGGTGGGCCGTGCGACGATCCGGCCGAGGATGTCCGCGGTGAGCAGCAGGCACGGGGCGAGCACCGCCGAAAGCGGCAGCAGCCAGCGGTGGTCGGGGCCGATGCCCGCGTGCTGGGCCAGCACCCGGGCGACGTGCGGTACGACCAGGCCGAGGAAGACCACCGGGCCGATCACGGCGACCGACGCGCCCGTGAGAAGCATCACCGCGACGACCCCCTGCAGGCGTACGAGGCCGAGCCGGCGTCCGAGGGAGGCGGCCACGTCGTCGCCCAGGGCCAGGCTGTTGAGCGCGGGGGCGGCGGCGAGCGCGAGCACCGCCCCGACCGCCAGGAACGGCAGGATGCTCCGGACGACGGTGCCGTCCTGGTCGGCGAGGGTGCCCGCGGACCAGAAGCGGTAGCGGTCCAGGGCGTCGGGATCGGTGAGGACGATCGCGTTGGTCAGCGAGAACAGCAGGAAGGTGACGGCGACTCCGGCCAGCGCCAGCTTCACCGGCGTCGCGCCCGAACGGCCCGTCCGGCCCAGCAGGAAGACCAGCACGCTGGTGCCGAGCGCGCCGGCGAAGGCGAACCAGATCGTGCCGTACAGCGAGCCGAGCCCGAACAGGGCGATGGCGACGACGATCCCGAAGGACGCGCCCGCGCTGACCCCCAGGATGCCGGGGTCGGCGAGCGGGTTGCGGGTCAGGGCCTGCATGAGCGCGCCGGACAGCCCCAAGGCGGCGCCCGCGGTGAGGCCGAGGACGGTGCGCGGTACGCGGACGGTCCAGACGATGTTGTCCACGAGATGGCTGGACGGGTGGCCGAAAAGCGCCCGGACGACCTGGTCCGGGGGGATGTCCACGGCACCCAGCCCGATCGACAGCACGCACAGTCCGGCCAGGGCGACGACCGGCAACACGACGAGCAGGGCTGGGCGCAGGTGTCCGCGCGCGGTCACCGGCCTGGCTCCACGGCCAGCATCCTTAGGTTAGGCACACCTTAACCCTACCGCCGTGAGCTGTGCGGTCATGCCCCGCCCGGGAGGTCTATCAAGTTAGGTAATGCTTACCTTAATATGGCGAGCGGTCGCGGCTCGGTCGAGTCGATTCCGCACATAAGGGAAGGCACGGGCACCGGTGTCGGGTAACGAAGAACTGGCGATGGCGGCAAGGGACTTCTGGCGCGAGCGGCTGATTCCGCTCGCACAGGAGACCGTTCTCCCCGTCGACTTCCCCTATCCGCAGCGTCCCGCGGGACCGGCCGCGGTCCGCTCCCGTGCCCTGCCCGGCACGGCCGCGGGTCAGGAACGGCACCTCGCGGCGTACGTCGCCCTGCTCCACCACTACGGCGGCGGGGCCACCGACCTCGTCCTCGCCCACGACGGCGTGCCGCTGCGCGTCGCGCTCACCGCCGACACCACCTTCGCCGGGCTCACCGCGCAGGTGGCCGACGCCGCGGAGCGGGCCCGTGCCCACCGCGCCCCGGCCACCGTGCTCGCCGCCGAGCTGGGCGCCGCGGCGACCCGCGGTGGCGGTCTGCTCTGCAACACCGGCTTCGCCGTCGGCGACTGGTCGGGCGGCCCCCTCGACCTCGAACTGCGGGTGGTGTCCGGCGAGATCCACGCCGCCTACCACCCCGGCCTCTTCGAGGCCGCCACCGTCGACCGGATCCTCGGCCACTACGCCACCCTCCTCGCCGACGCCACCGCGCACCCCGACCGCGCCGTCGGCGACCTCGCAACCCTCGACGTGCCGGAGCGGCACCGCGTCCTCCACGAGTGGAACGACACCGGCCACGACGTGCCGCTCGCCACCTGGCCCGCCCTGTTCGCCGAGCAGGTCCGCACCCGGCCCGACGAGACCGCCGTGGTCTTCGAGGACGTCCGCCTCACCTACGCCGAACTCGACGCCCG
This sequence comes from Streptomyces sp. NPDC001902, assembly GCF_042891295.1. Lineage (NCBI taxonomy): Bacteria > Bacillati > Actinomycetota > Actinomycetes > Kitasatosporales > Streptomycetaceae > Streptomyces > Streptomyces sp. NPDC001902. Next base: position 134,053 of record NZ_JBIATA010000006.1, on the reverse strand, counting down.
CGCCAACCGGCTGGCCCACGCCCTCGTCGCCCGGGGCGCCGGCCCCGAGACGGTGGTGGCACTTGCCGTGCCGCGCTCGGCCGAGCTGATCGTCGCCGAGGTCGCGGTGCTCAAGTCCGGCGCCGCCTACCTGCCGGTCGACACGGACTACCCCGCCGACCGCGTCGCCTACATGCTCGCCGACGCCACGCCGGTGTGCCTCGTCACCACTGCCGAGGTCGCCGCCGACCTGCCCGGCGAGGTGCCCACGCTGCTCTTGGACGCCCCGGACACCGTCGCCGAGCTCGCCGGGCTGCCGGCCCACGACCCCGATTCCGGCGGCCGGCTGACGGTCGCGAACGCCGCCTACGTCATCTACACCTCCGGCTCCACCGGCCGGCCCAAGGGTGTCGTCCTCTCCCACGCCGGCGTCGCCAAGCTTGTGGCCACCCAGAGCGAGCGCTTCGGCATCGGCCCCCACAGCCGGGTGCTGCAGTTCGCCTCCCCGAGCTTCGACGTCGCCTTCTGGGACCTGTGCCTCGGCCTGCTCTCCGGCGGACGGCTCGTCGTCGTACCCTCCGAACGACGCGTCCCCGGCCCGCCGCTGGCCGACTACGCGAACGCCCACGGCGTCACCTTCATGATCCTGCCGCCCGCGCTGCTCGCCGCCATGCCCGACGACGTGCACCTGCCCGCGGAGGCCACGCTGCTCGCCGGCACCGAGCGCGTCTCACCCGAACTCGTCGGCCGCTACGCGCGCGGCCGCATGATGTTCAACGCCTACGGCCCGACCGAGGCGACCACCAACTCCACGCTCGGCCTGTGCGATCCCGACACCCCGGCCGGCACCATCGTGCCCATCGGCGTGCCCGACCCCGGCACCCGCGCCTACGTCCTCGACGCCCGGCTGCGGCCGGTCCCCGCCGGTGTCGCGGGAGAGCTCTACCTCGGCGGCGCCGGGCTGGCCCGCGGCTACCTCGGGCGGCCCGACCTGACGGCCGAGCGCTTCGTCGCCGACCCCTTCGGCGAGCCGGGGGAGCGGCTGTACCGCACCGGCGACCTCGTGCGCTGGAAGTCCGACGGGCGGATGGAGTTCCTCGGCCGCGTCGACAGCCAGGTCAAGATCCGCGGCTTCCGCATCGAGCCCGGCGAGATCGAGTCCGTGCTGCGCGCCCACCCCGGCGTCGCCCAGGCCGCCGTCGTCGTCCGCGAGGACCGGCCCGGCGACCGGCGGCTGGCCGCCTACGTCGTGCCGTCGCTCGACGGCGACGCCGAGGTCGCCGAGTGGAAGGACCTGCACGAACTCCTGTACTCCGCCGCGGGTTCCGAGGGCTTCCGGGAGAACTTCGCCGGCTGGAACAGCATGTACGACGGGCTGCCCATCCCGCTCGCCGACATGCGCGAGTGGCGGACGGCCACCGTCGAGCGCATCGCCGCGCTCGCGCCGCGCCGCGTCCTGGAGATCGGCGTCGGCAGCGGCCTGCTGCTGTCCCGCCTGGCCCCCGGCTGCGAGGCGTACTGGGGCACCGACGTCTCCGAGGAGGCCGTCGCCGCGCTGCGCGCCCAGATCCGCGACGTACCGGAACTCGCCGGGCGCGTCGAGCTGTCGGCCCGCCCCGCGCACGACACCACCGGACTGCCCGCGGGCCACTTCGACGTCGTCGTCATCAACTCCGTCGCCCAGTACTTCCCGGGCGCCGACTACCTCCAGGACGTGCTGCGCAAGGCCGCCGCGCTGCTCGCCCCCGGCGGTGCGATCTTCGTCGGCGACGTGCGCAACCTGCGGCTGCTGCGCACCCTGCGCGCCGCCGTGGAGAGCCGCCGCGGTGCCGGCGACGAGGGCGCCGCCGGTGACGCCGCCGACAAGGAGGCGTTGCGCGCCGCCGTCGACCGCTCGGTGGCGTGGGAGGGCGAACTCCTCGTCGACCCGGACTGGTTCACGGGCCTCGACGGTTTCGCCGCCCAGGTGCGCGTCAAGCGCGGCGTCCACCACAACGAGCTGACCCGCTACCGCTACGACGTCGAACTGCGCCCGGCACCGACCTCGGTGGAACCGGACACGGGTGACGAGATCGCATGGGCGGCCCTCGGCGGCCTCGACGCCCTGGACGCCCGGCTCGCCACGCGCCCGGAGCGGCTGCGCGTCACCGCCGTGCCCAACGCCCGCCTCACCGAGGACCTCGACGCCCTCGCCGTCCTCGACGACAGCAGCCGCCCCGGCGCCGACGGCGCCGGCAGCATCGATCCTGAATCGCTGCACGAACTCGCCGCGCGACACGGCCTGTCCGCCGCCCTGACCTGGACCGGGGACGCCGACGACGGCAGCGTCGACGCCGTCTTCACCGCCGAGGGCGCCGACCCGGGCCCGCTGTACCGGCCCGGCGGCGGCCGCCCGCTCGCCAACCGGCCCGCCCCCTTCCGCGACGTCACCGCGCTGATGCGCACGCTGCGCGCGCACGCCGCCGCATTCCTGCCGGAGTACATGGTCCCCGCGGCGCTCGTGCCCCTGGACCGGCTGCCGGTGACGCCCAGCGGCAAGCTCGACGGCGCCGCCCTGCCCGTCCCCGACTACGCCGCCCTCAGCTCGGGCCGCGCCCCGCGCGACGCCCGCGAGGAGCTGCTGTGCGCCCTGTACGCGCAGGCCCTCGGTGTGCGGACCGTCACGATCGACGACGACTTCTTCGCGCTCGGCGGCGACAGCATCGTGGCGATCCAGCTGCTCGTCCTCGCCCGCCGCGCCGGCCTGCGCCTCACCCCGCGCGACGTCTTCCGGCACCGCACCGTCGCCGCGCTCGCCGAAGTCGCCCAGGAGGGCGGCCCGGACGACGCCACCGCGGAGGAGCAGGGCGCGCCCCTGCTGTCCCTGACGGACGCCGAACTGGCCGCGCTGCGCGGCGACCTCGCGGTCACCGTCGACGAGGTGCTGCCGCTCGGCCCGCTGCAGGAGGGCTTCTTCTTCCACGCCCTCGTCGACGGCGCCGACCACGACGCCTACGTCGTGCAGCAGGCCGTGGAGCTGTCAGGACCGGTCGACGGCGCCGCCCTGCGGCGCGCCATGGAACGTCTCCTGGAGCGGCACGCCCCGCTGCGCGCCTGCTTCCGCCAGCTCCCCGACGGCCCGCCCGTCCAGGTCGTCACCAGTGGCGCCGTGCTGCCCTGGCGCGAGGTCGACCTGTCCGCGCAGGAGGACGGCGTGCGCCGCGGCCTCGCGGACGCCGTCGCCGCCGACGAGCGGTCCCGGCCGTTCGACCTTGCGCGGCCGCCGCTGCTGCGCTGCGCGCTCGTCCGCCTGGGCGCGGACCGCAGCCGCCTGCTGCTGACGTTCCACCACATCGTCGCGGACGGCTGGTCGCTGCCCGTCCTCCACCGCGAGCTGATGGCCCTGTACGCGGACGACCCGGCGCCGCTGCCCGCGGTGCCCGCGTACGCCGGCTACCTGCGGCGCATCGCCGCCGCCGACCGGGACGCCGCCCGCGCCGCGTGGCGTACCGCGCTCGCCGGTCTCGAAGGCCCCACGCGTCTGGTGGACGCGCCCGCCGACGGCGGCCCGGTCGAGCCCGCACAGGTCCGCGTGGAGCTCTCCGAGCGCGTCACGGCCCGCCTCGCGGCCCGTGCCCGCGAGCTCGGCGTCACCCTCGGCACCGTCGTGCAGGGCGCCTGGGGCCTGCTGCTGGGCCGGCTGACCGGACAGCAGGACGTCGTCTTCGGCACCACCGTCTCCGGCCGCGACGCCGCCGTCGACGGCATCGACTCCATGGTCGGCCTGTTCATCAACACCCTGCCGACCCGGATCGCCTGGGACCCGGCCGCCGGCCTCGGCACGCTGCTGCGCCGCCTCCAGGACGAGCAGAGCACCCTGCTCGACCACCAGCACCTCGGCCTCGCCGAGATCCAGCGGGCCGCCGGGCACGCGGGCGGCGGCGAACTCTTCGACACCCTCGTCGTCTTCGAGAACTACCCCGCCGAGACCGGCCTCGCCGACCCCTCGGGCACCGTACGCGTCAGCGGCCACGCCTTCCACGACACCGTGCACTATCCGCTCGCGCTCATCGTGAAGCCCGGCCGCCGCATGGACCTGCGGCTCAAGCACCACGCGCGCCGGATCGACGCCGAGGCCGTCCGCGCCCTCGGCGACCGGCTCACGCTGCTGCTGGAAGCCATCGCCGACGATCCCGGCCGCCCGGTCGGCTCCGTCGACCTGCTCACCCCGCACGAGCACGCCACCGCCCACCTCGACGGCGCCGTCCGCGACGTCCCGGCCACGACACTGCCCGCCGCCATCGCCGCGCAGACCGCCCGTACCCCCGGCGCCACCGCCGTCGTGTACGGCGACACCACCCTGACGTACGCCGAACTCGACGCGCGCGCCGAGGCGCTGGCCGCGCGGCTGCGCGCCCGCGGCGCCGGACCGGAGGGCTTCGTCGCCGTCGCCGTCCCCCGCTCGGCGGACCTCGTGGTGGCGCTGCTCGGCGTCCTCAAGTCCGGCGCGGCCTACCTGCCCGTCGACCTGGACTACCCCGCCGAGCACGTCGCCTACATGCTCGCCGACTCCGGCGCCACCACCGTCGTCACCACGGCGGCCGACGCCCCGCGTCTGCCCGCCGTGGAGGGCCTGACGCCGCTGCTGGTCGACGCCCCCGCCGAAGACGCCCAGGGGAACGGTGCCGGTGCGGCGGCCCGGCCCGACGACCCGGCGTACCTGATCTACACCTCCGGCTCCACCGGCCGCCCCAAGGGCGTCGTCGTCACCCACCGCGCCGTGGTCAACCGCCTCGCGTGGACGCAGGGCGAGTACGGCCTGGCGGCCGACGACCGCGTCCTGCAGAAGACCCCGTCCAGCTTCGACGTCAGCGTGTGGGAGTTCTTCTGGCCGCTGTGCGAGGGCGCCGCCGTCGTCCTCGCCCGGCCCGACGGGCACCGCGACCCGGTCTACCTCGCCGGGCTCGTCCGCGAACAGGGCGTCACCACCCTGCACTTCGTGCCCTCCATGCTGGAGGCGTTCCTCAGCACGCCGGAGGTGACCGCCGACGCCTCGTGGGCGGCGAGCCTGCGCCGCGTGCTCAGCAGCGGCGAGGCCCTGCCCGGCGCCGCCGCCGCGCGCTGGCAGGCGCTCACCGGGGTGCCGCTGCACAACCTCTACGGGCCCACCGAGGCCGCCGTCGACGTCACCCACCACGCCTTCGACGGCGCCCCGGACACCACCGTGCCCATCGGCCGCCCGGTGTGGAACACGGGCCTGCGCGTGCTGGACGGCTGCCTGCGCCCGGTGCCGGACGGCGTGCCCGGCGAGCTCTACCTGACCGGTGTGCAGCTCGCCCGCGGCTACCACGGCCGCTCCGCGCTCACCGCCGAGCGTTTCGTCGCCGACCCGTACGGCGCGCCCGGCGAGCGGATGTACCGCACCGGCGACCTCGTGCGCCGGCGTTGGGGGTCCCCGCGGCCGGAGGCCGGGGGAGGGGTCGTGGAGTACCTGGGCCGCACCGACCGCCAGGTCAAGCTGCGCGGCAACCGCATCGAGCCCGGCGAGACCGAGGCCGCCCTCGTCCGGCTCCCGGAGGTCGCCCAGGCCGCGGTGACCGTCCGCGAGCAGCGCCTCGTGGCGTACGTCGTCCCGACGCGCGCCTCCCGTCCGGACACCGCCGCCCTGCGCGCCGCCGTGGCCGAGCAGCTGCCCGCGCCGCTCGTCCCGGACGCCTTCGTCGTGCTGGACGCGCTGCCGCTGACCCCCAGCGGCAAGCTGGACCGCGCCGAGCTGCCCGCGCCCGAGGCCGAGCGCGCCCCCGCCCGCGCTCCGCGCACCGACCGCGAGCGCACGCTGACGGAGGTCTTCGCGGCCGTCCTCGGGCTGCCGGACGCCGGCCCCGACGACGACTTCTTCCTCCTCGGCGGCGACAGCATCAGCTCCATAGGCGTCGCCAGCCGCGCCCGCGCCGCCGGTCTCGAACTGACCCCGCGCGACGTCTTCGAGCACCGCACCCCCGCCGCCCTCGCCCTGGCCGCCCGCACCGGCGCCGCCGCCGCGGAGCGCACCGGGCCGGTCCGCCCCGAGCTGACGCCCGGGGAGACCGAGCGCGTCCACCGCACCGCCGGGGGAGCGGTCGCCGGGATCTGGCCGCTCGCCCCGCTCCAGGAAGGCCTGTTCTTCCACTCCGCCTACGACGACGGCGTCCTGGACGTCTACACCGTCCACGAGACCTTCGACTTCGCCGAGCGCCTGGACGAGGGCCGGCTGCGCGCCGCCGCCCGCACCCTGCTCGACCGCAACCCGGGGCTCCGCGCCGGGTTCACCAGCGACGGGCTGCGCCAGCCCGTGCAGTTCATCGTCGCCGAGCCCGAAGTGCCGCTGGAGACGGTCGACCTGTCGGCGCTGCCCGCCGCCGAGCAGGAGGCGCGGCTGCGCGCCCTGATGGACGAGGAGCGCACCCGCCGCTTCGACCTGTCCGCGCCGCCCCTGTTCCGCATGCTGCTCGTCCGCCGCGGAGCGGAGCTCGGCGACCGCCTCGTCATCGGCCGCCACCTGATCCTGTGGGACGGCTGGTCCGCCTGGCTCTTCCTCGACCAGCTCTTCGCCCTCTACGCGTCCGGCGGGGACGACACCGGCCTGCCGCGCCCCGGCTCGTACGGGGACTACCTGGCCTGGCTCGGCACCCAGGACGACGCCGCCGCGACCGCCGCCTGGCGCGCCGCGCTGGCCGGCCTGGAGGAGCCCACCCTGCTCGTGCCGGCCGTCGCCGACGCGGGCCTGGAACCCGTCATCCCCGAGCAGCTGGACGCGCTGCTCCCCGCGGAGCTCGGCGACTCGCTGCGCGAGCGGGCCCGCGCCCACGGCCTCACCCTCAACACGGTGCTCAACGCCGCCTGGGGCCTGACCCTGGCCTCGGCGACCGGCCGTACCGACGTCGTGTTCGGCACGACCGTCGCGGGCCGGCCGGCCGAGGTGCCGGACGTGGAGAACGTCATCGGCATGTTCCTCAACACGGTGCCCGCCCGCGTCGCCCTCGACCCGGCGGAACCCGTCCTCGACCTGCTGCGGCGCATCCAGGGCGAGCGCCTGGAACTGATGCCGTACGAGTACCTGGGCCTGGGTGTGCTGCAGGCCGAGACCGGCCACCGGCGGCTGTTCGACACCCTCTTCGTGCTGCGCAACAACGACACCGAGGACCGTCTGGAGCGGCTGCGCGCCGAGCACGGCGCCACCGCCGTCGCCAACGCCGACGCCACGCACTACCCCGTCAACCTGATCGTGACGCCGGGGCAGCGCGTCCTGGTCACCCTCGCGCACCGGCCCGACGTCGTCCCGCACGAGGCCGCTCGCGCGCTGCTGGATCGCTTCACCCTCCTGCTGGAGGGCATGGCGCAGGACCTGACGGCCTCCGTCGGCCGTCTCGACCCGCTGCTGCCCGCCGAACACGCGGCCCTGGAGCGGGAGTGGGCCGGCAGCCGGGTCCCGGAGCCCACCGAGACCATCGCCGACCTCCTCGCCGCGCAGGCCGCCCGCACCCCGGACGCCACCGCCCTCGTCTTCGGCGAGCGCACCCTCACCTACGCCGGACTCGACGCCGCCGTGAACCGCACCGCCCGGCTGCTGCTCGCCCGCGGCGCGGGCCCGGAGAAGGTCGTCGCGCTCGGCCTGTCCCGCTCCGCGGAGATGGTCGTGGCCCTCTTCGCGGTGCTGCGGACCGGCGCCGCCTACCTGCCGCTGGAGCTGGACCACCCGGCCGACCGGCTCTCCCTGATGCTGGAGGACGCCCGGCCCCTGCTGCTCCTGACCAACGCGGCCGTCTCGGCCACCCTGGACGCCGGCACCCCGCGGGTCCTGCTCGACGACCCGGCCGTCGCCGCCGAGCTGGCGGAGCTGTCCGACGCCCCGGTCGTCGCGGACTTCAGCCTGGAGCACCCCGCGTACGTCATCTACACCTCGGGCTCCACCGGCCGCCCCAAGGGCGTCGTCACCCCCTACCGGGGCCTGACGAACATGCAGCTCAACCACCAGAAGGAGATCTTCGAGCCGGCGATCGCCGCGGCGGGGGGCCGGCGGCTGCGCGTCGCGCACACCGTCTCCTTCGCCTTCGACATGTCGTGGGAGGAGCTGCTGTGGCTCGTCGAGGGTCACGAAGTGCACGTCTGCGACGAGGAGCTGCGGCGTGACGCCCACGCGCTGACCGCCTACTGCGAACGGCACCGCATCGACGTCGTCAACGTCACCCCGACCTACGCCCGGCTGCTCATCGAGGAGGGCCTGCTCGAAGGGCACGTCCCGCCGCTGGTGCTGCTCGGCGGCGAAGCCGTCCCCGAGACGGTCTGGACGCGACTGCGCGACACCCCGGGGAGTTACGGCTACAACCTGTACGGCCCGACCGAGTACACCATCAACACCCTCGGCGGCGGCACCCACGACAGCGCCACGCCCACCGTCGGCCGCCCCATCCGCGGCACCCGCGCCCACATCCTCGACGCCTGGCTGCGCCCGGTGCCCGACGGCGTCCCCGGCGAGCTGTACATCGCGGGCATCGGCCTGGCCCGCGGCTACCTCGACCGGCCCGGCCTGACCGCCGAGCGGTTCGTCGCCGACCCCTTCGGCGAGCCCGGCGAGCGGATGTACCGCACCGGCGACCTGGTGCGGCGCAATGCCGACGGCAACCTGGACTTCCTCGGCCGTACCGACGACCAGGTCAAGATCCGCGGCTACCGCGTCGAGCCCGGCGAGATCGAGACCGCCCTCAGCCGCCACCCGCGCGTCTCGCAGGCCGCCGTCGTCGTCCGCGACGACCGGCTGATCGGCTACGTCGTCCCCGCCCCCGCCGAGGCCGCCGAGCGCGAGTCCACCGAGCGCGCCCAGGTCGGCGAGTGGCAGGAGATCTACTCCGACGAGTACGAGGAGATCTCCACCGCCGTCTTCACCGAGGAGTACGCGGGCTGGGACAGCTCCTACGACGGGCGGCCCATCCCCTTCGAGGACATGCACGAGTGGCGCGAGGCCACCCTCGCCCGCATCCGCGAACTGCGCCCGCGCCGCGTCCTGGAGATCGGCGTCGGCTCCGGCCTGCTGCTGTCCCGGCTGGCCCCGGAAGCCGAGGCGTACTGGGCCACCGACTTCGCCGCCCCCGTCATCCGCAAGATCGGCGAGGAGCTCCGGCGGGACCCGGAGCTCGCCGCCAAGGTGGAGCTGCGCTGCCGTCCCGCCGACGACCTGCAGGGGCTGCCCACCGGGTACTTCGACACGATCGTCATCAACTCCGTCATCCAGTACTTCCCCAGCGCGGCCTACCTGGAGTCGGTCGTGCGCGGAGCCATGGAGCTGCTCGTCCCCGGCGGCGCGCTCTTCGTCGGCGACGTCCGCAACCTACGGCTGGCCCGCACCTTCCACACCGAGATCCAGCGCGCCCGGGGTACCGGCGGAGCGGAGTTCGGGCGGGCCGTGGAACGCGGCCTGCGCCTGGAGAAGGAACTCCTGGTCGACCCGGACTTCTTCGCGCACCTCGGCTACGGCCTCGACCTGCGCACCAAGCGCGGACGTCACCACAACGAGCTGACCCGGCACCGCTACGACGCCGTGCTCTACCGAGGCGAGGCCTCCGTGTGGCTGGGCGATGAGTCCGTGGCGGCGTGGTCGCCCGGGCTTCCCGAGCGGTTGCGCGAGGAGCGCCCCGAGCGGCTGCGCGTCACCGGCGTGCCGGACGGCCGCGTCCGTCCGGACGGCGTCGACCCGGAGGCCCTGCACGAACTGGGCGCCGGTCTCGGCTACCGCGTGCTCACCACGTGGGGTGCCGAGACGGGCACCTACGAGGCCGTGTTCGTCCCCGCCGGCGCCACCGGCACGACCGCCGGGCTGTACCGGGCGGGCGGCGGCAGCGCACCGTACGCCAACGAACCGGCGGCGGCCCGCGACGCGAGCGCCCTCGTGCGCGTGCTGCGCGAGGACCTGAAGCGCGAACTGCCCGAGTACATGGTCCCGGCCGCCTTCGTCACCCTCGACCGGCTGCCGATGAACGCCAACGGCAAGCTCGACGTGCGGGCGCTGCCCGACGCCGAGCCGGCCGTGGCCCTCGGCGGCGGACGCGGACCGCGCACCCCGCAGGAAGAGGTGCTGTGCCGCCTGTTCGCCGAGGTGCTGGCCCTGCCGTCGGTGGGCGCCGAGGACGACTTCTTCGACCTGGGCGGCCACTCGCTGCTCGCCACCCGCCTGGTCAGCCGGGCCCGCACCGAACTCGGCGCCGAACTCGCCATCCGCGACCTCTTCGAGGCCCCGACGCCCGCCCGGCTCGCGGAGCGCGCCGACGCCGGACGGCCCGCCCGCCCCGCGCTCACCGAGGCCGCCGAACGGCCCGCATTCGTGCCGCTCTCCGCCGCGCAGCGCCGCCTGTGGCTGGTGGAACGCCTCACCGGCGGCGGCGCCGCGTACAACTTCCCGCTCGTCTTCCGGCTGCGCGGCGCCCTGGACACCGACGCCCTGTGCCGGGCCCTGGGCGACGTCGCGGGGCGCCACGAGGCGCTGCGCACCCTGATCGGCGAGCAGGACGGCGCGCCGTACCAGCGGATCGTCCCCGCCGCCGAGGCGCTGCCCGGGTTCAGCGTCGCCGACTGCGCCGGGTCCGAGCTCCCGGGGCTGATCGAGGCCGCCCAGCGCCGCCCCTTCGACCTGGCGACGGAACTGCCGCTGCGCTGCGAGGTGTTCCGGGTCGGCGCCGACGACCACGTGGTGGCCGTCGTACTGCACCACATCACCACCGACGAGTGGTCCGACCGCCCCTTCATGACGGACCTGACCGCCGCCTACACCGCCCGCGCCGCGGGCTCCGCCCCGGCCTGGCAGCCGCTGCCCGTCCAGTACGCGGACTACACCCTCTGGCAGGAGCGCCTGCTCGGCACCGTCGGTGACACACAGCTCGCCTACTGGACCGAGCGGTTGCGCGACCTGCCCGAGGAGCTGGCGCTGCCGCTCGACCGGCCGCGTCCCGCCGCGCCCACCGGCGCCGGCGCGATCGTGCACGGTGAGGTGCCCGTGGAACTGGGCCGGGAACTGCGGGAGCTGTCCACCGCGACCGGCACCAGCATGTTCATGCTGTTCCAGGCCGCGACCGCCGCGCTGCTGCACCGGCTCGGCGCGGGCGAGGACGTCCCGCTCGGCGCGCCCATCGCCGGCCGTACCGACAGCGGCCTCGACGACCTCGTCGGCTTCTTCGTCAACACCCTCGTGCTGCGCACCGACCTGTCCGGCGACGCGCTGACGTTCCGTCAAGTGCTGGGCCGGGTGCGCGAGTCGGCGCTGGAAGCCTTCGAGCACCAGGACATGCCCTTCGACCGGGTCGTGGAGGCGGTGAACCCGCCGCGCGCGGCGGGGCGCAACCCGCTGTTCCAGGTGATGCTGGGCTACCACCACCGCCCGGACGGCGACCCCGACGTCTTCGGGCTGCCCACCGAGTGGTTCGACATGGACACCGGCACGGCCAAGTTCGACCTCGACTTCACCTTCGTCGACCACGGCGAGGCACACCCGCTGGCCCTGCTGCTGGAGTACGCGACCGACCTGGCCGACGAGGCCACCGCCGCGCTGCTCGTCGCCCGGCTGGTCCTGCTGCTGCGGCAGGCCGCGGCCCACCCGGACCTCCCGCTGGCGGAGTTCGACCTGCTCACGCCCGCCGAGCACGAGGCCGCCGCCGTCGCCTGGAACGACACCGCGCGGCACGGCGCGGAGACCCGGGCGGTGCCCGAGATCCTCGCCGACACCGTCCGGGCCCACCCGGAGCGGACGGCCGTGGTGACCGCCTCCGGCACGCTGACCTTCGCCGAACTGGGCGACCGGGTCGGCGCCCTGGCCGCCCTGGTCCGTGCGCACGGCGCGGCCGAGGGCACGGTGGTGGGCCTCGCGCTGCCGCGGCACGCCATGGTCCCGGCGATCCTCGGCGTGCTCGCCTCGGGCGCCACATACCTGCCGCTCGATCCCGCCCTGCCCGCCGACCGGCTGGAGTTCATGCTCCGTGACGCGGGCCCGGTCTGCCTGCTCACCACCGCCGACCTCGCCGAACGCCTGCCGGCCATGCCGGGCGTCGCGCGGCTGCTGCTCGACGGGCCGCTGCCCGAAGCCGAGTTCGCACGCCCGGCCGGGTACCCGGCGCTGGGGGCCGCGTACACCATCTACACCTCCGGCTCCACCGGTACCCCCAAGGGCGTCGTCGGCACCCACCGGGGCCTGTCCAACCTCTTCGGCGCCCACCTGCGCGACATGGTCGAACCGGCGGTCCGTGCCACCGGCCGCGACGTCCTGAAGGCCGCGCACACCGCCTCGTTCAGCTTCGACGCCTCCTGGGACCCGCTGCTGTGGCTGCTGGCGGGCCACGAACTGCACGTCGTGGACGAGACGACGATGACGGAACCGGCCGCGCTCCTCGCGCACCTGGCGGAGACCGGCACCGACTACGTCGACCTCACCCCGACCTACCTGGGCGAGCTGACCCACCACGGCTTCCTCGCCGCGGGCGGCTACGCGCCCGCCGTCCTCACCGTCGGCGGCGAGGCCACCCCGCCCGCCCTGTGGCAGCGGCTGTCCGAGCTCCCCGGCACCCACGTGCACGACCTGTACGGGCCCACCGAGGCCTCCGTCGACGCCTACGGACGCCACAGCGGGGCCCCGGAGTGGGCGGCGCCGCTGGACAACACCCGCGCGTATGTCCTCGACGAGCGGCTGCGCCCGGCACCGCTCGGCGTGCCCGGCGAGCTCTACCTCGCCGGAGCGGGCCTGGCCCGCGGCTACCTCGGCCGGCCGGACCTGACGGCCGAGCGGTTCGTGGCCGACCCGTACGGCACCCCCGGTGACCGCATGTACCGCACGGGCGACCTGGCGCGACGCCGGGCCGACAGCACCCTTGAGTACCTGGGCCGTACCGACGACCAGGTCAAGATCCGCGGCTTCCGCGTGGAGCCCGGCGAGATCGAGTCCGTCCTCACCGCCGATCCCGGTGTGTCCACGGCCGCCGTCGTCGTCCGCGAGGACACCCCCGGCGTGCCGCGCCTCGTCGCGTACGTCGTCCCCGCCCCCGGCCACGAGCCCGACCCCGCCGCGCTGCGCGCCCGTGTCGCCGCCGCGCTGCCCGAGCACATGGTGCCCGCCGCGTTCGTGCACCTGGCGGCGTTGCCGCGCACCGTCAACGGCAAGCTGGACCGGGCCGCGCTGCCCGCCCCCGACCTGTCGTCGGCGGTCGGCGGACGCCTGCCCCGCACCCCGCGCGAAGAGCTGCTCGCCGAGCAGTTCGCCGCCGTGCTGGGCCTGGAACGGGTCGGCATCGACGACGACTTCTTCGTCCTCGGCGGCCACTCGCTGCTCGCGATGCGCCTGATCAGCCGCATCCGTACCGCGCTGGGTATCGAGGTGACGCTGCGCGCCGTATTCGACGCGCCCACCGTCGCCCGGCTCGCCGCCCTGCTGGACGGTCAGGGCGCGCAGGAGCGCCCGGCCCTGACCGCGGGCCGCGCCCTGCCCGAGCGGCTGCCGCTCTCCTCGGCCCAGCGCCGGCTGTGGCTGCTGCACCAGGTCGACGCCGCCGACCCCTCGTACAACCTCCCGGCCGCTTGGCGCCTGACCGGCGCCCTGGACCGTGCCGCGCTCGAAGCGGCGCTGAACGACCTCGTCGCCCGCCACACCACCCTGCGCACGCTCTTCCCGGCCGTGGACGGCGTGCCCCACCAGCACGTCCTGGCCCCGGAGCGGGCGCGTGTGACGCTCGGCACCGCGGCCCCGGACGAGCTGCCCCGGATCGCCGCACGGCCGTTCGATCTGGAACGCGAACTGCCGCTGCGCGCCCACCTGTCCGCGACCGGTCCTGACGAGCACCTGCTGCTGCTCGTGCTGCACCACATCGCCACCGACGAGTGGTCCGACCGGGCCCTGCTCGCCGACCTCGGCACCGCCTACGCCGCGCGCGCCGCGGGCAGCGCCCCCGACTGGGCGCCACTGCCGGTGAGTTACGCCGACTACACGCTCTGGCAGCGCGAGCTGCTGGAGCACTCCGGCGACGATCTGCTCGCCTACTGGACGGAGACCCTGCGCGGCCTCCCCGAGGAACTGGCGCTGCCCACCGACCGGCCGCGCCCCCAGGAGTCCTCGCACACCGGCGGCACCGTGGGCTTCACGATCCGGCCCGAACTGGAACGCGCCCTGCGCGCGCTCGCCCGTCGCGAGTGCGCCAGCATGTTCATGGTCTCCCAGGCCGCCGTCGCCGCCCTGCTGCACCGGCTCGGCGCGGGCGAGGACATCCCGCTCGGCGCGCCCGTCTCCGGACGCGCGGACGAGCGCCTGGAGGACCTCGTCGGTTTCTTCGTCAACTCCCTCGTGCTGCGCACCGACCTGTCCGGCGAGCCCGGCTTCGCGGAGCTGCTGCGCCGCGTCCGGACGGCCGACCTCGCCGCGTACGAGCACCAGGAGCTGCCCTTCGAGCGGCTGGTCGAAGCCCTCAACCCGGGCCGTTCGCTGGCCCGGCACCCGCTCTTCCAGGTGATGGTCGTCCATCTCGCCGAGCGCGCCGGCACCCCCGTGCTGCCGGGCCTCACGGCACGCCCGGAGCCGGTCGGCCAGGACACCGCCAAGTTCGACCTCAGCTTCGACTTCGTCGAGCAGGGCGAGGGCAACGGCATCCAGGGCTGGATCGAGTACAGCGCCGACCTCTTCGACCGGCCGACCGCCGAACTCCTCGCCCGCCGCATGGAACGCCTGCTGGAGCAGGCCGCCGCCGCACCCGAGCGGCCCGTCGGGCACCTGGACGTACTGGAGGACGACGAACGCACCCGCGTCCTGGGGGAGTGGAACGCCACCGGCCACGCCGTGCCCGGCCTCACCCTCCCCGAGCTGTTCCGCACCCAGGCCGCCGCGACCCCGTCCGCGCCCGCGCTGCTGGTGGAGGACACCCCGGTCGGATACGCGGAGCTGGAGGCCCGTGTCGAACGCCTCGCCCACGTCCTCGCGGGCGCGGGCGTCGGCCCGGAGTCCACGGTGGCCGTCGCGCTGCCGCGCTCGGCGGCCCTGGTCGTCACCCTGCTCGCCGTCCACCGCGCGGGCGGCGCCTACCTGCCGCTCGACACCGACTACCCGGCGGAGCGGCTGGCGTTCATGCTCGCCGACGCCCGTCCGGTGTGTGTGGTGACCACCGACGGCGTCGACCTGCCGGACACCGACGCGCCGCGCCTCCTGGTCGACGCCGACGGCGCCGCGGCGGCGGACGCCGCCACCGGCCCGCTCCCGCAGGCGTACGACCCGCGCCGGCCCGCCTACGTCATCTACACCTCCGGCTCGACCGGCCGCCCCAAGGGCGTCGTCGTACCGCAGGAGGGCATCGTCAACCGCCTGCTGTGGATGCAGGACACCTACGGCCTGACCGCCGACGACCGCGTGCTGCAGAAGACGCCGTCGAGCTTCGACGTGTCGGTCTGGGAGTTCTTCTGGCCGCTGATCACCGGCGCGACGCTCGTCGTGGCCCGCCCCGAGGGCCACAAGGACCCGGCCTACCTCGCCAGGCTGATCCAGGACAGCGGCGTCACCACGGCGCACTTCGTGCCGTCGATGCTGCGCGCCTTCCTCGACGAGCCGGCCGCGGCCGGCTGCACGGGACTGCGCCGTGTGATCTGCAGCGGCGAGGCGCTGCCCGCCCCGCTCGCCGCCCGTTTCCACGAGGTGCTGGGCACGGCCGGGCTGCACAACCTGTACGGGCCCACGGAGGCGTCCGTCGACGTCACCGCCCGGCACGTCACGCCGGGGGCCACCGCCGTCCCGATCGGCCGCCCGGTGTGGAACACCCGCACCTATGTGCTGGACGCCTCGCTGCGCCCGGTTCCCCCGGGCGTGCCGGGTGAGCTGTACCTCGCGGGCGTGCAGCTGGCGCGCGGCTACCTCGGCCGGGCAGGGCTGACCGCCGAACGGTTCGTCGCCGACCCGTACGGGGAGCCCGGGAGCCGGATGTACCGCACCGGCGACCTGGCGCGCTGGACGCGCGAGGGAGAGCTGGACTACCTGGGCCGCGTCGACGACCAGGTCAAGCTGCGCGGCTTCCGCGTCGAACCGGGCGAGATCGAGGGAGCGCTGACCGGGCATCCCGCGGTCGCCTCGGCCACCGTCCTGCTGCGCGACGAGCGCCTGGTGGCGTACGTCGTCCCCGCCCCGGGACGGGACGCCGGCACGGCGGCGCTGCGCGCCCACGCGGCCGCCGCGCTGCCGGAGCACATGGTGCCCGCCGCCTTCATGGTCCTGGACGAGCTCCCGCTCACGCCGAACGGCAAGCTCGACCGCGCCGCCCTGCCCGCGCCGGACTTCGCCGCCCAGGTCACCGCAACCGCGCCCCGCACCCCGCGCGAGGAGCGCATGTGCGAGCTCGTCGCCGCCGTCCTCGGCCTCGAACGGGTCGGCGCCGACGACGACTTCTTCACCCTCGGCGGCGACAGCATCGTCGCCATGCAGCTCGTCGTCCGGGCCCGCGCCGCCGGGCTGACGATCACGCCGCGCGACGTCTTCCGCCACAAGACCCCCGCGGGCCTGGCGGCCGTCGCCGTCGACACCGTCCGCGAGGACACCGCCGGCGACACCGAGCTGCTGCCCGGCCTCACCGACGCCGAGCGCGCCGAACTCCCCGGCGCCGGATCGGCCGAGCTGCTGCCGCTCACCCCGCTCCAGGCCGGCCTGCTCTTCCACGCCTCCTTCGACTCCGGCGACCAGGGCCCCGACGTCTACACCGTCCAGGTGTCGTACGACATCGAGGGCGAGCCCGACCCCGAGCGGCTGCGCGCCGCCGGGCAGGCCCTGCTCGACCGGCACGAGAGCCTTCGCGCGGGCTTCCGCTACCTGTCCTCCGGCCGCCCGGTGGCCGTCGTGCCGCGCTCGGTGCAGCTGCCGTGGCGCCACGTCGACCTCACCGCCGTCCCGGACGCCGGGCAGGAGTGGGAGCGTCTGCTGCTGCAGGAACGCCGCCGCTTCGACCCCGCCGAACCGCCGCTGCTGCGGCTGCTGCTGGCCAGGACGGGCGAGGGCGCCCACCGCCTCGTCCTGTCCCACCAGCACCTGCTGCTCGACGGCTGGTCGGTGCCCCGCCTGATGACGGAGCTGACCGCCCTGTACGACGGGGCCACGCCGCCCGCCGGCGCCCCCTACCGCGACTACCTGCGCTGGCTCGCCGCGCAGGACACGGCGGCTTCCGCGGCCGCCTGGGCCGCGGCCCTGGACGCGCTGGAGGAGCCCACCCACCTGGTGCCCGCCGACGCAGGCCGGGCGCCGGTCGTGCCGCTCACCCACACCGTCGAGGCCGACGAGGAGCTGACGGAGGCGCTGGGAGCGCTCGCCCGGCGCCGCGGGCTCACCGTCAACACCCTCGTCCAGGCCGCCTGGTCGGTCGTGCTGTCCCGGCTGACCGGCCGCGACGACGTGGTGTTCGGCGCGACGGTCGCGGGCCGTCCGCCGGAGCTGGACGGCGTCGAGTCGATGATCGGCCTGTTCATCAACACCGTGCCCGTACGCGTCCGGCTGCGCCCGCAGGAGCCGGTCGGCGCCCTGCTGGACCGCCTCCAGGACGAGCAGTCACGCCTGCTGCCGCACCAGCACCTGGGCCTCGCCGACATCCAGCGCGGCGCCGGGCTCGGCGACCTCTTCGACACGCTGATGGTCTTCGAGTCCTACCCGGTGGCGGAGGAGACGGGGGGCGTCGACGAGGCAGCCCTGCGCCTGTCGGTGCGCGAGCACGAGGACTCCACGCACTACCCGTTCGCCTGGGCCGTCGAACCCGACGAACGCCTGCGCCTGACGGCCGAGTTCCGCCCGGACCTGTTCACCCCGGCCGCCGCCGGGCGCATCGCCTCGGCGATGCTCTCCGTCCTGTCGGCGATGGCCGCCGACCCGGACGCCGCCGTCGGCCGCATCGACATCCTCAGCGACGCCGACCGGCGCCTGCTGCTGGAGACCTGGAACGACGCGGCCCTGCTCCCGCGGGCCGGCCACGCCACCGTCCCCGCCCTCTTCGCGGCGCAGGCCGCCGCGTCCCCGGACGCGGTCGCCGTCACCGACCCGTCCGTGACGTGGACGTTCGCCGAACTGGCCGCACGCACCGACCGGCTGGCCCGCGTGCTGGCCGGCGCGGGCGCGGGCCCCGAGGGCATCGTGGCGCTGGCGCTGCCCCGTACCGCCGACCACATCACGGCGATCCTGGCCGTCATGACGGCGGGCGCCGCCTACCTGCCCGTCGACCCCGACCTGCCCGCCGACCGCGTGCTCGACATGCTCGCCGACGCGGCGCCGCGGCTGATCCTCACCACGCGGGAACTCGCCGCGTCCCTGCCGGACACCGGCGTCCCGGTGCTGCACCTGGACGCCCTCGACGGGCTGCCCGAGGCGGCCCCGCAGGCACCGGCCCCCGACCACCCGGCGTACGTCATCCACACCTCGGGCTCGACGGGCCGCCCCAAGGGCGTCGTCGTCACCCAGCGCAGTCTCGCCAACCTCTTCCACAGTCACCAACACGACCTCCACGACCGCGCCAAGGAGCTGACCGGGCGTCGCCACCTGCGGGTCGGCCACGCCTGGTCGTTCTCCTTCGACGCGTCCTGGCAGCCGCAGCTGTGGCTGCTGGACGGGCACGCGCTGCACATCGTGGACGACGAGACGCGCCGCGACGCGGAGCAGCTCGCCGCCCTGATCCGCGCCGAGGGGCTGGACTTCATCGAGGTCACCCCGTCGCTGCTCGCCCAGATGGCGGACGCCGGACTGATCCGCGACGGGAACTGCCCGCTGGCGGTGGTCGGCGTCGGCGGCGAGGCCGTGCCGGACGCCCTCTGGTCGCGCCTGGCGGCGCTGGAGTCCACCGAGGCCTTCAACCTGTACGGGCCCACCGAGGCCACCGTCGACGCCCTCGTCGGACGGGTCGCCGACAGCGACCGTCCCGTCGTCGGCCGCGCGGTGCGGGGCACCCGGGCGTACGTCCTGGACGCCTCGCTGCGTCTGGTCCCGCCCGGCGTCACCGGCGAGCTGTACCTGTCCGGCGCCGGACTCGCCCGCGGCTACCTCGGTCGCCCCGACCTGACGGCGGAGCGGTTCGTCGCCGACCCGTACGGGCCGCCCGGTGCCCGGATGTACCGCACCGGCGACCTCGCGCGGTGGACCGAGGAGGGGCAGCTGGAGTACTCCGGCCGCTCCGACGACCAGGTCAAGATCCGCGGCTACCGGGTCGAGCTCGCCGAGGTCGAGGCCGCCCTCGCCGCGCACGCCACCGTGGCCCGGGTCGTCGTTACCGCCCGCGAGGACCGGCCCCGCGTCCGGCAGTTGGTCGGCTACGTCGTCCCCGCCGAGGGCCGCACCGCCGAGCCCGCCGCGCTGCGCGCCCACGTGGCGGCGACCCTGCCGGAGTACATGGTCCCGGCCGCCGTGGTCGTCCTGGAGCGGCTGCCGCTGCTGTCCAACGGCAAGCTGGACCGCAAGGCGCTGCCCGCCCCCGACTTCACCGCGGGCACGGGCGGCCGCAGGCCCGGCAACGACACCGAACGCACCCTGTGCGGCATCGTCGCCGAGGTGCTGGGCCTGCCCGCCCAGGCCGTCGGCACCGACGACGACTTCTTCGCCCTCGGCGGCGACAGCATCGTGGCGATGCAGTTCGTCAGCCGGGCCCGCGCGGCCGGGTTGCGGATTACCCCCCGCCAGGTGTTCCAGCACCGCGACGTGGCCTCGCTCGCCGAGGTCGCCGTCCCGCTCGCGGGCGACGACCTGGTCCGCACCCACGACGACGGCACCGGCCTCGTCCCGCTCACCCCGATCATGCACGCCCTGCGCGAGCGCGGCGGCCCGATCTGGGGCTACCACCAGGCCGCCTTCCTGCAGACCCCGGCGGACCTGGACGAGGACGGCCTGCTGGCGATCCTCCGCGCAGTGGCCGACCGGCACGACATGCTCCGCGCCCGCCTGGAACGCACCCGCACCCAGCCGTGCCACAGGGGCGACAGCGGCGAGCAGTGGGCGCTGCGCGTGCCCGCCCCGGGCACCGTCGACGTGGCGTCCTGGCTCGCCCGCGCAGACGTCTCCGGCGCGGACGACACCGCGCTGCGGGAGGCGATCTCCGCCCACGCGGTCACCGCGCGCGCCGGACTCGACCCCGACACCGGCGACATGGTGCGCGCGGTGTGGTTCGACGCCGGGCCCGGACGTCCGGGACGGCTGCTGCTGCTCCTGCACCACCTCGTCGTCGACGGCGTGACCTGGCGCATCCTGCTCCCCGACCTCCAGACCGCCTGGGCGGCCGTCGCGGCCGGCCGCGCACCGGAGCTGCCCCCCGTGGACGTCTCCTTCCGCCGCTGGTCCGAACTGCTCACCGCCCGCGCCCTCGATCCCTCCCGCGAGGACGAACTGCCCCGGTGGACCTCGGTCCTCGCGGACGGCGCGGGCCTGCCGCTGGCGCGGCCGCTGGACACGGCACGCGACACCGTGGAGAGCACCCGCTACCTGTCGCTGACCCTGCCCGCCGAGGTCACCGGGCCGCTGCTCGGGCGGGTGCCCGCAGCGTACGGCGCGAGCGTCAACGACGTGCTGCTGACCGCCTTCGCGCAGGCCGTCGCCGACTGGCGGACCCGGCTGCTCGGCGCGGAGCCCGGCACCGCCGTCCTCGTCGACCTCGAAGGCCACGGCCGCGAGGAGGAACTCGCCGGCAACGCCGACCTGTCCCGCACCATCGGCTGGTTCACCAGCGTCGTACCGGTCCGCCTCGACCCGGGCCCGGCGGGCCCCGACCCCGACGAGGCAGTCGCCCGCGTCCGCGAGCACCTGACGGGCCTGTCCACCGGCGGCGTCGGACACGGCCTGCTGCGGTACCTCAACCCGGTCACCGGTCCGGAGCTGGCCCGGCTCGCCGAGCCGCAGATCGAGTTCAACTACATGGGCCGCTTCGACGTCCCCGAGGCCGCCGACTGGTCGTACGCGCCGGAGGGCGACGCCGCCGACCTCGACGCCGACCCCGGGATGCCGATGTCCCACGCCCTCACCCTCAACGCCCTCACCGAGGACCGCCCCGGCGGCCCCGAGCTGAGCGCCCACTGGGCCTACGCCGGCGAACTCCTCACCGAGGAGGCCGTCCGGGATCTGGCGCAGACCTGGTTCCGGGCCCTTGAGGCCCTGGTCACACGGAAGGAAACCACCCGATGAGCAGCAACCCCTTCGAGAACCCCGACGGCGTCTACTCCGTCCTGGTCAACGCCGAGGGCCAGCACAGCCTGTGGCCGGACTTCGTCGCCGTCCCGGCCGGCTGGACCGTCGCCCACGGCCCGGCCGCCCGCCAGGAATGCCTGGAGTACATCGAGACCAACTGGACGGACCTGCGCCCGAAGAGCCTCGTCGAAGGCCGCTGACCGGGAACGCACGGAAAGAGGCCGGGAGGGGGCCGCCCCGCGGGGCGGCCCCCTCCCGTACGTCCCTGCACCACATGGGGAGGTGCGGGCGCTTGATCCGTACGCTTCGGGCATGAGACTCTTCCGGCCGCGCGGCCGACACGAGGCGGATCGGCCCACGAGTTCCCCCGTGGACGAGGTCATCGCGCTCTACACGGCGGGGCGTTACGCCGAGGCGGAGACCGAGGCCCGTGCCGTGGCGGCTGCCTGGACCGGGCAGCGCGGCACCCCGTACGCACCGCTGGCCCTGAGCTTCGCCGCCCTGGCGGTGGGGGCCCAGGGCCGTCACGCCGAGGCCGTCACCGCGTACGACGAACTGCTGCCCGTGTTCGGAAGGACCTTCGGCGCCGAGCACATGCTGACCCTGAAGCTGCGTTCGGATCGCGCGCAGGCACTCAGCGCGCTCGGCCGGCACGCCGAATGCGAGGCGGAATGCCGGGCCGTCGTAGGGGTAGCGGCCCGCGGCACCGGCCCGGACATGCTGAACACGGCGGCGGCCGCACGCAACGGACTGGTCTTCGCGCTCACCGCGCAGGGCCGTCACGCGGAAGCGGAGGCCCTCGTCCGCGACGCCCTCGCGGCCCATCCGGAGCATGACCGGTTCGCTCTGGTCCTGCGACTCGGCCTGGCCCGCAGCCTCAACGCCCAGGCCCGTCACGAAGAGGCACTCGCCGAGGCGGAACGCGCCGACGACCTGCGCCGCGGCATGTCCGCGCAGCAGCACCGAGCGGAGACCGGTGCGGTCGAACTGGCCCTGGCCACCGCCCTCCAAGGGCTCGGCCGTGAACGCGAAGCCCTCAGCAGGGCCGTGACCGCGCATGATGCGTGCCTGGCGACGTTCGGCCCGGACCACCGCCGGACCGCCGAGGCTCGGGACCTGCTCGAACGTATCGCCGGGGACGTGCCGGACACCGACGCCCGGTAGCGCGTGGCACACGGGCCGGGGCCCGCTCTGCGTGCAGAGCGGGCCCCGGCCCCGGGTTGCCCGGCCTCGGCCCGGCGGCGTACGGAGCACCGCGGGGCGGGGTGATCAGGACGCGGGCTGCTCCACCTTCGTGGCCGGGTCGCCGTCCACCGCGGCGGCGAGCTGCGGGACGAGGCGGTCGAGCACGTAGGGGATGCTCAGCACGGTCGACAGGGACACCGCGTTGCCGTAGTCGCCGGACTCCTCGACGAAGACCTCGCGGCCTTCCTTCACGACCTTCAGGTCGGCGTACAGCTTGTCCTCGTGCAGCTTCGCGACGGCCGTGGTGGTGTCTGGCACGATCCACACCGCGACGCTCTGGTCGAGCAGGTCGGTCCGCTCCTTGCTGATGTTGGCGCCGAATTGGTCGCCGATCACCTTGTCCAGGTCGGCCGGGAGCTTCAGCCCGAGGTCGGCCAGCAGCCGCGAGCGGGCGTCCTGGCTGCCGTAGACGAAGGTGCCCTCGTACGGGGTGGCCATCACCGTGGTGGCGCCGGCGAACTCGGGGTGCGCCTTCTTGGCCTCGGCGAACTTCGCCTCGACGGCTTCGACGAGCTTCGTGGCCTCCCCGGGCTTGCCGAGCGCCTTGCCGATGGTCTCGGTCTGCTGCTGCCACGGGATGCCGTAGTCGTTGAACTCCTTGGGCTGGGCCACGACCGGAGCGAACTTCGACAGCGTGTCGTACTGCGCCTTGGTCAGGCCCGAGTACAGGGCGAGGATCAGATCGGGCCTGAGGGCGGCGATCTTCTCGACCTGCGGCCCGGTGCCGGTGTCCTTCAGGACCGTGGGCGCCGCGGCGGAGCCCAGCTTGTCCTGCGCCCAGGGGCCGAAGGCGCCCTTGTAGCCGCCGATCCACTCGGTGGTGCCGACCGGGACGGTGCCGAGCGCGAGGACGGCGTCCTGGTCGGTGAGGCCCACGGTGACCACGCGTTTGGGCTCGGACTTGATCGTGGTGCTGCCGTACTTGTGGGCGATCGTGACGGGGAAGGCGTTGCCCGCCGACGCCTTGGTGGAGCCGGAGCCCGGCTTCGACGCGTCGGAGGGCGAGTCGGAGGAGCTGCAGGCGGCTACCGCACCGACGAGCATCAGTACGGAGGCGAGCAGTCCGGCGAACCGGGTGGCTCTGTTGGCGCGGGGCATCGGGTGATCCTTCTGTTCGTTTCGGTTCTGGACGGGTTGGTTCAGGGGCGGCGGCGGCCGCTACGGCCGGGGGGTGCTGCGGTGCTCCGACCAGGCCTGCCACAGGGCGGCGTACGGCCCCCCGGCGGCGCGCAGTTCGTCATGGGTGCCGCTCTCGGCGATGCGGCCCTCCTCCATCACCACCACCCGGTCGGCGGCGGCGGCCTGGCTGAGCCGGTGCGCGACGACCAGGGCCGTACGGCCATCCAGCGCGCGCTCGGCGGCCTCCTCCAGCCGCCCGGCGCCGGCGCTGCCGGCCTCCGCGGTGGCCTCGTCGAGGACGGCGACCGGCGGATCGGCCAGCACCAGCCGGGCGAGGGCGAGTTGCTGCGAGCGGTCGGCGGTCAGGCGGTGGCCGCCCTCGCCGACGACGGTGTCGAGGCCCTCGGGCAGCGCCTGTGCCCAGCCGAGCGCACCCACCCGCTCCAGGGCCTCGCGCAGCTCCTCGTCGGTGGCGTCCGGTCGGGCCAGGCGCAGGTCGTCGCAGAGCGGCCCGGAGAAGACGTGCACCTCCTGCGTGACCAGAGCGACCGTGCGCCCGGTCTCCGCGGGTTCGCCGCCGCCGACGTCGACCCGGCCGGACGACGGCCGGTGGATGCCGACGACGATCTTGGCGAGCGTGGTCTTGCCGGCGCCGCTGGCACCGACGAGGGCGACCCTCTCCTTGGGCCGCAGCACCAGGTCCACGTCAGTGAGCACCGGCCGTCCCGGCACGTAGGCGTGGCCGACGCCCTCCACGGTCACGGCGGGAACACCGGGAACGCCGGGAGCGTCCTGGGCCGGCGCGGCTCCGGAGGCGACGGGCGCCGGCTCGTCGACGACGCCGACCAGCCGGGCCAGGGCGGCGGTCGCGGACTGTGCGTCGTCCAGCAGCACCAGCGCGGTGTTCACCGGGCCGAACAGGCTGTGGAAGTACAGGGCCGCCGCCGTCGCCGTGCCGATCGACGCGGAGCCGCCGCGCACCAGCAGGAAACCGGTGACCAGCACGGCGGCCAGCCCGGTGTACTCGGCCACGTGCAGCCGGCTGTAGAAGCGCAGCACCAGCTGCACCCCGCGCAGCGTCAGGTCGACGGCCGAGCGGGAGCGTTCGGTGACCCGCTCGGTGTGCCCGGCCTCGGCCCGGTAGGCCCGTACGGTCGCCGCGCCGCCGATGGTGTCGAGCAGCTGCTGCTGCTGGGCGCCGGTGGCGATGCGCTCCTTGGCGTACAGCGGGGTGGCGTTGCGGACGTACCAGCGCGCGGTGTGCGCCTGCACGGGCACCGCGAGCAGTGCCGCCAGCAGGAACCGCCAGTCCAGCACCGCGAGGGCGGCCAGCGTCAGCACGATCGACAGCCCCGAGCGCACCAGTTCCGGCAGCGCGGTGCGCACCGCGTCCGCCACCCGTGACACGTCCCGCGTCACCCGGGAGTTGAGGTCGCCGGAACCGGCCCGCTCCAGGCGCTCCAGCGGCAGCGACAGCGCGCGCTCGACGAAGCGCTCGCGCAGCTCGGCCAGCACGGTCTCGCCGAGCCGTGACACCAGCGACATGCCGGAGGCGGTGGCCACGCCCTGCGCCACGGCGACCAGCACCAGCAGCACCACGGGCAGTGTCAGCGCCCCCGCCGGGCGCCGGTCGGTCACCAGGTCGACGATGTGCCCCAGCAGGGGCTGCGTCAGCAGCCCCACCGTCGTGGCCGCCACCATCACCAGGGCCCCGCCCACCGCCAGCGCCCGGTGCGGACGCAGCAGTTCCCGTACCGCGGCACGCGTCCGCGCGGGCGTCGCCGTGGGCAGCAGCTCCCGCGCCGCGGATCCCGATGCCGTCGTCATGCCAGTACCGCCGTCCGGTAGGTCGCGTCGCCGTGCACGAGGTCGCCGTGCGCGCCGTCGGCCGCCACCCGGCCGCCGTCGAGGAGGACGACGCGGTCGGCGACGGACAGCAGGGCCGGGCTGTTGGTGACCAGCACTGTGGTGCGGCCGCGGCGGTGCTCGCGCAGTCCGCCGGCGATGCGGGCCTCGGTGACCGCGTCGACCGCCGTGGTGGGGTCGTGCACGACGAGTACCGGGCGGTCGGCGACGAGGGCGCGGGCGAGCGCGACGCGCTGGCGCTGGCCGCCGGAGAGCGAGCGGCCGCCCTCGCTGACCTCGGTGCCGGTGCCCTGCGGCAGGGCCCGGGCCACCTCGTCCGCGCAGGCGGCGGCCAGCGCGAGGTCGTCGTCCCCGGTGCCGCCCAGGTTGTCGGCGAGCGTGCCCTCGAACAGGTCGGCGTCGTGCGCCGCGACGAGGACCACGGTGCGCAGCCGCGCGGGGTCGAGCTCCGGCAGGGGTACGCCGTCCAGTTCGACGACGCCGGCCTCCGGGTCCGTGGTGCGGCCGAGGCAGGCGAGCAGTGCCTGCGCGGCGGCCGGGTCGGTGCTGGCGACGCCGAGCAGTTCTCCGGGCCGCACGTCGAGGTCGGCCTCGCGCAGGGCGCCGAGGGTGACGCCGCGCAGCCGCAGCCCGCCGCGTACCGGGTCCGGCAGGGCGCGGTCGCCGGGATGCACGTCGGGCTCCGCGGCGAGCACGGCCGCGATGCGTCCCGCGGAGGCCCGCCCCTGGGCGAACTCGGCGTTGACCCAGGCGAAGACCTCCAGCGGCCCCAGGAGGAACAGCGCCAGGCCGACCGCCGAGACGAGCTGACCCAGCGTGATGTCGCCCGCCGTGGCGAGCCGTCCGCCGATCAGTGCGACCACCGCGATGAAGACCCCGGTCAGGGTGAGCACCACCCCGCTCTGCCAGGCCTCCGCGCGCGCCGCCCGCACCGTGGCGCCCAGCGAGGCGCGGCTGGTGCGCCGGTACCGTTCGACGGCGGCGCTCTGCGCCCCGATCCCCTTGAGCACCCGCAGTCCCGCCACCAGGTCGGCGGCGATCCCGGAGGCGTACGCGGCGCGCTCCTGCTCGGCCTCGCTGCGCCGCTCCAGGGGCTTGCTCAGCAGGTGCCCGAGCCAGAGCAGCAGCGGTGTGCCGAGGAGGACGACCAGGCCCAGCAGGACGGAGATCCGCAGCAGGGCCACGGCGCTGACCAGAAGTCCGGTGAGGGCCGAGATCCCGGTCATGACCGCCATGTTGACGGCGCCGACCCGCTTGGCGTCCTCGGTGGCGATGTTGGCCAGCTCACCGGGCAGATGGCCGCGCTCGGCACCGCCGCGGGGGTCGAGGACCCGCCGTACGAGGGTGATCCGCAGTGCGTGCGCGGCCTGTTCGGCGGCGCGTTCGCCGGCGCGGGCGCCGAAGCGGAAGCTGAAGGAGAGTCCGACGTACACGACGGCCAGCACCGCGAGCCAGCCGAAGAGCGCACGTCCGTCGCCGTCGGACACGGCCTGGTCGATGACGATGCCGATGAGGACGGGGACGAGCGCCTCCCCGAACTGATGGCCGGCGCCGAGCACGGCACCCACGGTGACGTCCTTCCGCCGGCCCTTGACCGTCCTCAGCAGGACATCCCGCCCCGACGGCACCCTCGTTCCCACCCCGCGACCCCTCCGGTACCCAGCCGACGGCGACCAGCGCGCCCTGTCTGAAGCTTAGGTAAGGCTACACTAAGTTCCCCTCGGGGGTGAGGTCCCCGGGAGACGTCCCGGACCCCGCGGCAGGCGACGCGCCGGGGCCTGGCGAAGTGACCTCGGCCACGTGCGCACCCCACGCTTGACCTCAAGCGCTTGAGGTTCCGAAGACTGAGGACGTGGCAATGACAGACGCCCCGCCGGTGTCGATCCAGGAGGTGTCGCGACGCAGCGGCCTCTCCGAGCCGACACTGCGCTACTACGAGAAGATCGGCCTCATCGGCCCGGTCCCCCGCGACGAGAGCAGCGGCCACCGCCGCTACGGCGCTTCCGCGGTGGAGAGGATCGAGGCCCTGAGCTGCCTCAAGGCGACCGGGATGAGCGTGCGCGACATGCACGCCTACCTCCGTCACCTCGACGGGGAGGCGGACGCCGACCGGGCCGTGCAACTGCGCGACCTGTTCCGGCGCAACGCCGACCGGGTGGCCGAGGAGGTCGAGCGGATGCGGGTCCGCCTGCGGTACCTGCAGCTCAAGACCGACCTGTGGGACGCGCGGGAGCGGGGCGACGACGACGCGGAGCAGCGTGCCGTGGACGAACTCACGCGCACGGTGCCCGATCTGAGATAGGGAAGAGAACACCATGTACGACCTGAACCCCGGCTCCGGACCCGTCCTCGTGACGGGCGGCAGCGGCTACCTCGGCTCGCACGTCCTCGACGCGCTGCTGCGCGCCGGCCACCGGGTGCGCACCACCGTCCGGTCCCCGGACCGCGCGGAAGGCGTCCGCGCGACGGCGGCCCGGGCGGGCGCCGACCCCGGACGGCTGGAGATCGTCGTGGCCGACCTGGGTGCGGACGAGGGCTGGGCGGAGGCGGTGAAGGGCTGCGAGCACGTCCTGCACGTGGCGTCGCCCTTCCCGGCCCGGCAGCCCCGCCACGAGGACGAGGTGATCGTCCCGGCCCGGGACGGAGCACTGCGCGTGCTGCGGGCGGCGCGTGACCACGGCGTCCGGCGCGTGGTGATGACCTCGTCCTTCGCCGCCGTCGGCTACAGCCGTACGGGTGGCGGCGCCTACGACGAGAGCGACTGGACCGACCCCGGGGACGACCTGACCCCCTACGTCAAGTCCAAGGCGGTCGCCGAGCGCGCCGCATGGGACTTCACGGCCGCCGAGGGAGGCGGGCTCGAACTGGCCGTGATCAATCCGCCCGGGATCTTCGGCCCGGTGCTGGACCGGCACCTGTCCGCCTCGGTGGGGCTCGTCAAGGCGATGCTGGAGGGGGCCCTGCCGGTGGTCCCGCCGCAGTACTTCGACGTGGCCGACGTGCGTGACGTGGCGCAGGCCCACCTGCGGGCGATGACGGAACCGGCCGCCGCGGGCGAGCGCTTCCTCATCGGCACCGGCACGGCGACGAGCTTGTACGGGATGGCCCGGATCCTGGCGGAGGGGCTTGGCGAGCGCGCCGCGAAGGCGCCGGCCAGGGAACTCACCCCCGAGGAGGTGCGGGAGGGCGCGCGCACCGACCCGGCGCTGCGGGAGGCGGCGGGTCAGCTGGGCAGGGTGCCGGTGCTCCGCACCGACAAGGCGCGCGCGGTGCTGGGCTGGGAACCCCGGTCCGTGGAGACGACCGTCCTCGACACCGCCGGGAGCCTGTTCCGGCTGGGACTGGTCGACGCCTGACACCCCGTACGGGTCAGGTCGGCCAGTCGTACCCGAGGGTGAAGTCGACCACCACGGCGAAGGTCAGGTACAGCAGCCAGGCGGCGGTCAGCAGCCGGAACAGCCCCATCACGCGTTCGGCGACGGGCACGCCGACCGACATGACGAACTTGCTGAGGTAGACGGCGAAGAGCCCGATGAAGACCAGCCCGACGGGCCAGTCGTCGACCGCGAAGAACACCGTCGCGCCGAGGGCCGACAGGACCATGTAGGCCACGCCGACCCCGGCGTTGACGCGTGCGTCGTTGCCGCGGTAGCGGTCCCAGCCGAGCGCGAACCAGTGGATGCCGTACGCGGTGAAGGCCAGGGCGGCCATGTAGAGCGGCGGCTCCTTGAACACCTCGAACCAGGTGAGCCCCACGAAGAGGATGACGCCCGCCAGGAGCTGGCAGAGGCCCGGGAGCCAGATGCCCCAGACGCCCATCGCCCGGTCGACCCGCTCGTCCCGCTTGGGCCAGCCGAACAGTTCCTGGGACCCCCAGATCAGATAGCCGGTCGCCAGGCCGAAGAAGCCGAGGGCGAGCGGCGGGTACACCGACGGTTCAAAAATCACATCCATTAGTCCATTATTCACCCAAATAGGTCATATTGCCCATTCGGCCCACGCGCGAGGGTGACGGACCGGCTCTCACCCGTCACCCTCCGTCGCGTGGTGCCGCAGCGGCCCGAATGATGTTGCCGCGGCGCGCCGAGCTGGAGAAGGATCTACAGCTGTCGCCCCGAGGCGTGTACGTGCAATCAGCGATGAGGGAGGACGATATGGAGCCACGGGAACTCCGTGGCGCAGTCGAGGCAGGACGTGCCACCGCATCGGAGCTGGGCCTTCAGGCCGACGACGTGGTCGTCATCCACAACTCGGACCGCGTCGCGCTGCGCCTGGCCCCTTGCGATGTTCTGGCCCGGGTCGCCCCTTCTGGCCATCTGGCTGATTCCGAGTTCGAAGTGGAGGTTGCCCGCCGCCTCGCCGACGTCGACGCTCCCGTGGCCGGGCTCGACCCTCGGGTCGACCCCCGGGTCCATGTGCGTGATGCCTTCGCCATCTCGCTCTGGACGTACTACGAACCCGTGGGACCGCGGATCGCTCCGGCCGACTACGCGGACGCGTTCCTGCGGCACCATGCCGCACTGCGCCGGATCGACCTGGACGCACCGCATGTCACCGATCGAATCGCTGCGGCACTGGGAGAAGTCGGCGACCGGGAGCGATCCCCCGAGCTGTCGGATGCCGACCGGGAATTCCTCCGCGGCACACTGGCCGGGCTGAGCGCGGCGGTCGGCATCGGCAGGGCCGGCGAGCAGCTGCTGCACGGCGAGCCGCATCCGGGCAACCTCCTCAACACGAAGAGGGGGCCGCTCTTCGTGGACCTCGCCACGTGCTGCCGTGGGCCGGTCGAGTTCGATCTCGCCCATGCGCCCGATGAAGTGGGAAAGCACTATGCGGGGGCCGACCACGACCTGATTCACCGGTGCCGCGCCCTGAACTGGGCGATGTTCTCGGCCTGGCGCTGGCGCCGAGACGACCAAATGCCCGACCGGGACCACTGGAGGGTGGAGGGGCTCCACCAGGTTCGTGCCGCACTCGACCGCTGCGAACCGGGCTGAACCCGGGACGGAGGGGCCCTCACGCCTGCTGCGCCGGGGTGCCGTCCGGTCGGCTCGCGTCCATGCCGAACGAGTCGTGGACGGGCCGCACCTCGACCGCCACGACGTGGAAGTCGACGACGCGTCGGGCGATCTCCCGCGCGCGCTCCGGGCTGGTGCAGTCGACCACGTAGTAGGCGGTGACCTGCTCCCTCGCCTCCGTGAGCGGTCCGTCCACCGTCGTCGGGCCGTCGTCGCGCAGCCGGATCGTCGTGGTGTCCCTGGGGTAGGCGAGTCCGGCCCCGTTCAGCAGCTCGCCGGTGCCCGCGAGATCCTTGTGCAGCTCGTCGTGCCGGCGGAACACCTTGGCGCGTTCCTCGGCGGTCATCGCCTCGGTCGCCGCGGGGTCGGCGTACATCAGCACCAGGTACTTCATGCCACCACCCTGGCAGAAGGCCGCTCGTCGCGGCCTTCTGCCAGGGGAACCTCAGCCCGCCGTGATGCGGAGCCTGATCGTCCGGGACTGCGGGCGCAGCGCGAACTCGGGCCACACGTCGGGCCCGCACGCCCGGGAGCCGAGGCCGTGCTGGGCCGCGTCGACGAACAGGTGGCTGGTCGCCGACTCAGGGAGCTCGAACGGGTGCGCCGCCCGGGCGATCTGCTGCGGTGTGTGGCGGCTGAGCGTGAAACCCGGGAGGCGCCCCTGTGCGTCCGGGACGGTCACGAAGCGGAGCACTCCGGCGCCGCCACAGGTCAGTTCCAGCCGTCGCAGGCGGGAGCGGTGCCCGGTCTCCTGGGGGCGCGCGTAGGCGACGGAGAGTTCGTCGACGCCGGCGGAGAAGCGGCCGGTGCGCGCCGCGCGGAGGCTGTCCGGGTAGGACTCCTGCGGGCCCATGCCGAACCACTCGGCGCCGTCGACGGGGGCGCCGCCGTCGGGCAGGTCGAAACGGACGCCGATGCGCGGCCACACCGTCGCCCAGCCGCCCGACGGCTCGATCTCCACCCGCAGTTCGAGCTCGTCCCCCTGCAGGGACCAGACGGTCTCCACCGTCACCGACGACGCGGTGTTTGCCGCGGACACCTTGGCGACGGTCCGCAGCGCGTCCGGGGCGGTCTCCACCGACAGCACCCGCGTGGTCAGCCGGTCCAGGCCGTCGCCACGCCACAACTCGGCGTTGGAGACCCCGGGGACGTGGGCGTCGCTCTCCTCGGCCACCCCCGAGGTGCCCTCGTCGTTGTCGGTCGGGGCACGGAACAGTTCCAGCCGCGGGCCCGCCACGGCGCGGCCGGCGAGCCGTACCAGGTCCCCGCCGGCGAACTCGGCGATGCCGAGCGTCAGCGTCCCCTCGCTCCGCCGCCAGTCGGCCGGAAGCCGGACGGCGGGCACGGCACGTCGCGCCGAACGGTCCAGCTGGGCGGTCGCGACCACATGGCCCTCGCTCGCCCACGCGGTGCCGGCCGCCAGGACCGCGTCCAGGGTGAGCCAGGTCTCCGCGTCCCGCGACACCGCGACCCGCGGCAGCGGCACGCGCGCCGACCCGCCCGCCACGACGACGGGCACGTCCAGGTCACCGGCGTCCACGGGCGTCCCGTCGTGCTCGACGCGCCAGCGGAAGCGCAGGTCGGCGGTGTCGGCCGAGTGCCGCAGATTGGTGATCGTCACCACGCCGCCGCCGTCGTCGTCGCCCGCGTCGAAGGTGAAGCGGACCGGCTGCACCACCGCCTTGAACTCGTGGAGGCCGGGGGTCGGGACGTCGTCGCTGAGCACCATCCCGTCCATCACGAAGTTGCCGTCGTGCACGACCTCCCCGAAGTCGCCGCCGTAGGCGTAGTAGGGCGTGCCGTCCGGGGCCGTCGTCAGGATGCCGTGGTCGCGCCATTCCCACACGAAGCCGCCGTGCAGGCGCGGATGCCGGTGCACCAGCGCCTCGTACTGGTCGAGGGCGCCCGGCCCGTTGCCCATCGCGTGGGCGTACTCGCACAGCAGGAACGGCTTGGTGCGCTGCCGTGCGCCCTGCGAGGGGGTGCAGTCCTGCAGCGGGGTGCGCGAGCCGTCGGTCCCGATCTGCTCGGTCTCCGGCACCGAGGCGTACATGCGCGAGTAGACGTCCGTGTACGCGCCGGTGTGGTCGCCCTCGTAGTGCACGGGGCGTCCCGCGTCGCGGGCGTGCACCCAGGCCGACATCGCGGCGAGGTTGGCACCGGTGCCCGCCTCGTTGCCGAGCGACCAGAGCACGATGCTGGGGTGGTTCTTGTCCCGTTCGACGGTGCGCCGGATCCGGTCCAGGTACGCCTCCCGCCACGCCGGGTCGTCGCTGGGGTTGCCGGCCCAGCCGACCTTGTCGAAGCCGTGCGTCTCCAGGTCGCACTCGAGGACGACCCAGAACCCGAGTTCGTCGGCGAGGTCGAGCAGCCGCGGATGCGGCGGGTAGTGGCTGGTGCGGATCGCGTTGACGTTGAACCGCTTCATCAGGGCCAGGTCCTCGCGCGCGTGCTCCTCGTCGAAGACACGGCCGCGCTCGGGGTGGGTCTCGTGGCGGTTCATCCCGTGGAAGACGACGCGGCGGCCGTTGACCAGGAACCGGTCGCCGCGGATCTCGACCGTGCGGAAGCCCGTCCGCACCGTGACGGTCTCCGCCGCCGAGGCCACCGTGACCTCGTACCGCCGCGGTACCTCGGCCGACCAGGGTTCCACGCCGTCGACCTCGAACGCGGTCACCTCGGCCGCGGAGCCCCAGACCCGCTCGACGCCGAGCTCGGGGATGCGGAGGGTGACCGGGAACGCCGCCGCCTCCGCGGTGACCTCCGGGTCGATCCGGCCGCGCCCCCGCTCGAACCCGGTGCGCAGCCAGACGTCCTCGATCCCCCCGACGGGCCGCGCGATCAGGGTGACGTCGCGGAAGATGCCCGGCAGCCACCACTGGTCCTGGTCCTCGAGGTAGCTCGCCGCCGACCACTGGTGCACGCGCACCGCGACGACGTTGTCGCCCGGGCGCACGGACGCGGTCACGTCGAACTCGTGGGCCAGCCGGCTGCCCGAGGCACTGCCGACCTCGTCGCCGTTCACCCACACCTTGAAGAGCGACTCCACGCCGTCGAAGCGCAGCACGACCCGCTCGGCCCGCGACCAGTCGGCGGGCAGCTCGAAGTGGCGGCGGTAGTCGCCGGTCGGGTTCTCGTCCGGCACGTGGGGCGGGTCGATGGGGAAGGGGAACTGGATGTTGGTGTAGATGGGCCGGCCGTAGGCCCCGTCCCCCTGGAGCACCCAGTGGGAGGGCACCGGGATGTCGTCCCAGCCGCCGTCGTCGAAGCCTTCGGCCGCGAAGTCGTCCGCCGCCGTCGCCGTGGGCGACAGACGGAACCGCCAGTGCCCGTTGAGCGAGCGGGAGGGGGCGTCGGAGTGCAGCCACGAACGCGCCGGACGCAGCGCGCCACGCCCTGGTGTGGTGTCCGAAACATACGCGGAGAGCTCGGAGGGCAAGAGGTCACAACTCTTTCTTGGTAGCGAAAGGGGGATCCGGTGTGCGGTCACGGCCGCGGTCGGGGTCACGGCCGCGACCGCGGCTACCTGAGCACGATCGTCCGGATCTCCCACGGGCCGAGGGCGAGTTCGAGTGCGCCCTCCGCGGGTGCGGTGGCCAGCGGCCGGCCGAGCAGGTCGACCGTGGTCACCCGGCCGAACGCACCGGTGACGCGGGCGGTGGAGCCCGTGTCGCTCATCGCCACCAGCCGCACCTCGGTGCCGGCACCGGGCTCGTCGCCGGTGACACGGCGGACGCTGGAGACGAAGACGTCCGTGCCGTCGACCCGCACGCCGGCCGTGTCGGGGGGCAACTGCCCACCGGCGGGCGCCGTACCGCGGGTGACCAGCACGTCGTTGCGGAACTCCTCGGCGAGGGCGACCGCGTCCGCGGCCTGCCAGCCGGTCGCCGACGGCAGGACGGCGAAACGGTTCTCGATGCGCACCCCGAGGTCCTGCGCCCCCGGCGCGGGGATCTCGCTCGCCGCCGGTTCGTCGCGGAGCGGATGGATGTTGACGCTGATCGAGCCGATCGCGCGCAGGAGGGTCACGGCGAGTTCGGCGCCCCCGGCGGTGAGTTCGTACTCGGTGGCGTGGTCGAGCAGCACGGTGGCCGCGCCGGCCGACACGAAGGTGCTCGCGGGGAAGGTCGGGATCGGGTACTCGCCCCAGCCGCCCTCGGCGGTCAGCCCGCGCTCGGTGACGGCGAACTGCCCGGCCGACGCCGAGCCGGCCGCGGGCCGGGGGAGCGGGACGTGGAAGCGCAGCCGGTGGTCGGCGGCCTGGTTCAGGAACGACGTGGTGACGCGCACGAAGGGCTCGCCCGCGCGCAGCTCCACCAGGGTCTCCACCGGCGTCGGCACGGTCCGGTCGCCGCGTACGTCGCGGTCGGGGGAGAGCGCGGCGGGCCACGGGTACACGCGGGTGATGCGCACCCGCGACCGCAGCGGGCCGTTCTCCAGGAGTTCGACGGCGACCTCCGTCGGCTCCGAGACGAGCAGGTCGTGGGCCGGCGGGCCGTAGTTGTAGCTGTCGCCGCGGTCACCGCCGTCGACGAGACGGCCGACCCCGCGCAGCACGGTTCCGTCCGCCCCGGTCACCTCCAGGGTGCCGTCGGCGGCGATCACGACCTCGGCCAGCCCGTTCGACAGCGACCCGGCCGTCGCCGTCGCCGGCACGAAGGCGGTCCCCGGTGCGGGCGCCTGCCCGGCGGGCGCGACCGTGAAGCTCGCGAGCCCGGAGGCGGGGACGGCGACCGGCACCAGCGCGGTGGCCCGCGCCTCCTCCAGCGTCAGCACCCGCCACTCGCCCGGGTGCGCGGCGGCAGCGGCGGCGACCTCGCGGCGCAGGATCAGCAGGTCGAACGGACCGCTGGAGGGCACCTCGGCGAGGTGGAAGACGAGCGAACCCGCGGTGAGTTCGTAGTGGTCGATCTGGCGGCCGAACAGCTCGCGGCGGTGGATGCGACGCAGCACCCGCTCGAGCTGCGAGGCGTCCATGCGCTCGTCGCTGAGCACGGTCGGCGCCTGCGCGACCAGTTGTACGGGGTGCTCCGAGCCGTCGGCCGCGGTCGCGACGAGGACGGTCCCGTCGGGCGGGGCCACGACGTCGACCTCGACCAGCGTCGTGCGCGGGACCGTCAGCGGGTTGGCGACCAGGTGGCCGTCGCTCGGCACGCGGGCGGCGGGTCCGGCCAGCGCCGCGTCCCGTACGGCGCGCGCGGCGTGCGCGGCCTCGGCGAGCCGTGCCTCGACCTGGTCGGCGGTCTCGTCCGTGCCGGAGCCGACGACCGAGTCGTGGGCGCTCGACTCGATGATCTTGTGCCATGCGAGCGAGAGGAACGGCGTGTCGTCACGCCCGGACCACAGCGCGTTCAGGCGCTCGGCGTGGTCGACGGTGCGTTCGGCGACGGCCATCCGGTGCTTGAGCCCGCGCCGCACCGAGAGCACGCCCGGGAGGATGTTGCCGCGTACGTGGCTGCGCAGTTCACCGGTGACGACGGCCGGGACCTCGTCGCGCACGTGCTTGCGTATGTAATCGTCGAGCGTGGCGATGGTGATGGTGCGCCCCTCGCCCGAGGCCTGCCGCAGCCACTCCGCGAGGCGCGGGTCCGGTGCGTTGTGGTCGGTGCCGGCCATCGCGAGCACCGGGTCGTCGCCCCACCGTCCGGCCGTCATCTCCGCGTACTCGCCCAGCGCGCGCCCGATCTGATCGGGCACCAGCAGGACGTCGAGGCCGTTGTCGTAACCGTCGAAGAGGAACTCGGTGCGCACCTCCGAGCCGTCGGGGGCGCGCCAGCGGAAGGCGTGGCCGTCGACGGAGCCGGGCACCCCGCGCCACAGCGCCGCGTGCTCGATCCCGGCGCGCGCCAGGATCTGCGGCATCTGGGCGACGTGGCCGAACATGTCCGGGAGGTAGCCGATGGGCATGGAGCCGCCCAGCTCCGCCGCGGCCGCCCACCCCATCTGCAGGTTGCGGACGATGGTCTCGCCCGAGCAGAGGAACTCGTCGAGCAGGATCAGCCACGGCCCGATGGCGAGCCGGCCCTCGGCGACCAGGGCCGTGACGCGCCCGCGGTTCTCCGGCCGCATCTCCAGGTAGTCCTCGACCGCGGCCATCTGCCCGTCGACGGTGAAGCGGAAGTCCGGGTTCGTCTCGGCCGTCTCCAGCACGGTGTCCAGGGCGGTGACGAGCCGGTGCCGGAACACCTGGAAGGGCTCGTACCATTCGCGGTCCCAGTGGAAGTGGGGCACGAAGACGGCGGATCGGGGCATGGCAACGGGACCTTCTGTGCTGGCGGGGCGGCGGGGGGGAGGGAAGGGCGGGGGAGGGCAGGGGTGCCGGCGCGGGGCTAGCGGAGCGAGCCGGCGGCCAGTCCGGTGCGCCAGAACCGCTGGAGGAGGATGAACACGACGATCACGGGCACGATCGAGACCAGCGAACCGGTGATCACCGACTCCTGCAGCAGCGGGGCGCGGGCGGTCTGGCCGTTCCACTGGTACAGGCCGAGCGTGATCGGGAAGAGCGACTCCTTCTGCAGCATCACCATCGGCAGGAAGAAGTTGTTCCAGATCGCGACGAACTGGAACAGGAAGATGGTCACCAGCGAGGGCGTCATCAGCTTGAACGCCACCGAGAAGAACGTCCGGAACTCCCCGGCCCCGTCGAGGCGCGCCGACTCCAGGATCTCCTGGGGGACGGCCGACGCGGCGAAGATCCGGGCCAGGTAGACGCCGAACGGGCTGACGATGCTGGGCAGGAACACCGCGAGGTAGGTGTTGACGAGCCCGGTCGCCGAGAACAGCAGGAACAGCGGCAGCGCGAGCGCGGTGGTCGGTACGAGGATCCCGCCGAGGATGACGGAGAAGAGGAACTCGCGGCCCCGGAAGGGGAACTTGGCGAGCGCGTAGCCGCACAGTGCCGAGATCAGGGTGCCGACCGCCGCGCCCAGCACCGCGTACAGCACGCTGTTCAGCGCCCAGCGCCCGAAGATGCCGTCGCTGCGGGTGAAGAGGGTGTCGAGGTTGGCGAAGAGGTCGAAGTGCGAGAACGCCAGGCCGTTGGTGGAGGCGAGGTCGCCCTGCGGCTTCGTCGCCGCCACGACCAGGAAGTAGACCGGCAGCAGGAAGTAGACCGCCAGCAGGAACATCAGGGCCGTGGCGGCGGTTCGGCTGACGCGGCTCTCGCGGATCGGGGTCTGGTCGCTCACAGTCCGGCCCTCTTCGAGGTCAGTCGCATGAACCCGAAGCTCAAGACGAAGGTGATCACGGCGATGACCACGGAGATCGCCGCCGCCTGCTGGTAGTTGTTCCCGGAGGCCACCGTGTACGCGAGCATGTTCGGGGTGAAGGTGCTCGATATGTTCGAGGAGATCTGGCGCAGCACCGCCGGCTCGGCGTACAGCTGCAGCGTGCCGATGATGGAGAACACCGTGGTCAGGACGACCGACGGGGCGATGATCGGCACCTTGATCCGCCACGCGATGGCCCAGTTGCTGGCGCCGTCGAGCTTGGCGGCCTCGTAGAGCTCCTGCGGGATCGACTGCAGCGCGGAGAACATGATCAGCATGTTGTAGCCGGTCCACAGCCAGGTGGACACGTTCGCCGTCGACCACAGCACGGCCCCCGGACCGAGGAAGTCGGGCTGGAGGCCGACGCCCTTGAGCAGGTCGACGACGGGGCTGATCTGCGGCGAGTAGAGGTACGACCACATGATCGCGGCGATGACGCCGGGCACGGCGTACGGCATGAACGCCGAGATGCGGAAGAACGCCTTGAGCTTCAGCAGGGGGGTGTCGAGCAGCAGCGCCATGACCAGCGCCACGAAGAGCATCACCGGCACCTGCACGATGCCGAACAGCCCGATGCGGCCGATGCTGCCCCAGAACTCGGTGTTCTGGAAGACCTGCGTGTACTGCTCCAGACCGCCGAAGGTCGTGTACGACGTGCCGTACTGGCCGCCGGTGCGGCGCACGACGAGCAGGCTCTGCCAGAACGCGTAGCCGATCGGCACCAGGTAGAAGAGGACGAACGGCAGGAAGAACGGGGTCACGAACGCGGCGATGGTGCCCGCCCGGGGGCCGCCGCCGTTGTGGCGGCGACGGCGGCCCTCGGTGGTCGCCACCCCGCGCGTCGCGCGGGTTGCGAGGTCGGTCATGCGACGGTCACTTGCCCGCCGTGGCCGGGATCGCCTGGTCCTTCATGGACTTCAGCGCGGCGTCCTGCGCGGCCGTGAGGGCGCCGGCGACGGTGCCGTCACCGGCGGTCGCCTTGGCCATCGCGTCCTGGAGCGCCAGGTTGACCGTCTTCTGGGTCGGGCCCCAGGTGAAGTCGGTGTCGATGTTCTTGGACGACTCGGCGAAGACGTCGAAGATCTTCTCGTTGTCGTAGTAGGCCACGCCCTGGGAGAGCGCGGGGAGCGCCAGACCGGCGGTGGCCGCCGGGTAGAGGCCGCCCAGCTTGTTCTCCAGCGCGAGGGCCTCGGGGTCGGTGTTCAGCCAGGTGTTGAACTTGACCGACTCGTACGGGTGCTTGCCGCCCTTCATGAAGGCGACGGTGGAGCCGCCCCAGTCACCGGACGCGGCGCTCGAACCCCAGGTCGGCATGGGCACGATCGACCACTTGCCCGCCTGCTTGGGCAGGTTGTCGCGGAACATGCTGTAGCCCCAGGCGGCGCCGACGTAGGTGGCGATCTGGTCCTTCTGGTACGCCGTGTACATCTGCGTCGAGCCGTGGGCGAGGTCGGTCCGCACCAGCTTGGCGTCGATCAGCTTCTGCCAGTAGTCGGCGACCTGCTTGCTCTGCTCGGACTCGACGGCGACGTGCCACTTGTCGCCGGAGTAGGAGTACATCTCGGCGCTGTTCTGCCAGAGGAGCCCGTTGAACCACTCGGCGTTGTTCGGGTCGAAGAACGTCATGCTGAGGTTCGGGTCGGCCTTGTGCAGCTTCTGCGCCTCGGTCGCGTACTCGTCCCAGGTCTTGGGGATCTCCAGGCCGTGTTTCTTGAAGATGTCGCTGCGCACGTACAGGGCCATCGGGCCGGTGTCCTGCGGGATGGCGAACACCCCGGTGCCGCCGAAGCTGGCCTGCGACCAGGTCCAGGGCACGAACGCCGACTTGGCGTCGGTGGCCGCCTTGCACGCGGAGGCGTCCGCGAAGGCGTCCTGGCTGCGCAGGTTGGGCAGTTCGTCGTAGCCGACCTGGGCGAGGTCCGGCGCCTTGCCCGCCTTGAGGGCGTTGCCGATGGTGCCGTACTGGTCGTTGGAGATGTTCTTCGTCTCCACCTGGATGTTCGGGTTCTTCTTGTTCCACAGCGCGACGACTTCGTCCATGCCGGGAACGGTGTTCCAGTACTGGAGGGTGACTTTGCCCTTCGCGGGCGCGCAGGCGTCTGCCGATGCGCTGTCACCCGAAGGGGCCGGCGATGAGCATCCGGCGAGTACGGCGATGCTGGCTGCCGCGGCGACGGCGGCGACGCGGATGCGCGTGACTGTGCTGCTCATGGTTTCCGTTCCGGAGGACGACTGGCGTGGGCGCCAGCCGGGTCGACGTTGACACCTCAGGCGGGCCGTGCTGGAGAGAAGGGACAGGGGAGCGACGGGTTCCGGTGCACGCACCGAGCGCCGTCGCAAGGTTGGGCAAAACCACGTGTTCCGGTCCCGTGAGCGTTCACGTGAGCGTTCACGTGAACGCTCACGGGGCCATGGAGAATTGTTCGGAAGTGTGCGCTCCGGTGCCGTCAAGTGTCAAGACTTTGCGGCGCACACGGGTCCGGCAGGTTAAGCGGAGCCGCTCAGCCGCAGCTCGGCGCGGACGACGAGGTCGTCGGCCCCGAGCGGCTCCAGCCCGGTCAGCAGCCGAGCGACCTGGTCGATGGCGAGCGCGCCGAGCCGGCGCGTGTCGAGCGCGACGCTGGACAGCGGGGGCTCCACGAGCGTGCCGAGCTGCAGTCCGTCGAAGCCGACCACGGCGAGGTCCTCGGGGACGGCCCTGCCGAGCCGGCGAGCCTCGCGCAGGGCGCCGATGGCGATGATGTCGTTGAAGGTGAAGACCGCGGTGACGTCGGGATGCGCGGCCAGCAGCTTCCTGAGCGCCGTCCCGCCGCCGTCGGCCGACTGGGCGGCCCCGACCACCCTGCCCGCGTCGATCCCGTGGGCCGCCGCGGCCGTGGCGAACCACTCGCGCCGGACGCTCGGCTCGGCGCGGCCGTCGTGGTCGAGCATGCCGATGTGCCGGTGGCCCGCGGCGACCAGGTATGCGACCGCGGCGTTGACGCCCTCCTCGCCGTCGATGCGGATCGAGCTGAACCGCGCCGTGTGGTGCTCACGCCCGATGAGCACCACGGGCACTCCGCGGGTGAAGCGTTCGAGGTCGTGCTCGGAGCAGCTGAAGTAGCCGACGACCGCGTCCACTTGCGAGGCGATCACCTGCAGGGTGCCGAACTCCTCCTCGGCCCTGTCCCCGGTGTCGTAGACGACGACGTGCCAGCCGCGCGCCCGGGCCGCCTCCAGCGCGGCCGCGGCGACCTCGGTGAAGAACGGGTTGAGCAGGTCGGGGATGACCAGCCCGATCGTGGTGGTGTCCTGCCGGACCAGGCCGCGGGCGAAGCGGCTCGGCCGGTAACCGAGCTCGCGGGCGGCCTCCAGCACACGCTGCTTGGTGGTGCCGTCGATCTCGTCCTTGTCGTTGAGCGCCCGCGACACGGTCTGCCGGGACACCCCCGCGGACCGGGCGACGTCATGGATCGTGACCCTCCGGGATTCCGTCCCTGACGACGACACCATCGCGTACCTCCCGATCGTCGCGGGTGCCGGCGCGCCCGCAGGGCCTGAGTATGCACGTCCCGTACGGGGCGGCGCGAGATCAGGTCGCCGCACGGTTGCGGGGGTACGGGCCCGTCGGTGCGGCTCTGACCTCGGGAAAGAGGCGGGGTCAGGTTGCCGCGGTACGCAGCGCCGCGCTGAGCGCCCGGAGGTCGAGACCGGCGAGGTGGTCCAGGAAGTGGCGGCGCATGGAGGCCAGATGGGTCGGCCAGGCCTCTTCCAGGCGGGCCAGCCCGGCGTCGGTGAGGACAGCGTTCGAGCCCCGGGCGTCCCGCTCGCACCTGACCCGCCGGATGAACCCCTGGCCTTCCATACGGCGGACCACGCCCGTCATGCCGCTGAGCGACATCTCGCAGGCGGCGGCGAGGTCGCTCATCCGCATCCGGCGCCCGGGCGCCTCCGAGAGGTTCATCATCGCCCGGTACTCGATGAGGGGGAGCCGCTGCTCGCGGGTCATGTCGGCGTCCAGTGCGCGGGGCAGGGCGTAGATGACACGGCTGAGGGACCGCATGAGGGCTTCTTCGTCCGGATTGAGGGGATCCAGCAGATCCGGTGCGGATTCCGGGCGGTGTGCGGCATCGTGCATGCCCCCACTTTACTTGCTGCGCGAAGGATATATATTTGCTGCGCGAAGCAATTAACGCCGAGCCGTGCGGTGTGGCCACCCCTGCCCGCGCGACCGTACCGACCAAGCAGGTCATCCCGGAAAGAGACGCAACATGCCTCAGTCGCTGACGAACGCCCAGTCCACCGCAGGAATCCGCTACGCGGTGTCCGGCCCGGGCGGTGGCCGGCACCGGGGCCGGAGTGTCGACGGTGAGCCGTACGCGCGGGGGAGCAGTACGGCGCCCGGGAGCGGCCGTCACCGCAGGACCGTCCGCGCCCCGCAGGCCCGGCAGGCTGCCGAGGCTCCGGTGCGGGAGGCCGTCGGCGACGAGGACGGTTCCGCCGGGCGCGAGGCACGCTTCGAGCGTGACGTGCTGACCCTCCTCGACCCCGTGTACCGGGCCGCGTTGGGCGTCACGGGCGACCCGGCCGAGGCGGAGGGACTCGTCCTGGACGTGTTCACCCGGGCGTACGCCGCGTTCCCGCGCCTCCTCGACGGCGTCGACCACCGGGCCTGGCTCTACGACCTCCTGGCCGCGGCGTTCGTCGGCCCCCATCCGGAGGTGTGCGTGCTGCCGCCGGAGTCCGGGATCCCGCAGGGGGTGCGGGCGTCCGCGCTGGACGAGTTCGTCCTGCTGTCCGAGGCGGACGTCCGGGCCGCCCTCCTCACGCTGCCGAGGGAGCAGCGGTTCGCCGTGTACCTCGCGGCCGTTGAGGGCTTCGCCTATCAGGAGATAGCAGACATCATGGATGTTTCTGCGGCAATTGCGGCGTACTGGCTGCACGACGCCCGGCTGCGGCTGTGGGCGGCCGAAGGCCCGCGCGTGGCGGCGTCCGAGCAGGAGTACGCCAGCGGCGACCTCGTCGGTGCCGGGCGGAGCGGATCCGCATGACACGCCGTCGCGTGGGGAGGCCGCGGGCACGGGCCGACGGGCCCGCGCGGCACCCATGCGCGGCGTGATCTTCGTCGCTCGTCACATTCCCGGGGCCCGCGCTGTCATGCCCGCGGGGAGGGAAACCTCCGTCACCTGCGGAAACACGTCCTCAGCAGCCGGGAATCCTTTGGGGCCCGCCGCGGTTGACGCGAGCGCAGAAAGAAGATGATCACAGTGAACCAAGAACCAACCGCAACCGCGGAACCGTTGCAGCGACTGGCCGCCGAGGGAGTCTCGGTCTGGCTGGACGACCTGTCGCGCAGACGCATCGTCTCCGGCGACCTCGCCCGACTCGTCGCATCGGGACGTGTGGTGGGCGTCACCACGAATCCGTCCATCTTCCGGGCCGCCATCGGCTCGGGGGAGGACTACCGGGAAGAGCTCGCCGACCTGGCCGCGCGCGGCGTCACCCCGGACGAAGCCGTCCGCATGATGACCGCCGCCGACGTGCGTGCCGCGGCCGACCTCCTGCGACCCGTGTACGAGGCGACCGGCGGCCGGGACGGCCGGGTGTCGATCGAGGTCGACCCGCGCCTGGCCCACCGCACGCGGGCGACCGTCGCCGAGGCCCGGCAGCTCGCCTGGCTGGTCGACCGCCCCAACGTGATGGTCAAGATCCCGGCGACCGCGGCGGGTCTGCCCGCCATCACGGAGGTCACCGCCCTCGGCATCAGCGTGAACGTCACGCTGATCTTCTCGCCGGAGCGCCACCGCGAGGTCATGGAGGCCTACCTGGCCGGTCTGGAGAGGGCGCGTGCGGCCGGGATCGACCTGTCCACCGTCCACTCCGTCG
The DNA here is from genome assembly GCF_042891295.1 of Streptomyces sp. NPDC001902. Taxonomy (NCBI): domain Bacteria; kingdom Bacillati; phylum Actinomycetota; class Actinomycetes; order Kitasatosporales; family Streptomycetaceae; genus Streptomyces; species Streptomyces sp. NPDC001902. Next base: position 90,539 of record NZ_JBIATA010000006.1, on the reverse strand, counting down.
CCTCCTTCTTCGTCTCCCGCGTCGACACGGAAGTCGACCGGCGGCTGACGGAGCTCGGCACGGACGAGGCCTCGGCCCTGAAGGGCAGGGCGGCGCTCGCCAACGCCCGGCTGGCGTACCGGGCGCAGCGGGAGTTCTTCACCGGCGACCGCTGGGCCGCGCTCGCCGCGGCAGGTGCCCACGAGCAGCGGCCCCTGTGGGCCTCCACGGGTGTGAAGGACCCGGCGTACCGGGACACCCGCTACGTCGAGGAACTCGTCGCGTCCGGCACGGTCACCACCGTGCCGGAGGCGACGCTCGACGCCGTCGCCGACCACGGCCGCGTCGAGGGCGACACCGTCACCGGCCGCCACGACCGGGCCCGCGCCGACCTGACGGCCCTGGAACGACTGGGGATCCCCCTCGACGAGGTCGTCCGGCGGCTGGAGGACGAGGGCGTGGCGAAGTTCGAGGCGGCCTGGGCCGAACTGCTGCAGGCCATCGGAACAGCACTGAACGGCAAGGGAGCCGACGCGCGATGAGCAAGGACCCGACCGCACCCGCCACCACCCCGTGGCCCAACCCCCTGCGTGATCCGTCCGACCGGCGGCTGCCGCGCATCGCCGGCCCGTCCGGTCTGGTGATCTTCGGCGTGACGGGCGACCTGTCCCGCAAGAAGCTGATGCCGGCGGTGTACGACCTGGCCAACCGCGGGCTGCTGCCGCCGGGCTTCTCGCTCGTCGGCTTCGCCCGCCGCGACTGGGCGGACCAGGACTTCGCCCAGGTCGTGCACGACTCGGTGCGCGAGCACGCCCGGACGCCGTTCCGGGAGGAGGTCTGGCAGCAGCTCGCCGAGGGCATGCGCTTCATCCCCGGCGACTTCGACGACGACGTCGCGTTCAAGCAGCTCGCCGTCACCGTGGACGAGCTGGACGCCACCCGGGGGACCAGCGGCAACTACGCGTTCTACCTGTCCGTACCGCCGAAGTTCTTCCCCAAGGTCGTGCGGCAGCTGAAGAAGCACGGACTCACCGACGCCCCCGAGGGCTCCTGGCGACGCGCGGTCATCGAGAAGCCCTTCGGCCACGACCTGGCCAGCGCGCGGGAACTCAACGCGCTCGTCCACGAGGTGTTCGCCCCGGAGCAGGTCTTCCGGATCGACCACTACCTGGGCAAGGAGACGGTCCAGAACATCCTGGCGCTGCGGTTCGCCAACACGATGTTCGAGCCGCTGTGGAACCGTTCCTACGTCGACCACGTGCAGATCACGATGGCCGAGGACATCGGCATCGGCGGCCGCGCGGGCTACTACGACGGGATCGGCGCCGCGCGCGACGTCATCCAGAACCACCTGCTCCAACTCCTCGCGCTGACCGCCATGGAGGAGCCCGCCTCCTTCGACGCCGAGTCGCTCCTGTCCGAGAAGCTGAACGTGCTGCGCGCGGTACGGCTCCCCGGCGACCTGGGCGCGCACACCGTGCGCGGGCAGTACGCGCACGGCTGGCAGGGCGGGGAGGAGGTGGACGGTTACCTGGAGGAGGACGGCATCGACGCCGAGTCCAGGACCGACACCTACGCCGCGATCAAGCTGGAGATCGACAACCGCCGCTGGGCGGGCGTCCCCTTCTACCTCCGAGCCGGCAAGCGCCTGGGCCGCCGCGTCACCGAGATCGCGGTCGTCTTCCAGCGCGCCCCGCACTCCCCCTTCGGCCCGGAGGCGACGCAGGAACTCGGGCAGAACGCGATCGTCATCCGCGTCCAGCCCGACGAGGGCATCACCGTGCGCTTCGGCTCGAAGGTGCCCGGGACGTCGATGGAGATACGCGACGTGACGATGGACTTCGCCTACGGCGAGTCCTTCACCGAGTCCAGCCCCGAGGCGTACGAGCGGCTCATCCTCGACGTGCTGCTCGGCGACGCCAACCTCTTCCCCCGCCACCTGGAGGTCGAGGAGTCCTGGAAGATCCTCGACCCGGTCGAGCGGTACTGGGACACGCACGGACGGCCCGCGCAGTACACCGCGGGCAGTTGGGGCCCCGCGGAGGCCGACGAGATGCTCGCACGAGACGGACGGAGCTGGCGCAGGCCATGAGGATCGACCTGACCGACACCACGGCAAGCCACATCAACAAGGCCCTGGTGCAGGGCCGCCGCGCCATCGGCACCCCCGCCGTCGGCATGGTCCTGACCATGGTCATCGTGACCGACGAGGAGAACGCCCACGACGCCCTGAAGGCGGCGGAGCAGGCGGCGCAGGAGCACCCCTCGCGCACGCTCGTCGTCATCAAGCGGCCGTCGCGCGCCACCGGCCGGCGCACCCCCTCCCGCGTCGACGCCGAGGTCCGCGTCGGCTCCGACGCCGGATCCGGCGAGGCGGTGCTGCTGAGGCTGTTCGGTGAAGTGGCCGGGCACGCCGACTCCGTGGTCCTGCCGCTGCTGCTGCCCGACGCCCCCGTCGTCATCTGGTGGCCCGCGGACGCACCCGACGTACCGGCCAAGGACCCGCTCGGCGCCCTCGCCCAGCGCCGCATCACCGACGCCTACGCGGTCGACCGGCCGCTGGAGGCACTGGCGGCCCGGGCCGGTGCGTACGCGCCCGGCGACACCGACCTCGCGTGGACCCGGACGACGCCGTGGCGCTCCATGCTCGCCGCCGCGCTGGACCAGGCCCAGGCCCGGGTCACCTCCGCGGTCGTGGAGAGCGAGGCCGACAACCCCAGCGCCGAACTGCTGGCCCGCTGGTTCGCCGACCGGCTGCGCGTGCCCGTCGAACGGGTCGTCACCGACGGGCCCGTGGTGACCGCGGTCCGGCTGCGCACCCCGGACGGCGACGTCACCATCGACCGCCCCGAGGGTGCCGTGGCCCGGCTGTCCATCCCCGGACAGCCCACCCGGGCCCTGGCGCTGAAGGTGCGCACCACCGCCGAGCTCATCGCGGAGGAGCTCCGCCGTCTCGACCCGGACGAGGCCTACGCCGCCGCGCTGCGGGCCCAGGTCAAGGCGCCCCGCACGAAGGCCCTCCCGGCGAAGGCCGCCCCGGTCCGGGCGGCGAAGGCCGCCTCCACCAGGGCCCGTTCCGCAAAGGCCGCCCCGGTGCCGCCGCAGCGCGCGCACCAGCACGAGAACCAGGAGAAGGACGATGCCTGACACACCCGAGCCGAGCCACCGCCCGCAGTGGGCCGCGCTGGAGGAGCACCGCGCCGCCACGCGGCCGGGACCGCACCTGCGCGAGCTGTTCGCGGCGGACCCCGCACGGGCGCGGCGCTACACGGTGGAGGTCGGCGACCTGCGCATCGACTACTCCAAGAACCTGGTCACGGACGAGACCCTCGCCCTGCTGCGCGACCTGGCCGCCGCCACCGGCGTGTTCGAGCTGCGCGACGCGATGTTCCGCGGCGAGAAGATCAACGTCACCGAGGGCAGGGCCGTCCTCCACACCGCCCTGCGCGCGCCGCGGGACGCCGTCGTGGAGGTGGACGGCGAGAACGTCGTGCCGCGGGTCCACGCGGTGCTCGACAAGATGTCCGCCTTCGCCGACCGGGTGCGCTCCGGTGGGTGGACCGGCCACACCGGCAAGCGGATCAGGAACGTCGTCAACATCGGCATCGGCGGCTCCGACCTCGGCCCCGCCATGGCGTACGAGGCGCTGCGGCCGTTCACCGACCGCTCGCTGACGTTCCGTTTCGTCTCCAACGTCGACGGCGCGGACCTCCACGAGGCCCTGCAGGGCCTCGACCCGGCCGAGACCCTGTTCGTCGTCGCGTCCAAGACCTTCACCACCATCGAGACGATCACCAACGCCACCTCCGCGCGCAGCTGGCTGCTGGCCGGGCTCGACGGGGAGGAGAAGGCCGTCGCCCGGCACTTCGTCGCCCTGTCGACCAACACCGGCAAGGTCGCGGAGTTCGGCATCGACCCGGAGAACATGTTCGAGTTCTGGGACTGGGTGGGCGGCCGTTACTCCTTCGACTCGGCGATCGGCCTCTCCCTGATGATCGCCATCGGCCCGGGGCGGTTCCGTGAGATGCTCGACGGCTTCCACACCGTCGACGAGCACTTCCGCACCGCACCCGCCGAGGCCAACGCGCCGCTGATCCTCGGACTGCTCGGCGTCTGGTACGGCAACTTCTTCGACGCCCAGTCGCACGCCGTCCTGCCGTACTCCCACTACCTGTCCAAGTTCACCGCCTACCTGCAGCAACTGGACATGGAGTCCAACGGCAAGTCCGTGGACCGCGACGGGCACCCCGTGGAACGGCAGACCGGCCCCGTCGTGTGGGGCACGCCCGGCACCAACGGCCAGCACGCGTACTACCAGCTGATCCACCAGGGCACGAAGCTGATACCGGCGGACCTCATCGGCTTCGCCCGCCCGGCCGGCGAGCTGAGCGCGGAACTCACCGCCCAGCACGACCTGCTGATGGCCAACCTGTTCGCGCAGGGTCAGGCGCTCGCCTTCGGCAAGACCGCCGACGAGGTCCGCGCCGAGGGCGTGCCCGAGGAGCAGGTCCCGCACCGGACCTTCCGCGGCGACCACCCGACCACCACCGTCCTGGCGACCGGACTGACCCCCTCGGTCCTCGGCCAGCTCATCGCGCTCTACGAGCACAAGGTCTTCGTCCAGGGCGCCCTGTGGAACATCGACTCCTTCGACCAGTGGGGCGTCGAACTCGGAAAGGTCCTCGCCAAGCGCGTCGAACCCGCCCTGACCGGCGAAGCCGACGTGCCCGGACTCGACCCCTCCACCGCGGCCCTGGTGGCCGCGTACCGCTCCCTGCGGGGCAACTGACCCGGGGGAACCCCCACGGCGGCGCCGCCCGGCCCCCGGGTGCGCGCCGCCCGCCGACCACACCCGCGACACACAGAAGGAGCACCTGACATGCAACTCGGACTCGTCGGCCTCGGCAAGATGGGCGGCAACATGCGCGAGCGGATCCGCCGCGCCGGCCACACCGTCGTCGGCTACGACCGGGACCCCGACCTGGCCGACGTCGGCAGCCTCACCGAACTGGTCGACAAGCTCGACGCACCCCGCGTGGTGTGGGTGATGGTGCCGGCCGGCGCGCCGACCCAGTCCGTGGTCGACGAGCTCGGCGGCCTCCTGGAGCCGGGCGACATCGTCGTCGACGGCGGCAACTCCCGTTGGACGGACGACGAGAAGCACGCCGAGGAGCTGGCCGCCAAGGGCATCGGCTTCGTGGACGCCGGTGTCTCCGGCGGCGTATGGGGCCTGAAGAACGGCTACGCCCTCATGGTCGGCGGCCAGGCGGAGCACGTGGAGAAGGTGCAGCCGGTCTTCGACGCCCTCAAGCCCGCGGGCGACTTCGGCTTCGTCCACGCGGGCGCGGTCGGCGCCGGCCACTTCGCGAAGATGGTCCACAACGGCATCGAGTACGCCATGATGCAGGCCTACGCCGAGGGCTGGGAGCTGCTGGAGAAGGTGGACTCGGTCACCGACGTGCGCGAGGTGTTCCGCTCCTGGCAGGAGGGCACCGTCATCCGTTCCTGGCTGCTGGACCTGGCCGTGGGCGCCCTCGACGAGGACGAGCACCTCGACGGACTCAGGGGGTACGCGGAGGACTCCGGCGAGGGCCGCTGGACCGTCGAGGCGGCCATCGACAACGCCGTGCCGCTGCCCGCGATCACCGCGTCGCTCTTCGCCCGCTTCGCGTCCCGCCAGGACGACTCCCCGCAGATGAAGATGATCGCTGCGCTGCGCAACCAGTTCGGCGGCCACGCCGTCACCACCGCGGACGACAAGGCCTAGCCACCGCCGGAGCCCGCGCCCGCCGGCGCGGGCTCCGTACCGCCTCACCCGCACCACCCCTCCTCCGTGCCGAAAGTGGATGAACGACCATGGGCGACCTGCTCCTGCTCCGCCACGGCGAAACCGCGTGGACCCTGTCCCGACAGCACACCAGCCACACCGACCTGCCCCTGACACCGCACGGCGAGGGAGAGGCGGCCCGCGTCGCCCACCTGCTCCGCGGGCACGACATCGCCCTCGCCCTGAGCAGCCCCCTGCGCCGCGCCGTACGCACCGCCGAACTGGCCGGGGTGTCCGGTGCCGAGATCGACCCGGACCTGAGCGAATGGGACTACGGGGGCTACGAGGGCGTCACCACCGCCGAGATCCACCGCACCCGCCCGACCTGGAACCTGTGGGCCGACGGCGTGGCTCCCGGCCCCGCTGACCATCCGGGGGAGGGCCCCGAGGACGTCGGCCGCCGCGCCGACCGCGTGCTCGCGCGCGTCGAGCCGCTGCTGAGCGACCCCGCCGCGGGCGACGTGCTGCTCGTCGCGCACGGCCACATCCTGCGCGTCCTCACCGCCCGCCGCCTCGGCCTGCCGCCGTCGGCCGGATCGCTGTTCGCCCTGGACACCGGCACCGTCAGCCGGCTCGGCACCGAGCACGACCGCCCCGTCATCAAGGCCTGGAACACCACGGGCGCCCCGGCGACCGGCGCGCACTCCCCGTCCGGCGCGATCCCCCCGCAGCGGCGCCCCGAGCACGACTCGTCCCCGGGCCGGTGAGGGGGCGTCGCCCCGTCGGGAACTTCCTCCCCCGCATCCGCCGTCTTCCGGGGCGGAGGAGCCCCGCCGGCCCTGCGCCTGCCCTACGGTGAAGCCCGTGAAGGTCCTCATCGTCGGCGGCAGCGGGTTCCTCGGCAGGGAACTCGTACGACAGGCCCCGGCCGCGGGTCTCGAGACGGCCGCGACGTACCGCTCCCGCCACCCCGGCGGCGTCCCCGGTGTCCCGTGGCACCACCTCGACCTCCGCGCCCCGGGGCACCTCGGCGAGGTACTGGCCGAGGTCGCCCCCGACGCCGTCGTCAACGCCAGCAGCGGGTACGGCGACTGGGAGGTCACCGCCGACGGCTCGGTCCGCGTGGCCCTGGCCGCCGCCGAACACGGCTTCCGCCTGGTCCACGTCTCCAGCGACGCCGTCTTCTCCGGGGGCCGGGTCCACTACGACGAGACCTGCCTGCCCGATCCCATCAGCCCGTACGGCGCGGCGAAGGCCGCCGCCGAGACCGCGGTGCGGCTCCTGGCGCCGGCCGCCGTGGTCGCGCGCACCTCGTTGATCATCGGCGACGGCGGATCCGCGCACGAGCGCCTGGTCCACGACCTGGCCGCAGGCGTGCGCGACGGCGTCCTGTTCACCGACGACGTCCGCTGCCCGGTGCACGTCGAGGACCTCGCCTCCGCCCTGTGGGAACTCGCGGTGTCCGACGCATCCGGCGTGTTCCACCTCGCCGGGACGGACGCCCTCAACCGCTACGAACTGGGCGGGCTCATCGCCCGCCGCGACGGGCTCGACGCCACCGCGCTGCGCGCCGGGCGCCGCGCCGACGGCCCCGTGCCCGGCCCCCTCGACGTCCGCCTCGACAGCAGCGCCACCCAGCGGCGCATACGGACCCGTCTGCGCGGAGCCCGGGAATTCCTCCGCCCCCGGTAGGACGAGGGCCTGACTGCCCATCGGATGGAACCGGGAGGCGCGCGGGCCGTGTCGCCGGGGACACCGGCCGCCCAGGGTCCAAGCTGATGTGCCAGTGATCGCGGCACACGGAAGGGCGCGCCATGGAGGGCATCGCGGACATGGGGGGCACGCGGGGATGGGGGCCCGTCCGGCCGCCGAGACCAGGCGAACCGGTCTTCGCCGAGCCCTGGCAGGGCCGGGCGTTCGCGCTGGCGATCCTCTCCACCCAGGTGTCCGGGTACAACGTGGACGCCTTCCGGCACGCCACGGAACGCCTGGACCGGGCCGCCTACCTGGACGACGGCTACTTCGGCCGGTGGCTGAACGCCGCGGAGCTGATGCTCACCGAGAGCGCCGTCCTGGCGCCCACCGCGGTCGGGACCCGCGCCCGCAACCTGCGCGGCGCCGGCGTCGAGGAGCCACCGGTCCCCGAACCGGCCCGCCCCGACTACGCTCCCACCGCCCCGGGCTCGCTCCGTACCGTGGACACCCCGCCGGCCTTCGCCGTCGGCGAGCGGGTCCGCGCGAAGGACATGTCCCCGCCCGGGCACACCCGGCTGCCGGGCTACCTGCGCGGACACCCCGGCGTCGTCGACCTCGTGCAGCCCGCCGCGCTGCTGCCGGACACCCATGCGCATTTCCTGGGCGAGAACCCGCAGCACGTCTACTCGGTCCGGTTCGACTCCCGCGAGCTGTGGGGTGCCGGCGCCGAGCCCTTCTCCGTCACCGCCGAGCTGTACGAGAGCTACCTGGAGACCCCCTGATGACCTCCACCAGCGGACCGGGCGACCACCTCCCCCCGGCCCTGCGGACCGAGGCGCTCGAGCAACTGCTCACCGAGCGCGGCCTGATCGACCCGGCGGCGATGGACACGATCATCGCCACCTACGAGACCCAGGTGGGCCCGCTCAACGGCGCCAAGGTCGTCGCCAAGGCGTGGACCGACCCGCAGTACAAGCGCCGGCTGCTCCAGGACGGCACCGCGGCCATCGCGGAACTGGGCTTCGCCGGGCGGCAGGGTGAGCACATCGTCGTCGTGGAGAACACCCCCACGACCCACAACGTGGTGGTCTGCACGCTGTGCTCGTGCTACCCGTGGCCGGTGCTCGGCCTGCCGCCGAGCTGGTACAAGGATCCTGCCTACCGTGCGCGCGTGGTGAGGGAACCGCGCACGGTGCTCTCCGAGATGGGACTCGACCTCGCCGACGACGTGCGGATCACCGTCCGGGACTCCACCAGCGAGGTGCGCTGGCTGGTGCTGCCCGAACGCCCCGGCGGTACCGAGCACCTGACGGAGGAGGAACTCGTGCCGCTGGTGACCCGGGACGCCATGGTCGGCGTGGCGAAGGTGGCGGCGCCGTGACCGTGCCCCTGGACGTCGACGGTCCGGCCGCGCCGCCCCGTTCCAACGGCGAGCTGGTCTTCGCCGAGCCGTGGGAGAGCCGCGCCTTCGGCATGGCCATCGGCCTCCACGAAGCGGGTGCCTTCGCCTGGCCCCGGTTCCAGGCCGCGCTGATCGCGCGCATCCGGGCCTGGGAGAGCGCGCCGCACGCGGACGGTGCCTGGAGCTACTACCGGCTCTGGCTGGCCGCGCTGGAGGACGTGCTCACCGAACAGGACGTGGTCCGTGCGGGCGAGGTCACCGCGCGCGCCCGGACCCTGGCCGGCCGGCCCGCGGGCCACGACCACGGCGACCACCACCACGACGACCACGCACATCGGCACTGACTGCGAGGCACCGCTCCCGGCCCGGTCCGTCAGCCGTGCGGGATGGGCAGGTCCAGGGAGACGGTCTTGCCGCGGCCGTTGGGCGAGGCGTTCCACTGCCCGGCCAGGGCCTCGACGATGAGCAGACCCCTGCCGTGCTCGGCCTCGGCGTTCTCCTCCTCGTCCAGGGCCAGCGGCGAGGGGACGGGCGGGTTGCTGTCGGAGTCCCGCACCTCCAGCCGGACGTGGTCGCCGAAGGCCCGCAGCCGGACGTCGACGTCGCTGCCCGCGTGGATGAGGGCGTTGGTCACGATCTCCGAGGTGATCAGCTGGAGGGTGTCCGACACGACCGGCAGCGACCACGCGTGCAGTTGCTCGTCGACGAACTCCCGGGCCGCCTTGACCCCGTGCAGATCGCGCCGCTGCACGTGCAGGCTCGCGGTCAGTGGCGCCCCCTTGCCCGCGGCGCCTTCGTACCGGGCCAGGAGCAGCACCGCGTCGTCCCGGCGCCACCGGGGGCCGGAGACCTCGGCGACCATGCGGTCGGCGACCTGTTCCAGGTCGGCCCCGGCCCCGGACTCCCGGACCCCCGCACGGAGCAAGGTCCGCGCGCACGCGCCGTGGTCCCCGGTGAGGGAGTCGGTCAGGCCGTTGGAGTAGAGCATCAGCACGGACCCTGGGGACAGCGTGTGCTCACAACCGCGGTAAGGGTGCTGCGTGGTGACGCCCAGGGGGAGGTTCGCGGGCGCGTCGAGGACGTCCACGCTTCCGTCGGGCCGCCGTACGACCGGCGCCGGATGCCCGGCGAGAGCCACTTCTGCCATACCGTCAGCGGTGTCCAGGGCGACCACGCAGCAGGTCACGAGCTGCTCCGTGCCGAGTTCGGCGAGCAGCCGGCCCGTCCGGTCGATCACCGCGGCGGGGCAGTGGCCTTCGGTCGCGTACGAGGTCAGCGCGGTGCGCACCTGGCCCATGACGGCGGCGCTGTCCAGGTCGTGGCCTTCCACGTCACCGACGGCGAGCACCATCCGGTCGTCCGACACCTTGATCACGTCGTACCAGTCGCCGCCCGCCTGGCAGGTGGTCGTGGCGGGCCGGTAGCGCGCGGTGGTGGCCAGCCCCGGCAGCTCGGACAGGACGGGCGGCAGGAGCCTGCGCTGCAGGTGTTCCGCGATCTCGCGCTGCCGGGTGCCCAGTTCGACGCGTTCCACCGTCGCCCCCAGCATGCCGGCCATCATGCCGAGCACCGTCCGTTCCTCGGGCGGGAACGCGCGGGCCCCCTCGAACTCCAGGCAGCACACCCCGACGATGCGCGGGTTCATCAGGGAAACCTCGGCGACGCTCCTGCTCCCGACGACGAGCGGCAGGTAGGCCTCGGCCCGCGGCCCGGCGTCGTGCCGGTCCGGGTCCGTGTCCGGTGGTGCGCCCTCGGACAGGAACAGCGCGTGCCCGCGTACCGCCTCCACCGCGGGAGTGCTCGCGCCGAGTCTGGCGCCGTGGACGGTGCGGACCAGGGCGGAGGAGGGTCCGCTGTGTCCCAGGACCCACAGCCGGCCCGCACTCACCGAGGCCAGCACCACGGCTCCGGCGCCGAAGGGGGACATGATGCAGTCCCGGGCCGCCGCGACGACGTGGTCCACCGTCGTGGCCTGGTTGAGGCGCTCGGCGAAATGACGCAGGGGGTACATCAGGCTGGCTCCGGACGAGCCCGGGACGCCGCGCACCCCCCAGCCCGGGGTGTGGATGCTCGCGTGGAACACCGGTACGAGGGCGGGTGCGGGGCCGCTCACGACGGCAACGCCGTGACGCACGAGTTCGGCGAGGGCGGTGGCCAGCGCGTCCGCGATCTCCTGCAGCACCGTGTGGTCGGCGGGGCCGTAGTCGCCGTGGCTCTCCAGGCGCAGCACGGTCAGCGCGCCGAAGCGGTGCCCGCCGGCGGTGGCCGGGGACGCCAGGGCCACGTACGGATAGGGCAGTGCGAAGCGCTGGTCCGGGTCGGCCGGGTCGGGATCGGGCAGCACCGCCGTCGCGCCCGTGGTGACGGCGCGGGTCGAAGCGCGGGGCATGTCCATGGTCATCCGGCAGGGGATCGTGAACATGGAGGGCGGGCTGCCGGCGATCATCGCCGCTCGCAGTTCGGCGCCGCTCCCGTCCAGCAGGTAGACCGCCGCGGCGACGGCGTCCATCCGGAACAGGGCCTCACGGAGGGCGCCGTGCAGGACCTCCTCGAGACCCGTGCCCTCGATCCGTGCGGGCCCGCCTTCGCGGCGGTGTTCTCCGACTGCGCTGTTGCTGGTCATCGAACGGCTCCTCCTCGCGAGTATAGGTGCGCGGGTGGCCGGTCGCTCAGGGGCGAAGACCTCGCTTGCCGCTCGCCGGATAGGAGCATATGCTCGTAATGGTACGGATGGGGGTGCGCGCACTGCGGCACCTCGGACGCCACGGGAGTCCGTGGCCACACCCGTCACCCGGAACTCAGCCAACCCAGAAGGAGACCGACCGATGGCTGCCGGCAATCTTGTCCTCGTCACCGGGGTCGGCGGCGTGGGCCGTGCCGTCCTCGAACTCCTGCGTGAGCAGGACGTACCGGTGCGCGCGATGGTCCGCCACGACGACGAGCGGGCGGACGCGCTGCGCGCGCTCGGCGCGGAGGTCGTCACCGGCGATCTGACCCGGCCCGAGACCGTGGCGGCGGCACTGGAGGGTGCGCGGCGGATGTACTTCGCGATGCCCGTCTCGACCGATCACCTGCTCGCGGCGACCGTGGTGGCGAGCGTCGCCCGCGCGTACGGGCGGCTGGACGCGCTGGTGGGCATGTCGCAGATGACGGTGTCGCAGATGACCGCGACCAGCACGGGGGAGTCCCACCAGCAGCGGCTGCACTGGCTGGCGGAGCAGGTGCTGAACTGGTCGGGCCTGCCGGTGGTCCACGTCCGCCCGACGTCCTTCCTGGACAATCCGCTGTTCACCGTACTGGCGGCACGGTCGATCCGGGAGACCGGGACGATCGCGCTGCCGTTCGGCACCGGGCGTACCTCCCCGGTGGCCGTGGAGGACGTCGCCCGCGTCGTCGCCACGGTCCTGCGCGACCCGGTCCCGCACGTCGGCCGGGTCCTGGAACTGACCGGGCCGCGCACGCTCGACATGGCCGAGATGGCCGAGGAGTTCTCCCGGGCGCTGGGACGTGAGGTGTCCTACGTCGACGTGCCGCCGGAGCGGTGGCGGGACGAGGTGCTCAGCCGGGCCGGTCTGCCGCCGCACGTCGAGGCCCACATCGCCACCATGGGCCGGCTGCACCGGGAGAACCGCTACGACCGGGCGTCCGACGACGTCGAGCGTGTGACGGGCGTGCCCGCCCGGACCGTCGAGCAGTTCGTCGCCGCCCGCCGGGACTTCTACCTGGGCTGAGCCCGCGCGGGGCCGCTCCGGCATCCCGCGGGGATGCCGGAGCGGGGTCCGCCGTGCGTCCGCGGGCCCGTGTTGCCGCCGCCGGTTTGATGACGAATCAAGCTACTTGCACGTACAAGTAATCCAATGTTCTACTTGCTTGACCGAGCAAATAGTGCGCGGGGGGGCTCAGCGCAGGCTGGGGGGAATGCCCGGGTACGAGTGGCGCACCGAGGTGGCGAACCCACCGGGAGGATGCGCGCTCCGGGAACGCCGGACCGACAGGACCCTCGTCGGGAGCGGCCGGCAGGCCGACGTGCCTGCCCTGACGCGGGATGCCGGTGGCCGACAGGCCCGACGGCATCCGTCCGCGCCCGATTTTCCCCAGGCCGCAGGTCGACCGCTCGGCATCGCCGTCCTGAGGCGCGCGGAACGACGCTCCCCGGACCCAGGGGAGCGCATGTGCGTCCCTTCGAAGCTCCGCCTCCCGCGCTCGTACCACCCAGAACAGGATGAACACTTACATGTCAACGACCAGCAGGCGGACCGTCCTCGGCATGGCCGGGGTCACCGCGGCGGCCGTCGCCGTCGCCGGCACCGGAGTCCTCGGCTCCGTCGGCGTCTTCGACGGCACGGCGGAGGCGGCCGACGCGCTGCACGGCGTGAACGAGCCCACGTTCACGACGTTGAAACCGTTCCGGGACGCGCTGCGCGTCCCGCCGACGCTGCGCCCCAAGAGCCATGGGATCACGGAGATCGACATGGTCCGGTCCTCGGTCCGGCTGCACTCCCAGATGCCGCCGACCCGGCTGTGGACCTACGCCGGCCACTTCCCCGGCCCGACCATCGAGGTCCGCAGCGGGGAGCGGGTCCGGATCGCCTGGAACAACAAGCTCAAGGGCAGGACGCCGGTCAAGGCGGTGTGGGTGAACCCCGAGGGGCCCGGCCCCGGCCTGCTGCCCTACAACCGGCCCGGTGCCGAGGGTGCCGCCGCCCGTCCCGAGGTCGAGCGGCTCACCGCCTGGACCACCGTCCATGTGCACGGCGGCCACCAGAACGCCCTGAGCGACGGCGCCGCGGAGTTCGGCGTCACCTCCGGTAACGGGCAGTTGGGGGAGTACGCCAACGACCAGGCGGCGACCCACCTCTTCTACCACGACCACGCCATGTCGGTGACCTCGCTCAACGTCCAGGCCGGTCTGGTCGGCAACTACGTGGTGCGCGACGCGGAGGAGGGCCGGCTCGGACTGCCCCGCGGCGAGCACGAGATCCCGCTGACGATCCAGGACGTCAACTTCGACACCGACGCCCAGGGCCGCCTCACCGGCCAGGTCCTCGCCAAGCGGATCCTGGGCGGCGGCGCGATGCCGATGCCGGGAACCATCCCGCCCGCCCTGGCGAGCCTGAACCCGTTCACGATGGTCAACGGCGTGGTGTGGCCGTACCTGGACGTGCAGGCCCGCGCCTACCGCTTCCGTCTGGTGAACGTCTCCACCACCCGCGTCTACCGCCTGGTCGTCGTCGACGAGGAGACCGGCAAGGTCGTGCGCGGCGCCATGAAGCTCATCGGCACCGACATGGGGCTGCTCGGCAAGCCGCAGACCATCGACGAGGCGATCTCCCTCTCGCCCGCCGAGCGCGCCGACGTCGTCGTCGACTTCGCGGCCTTCCCCGGGAGGAAGCTCAAGCTCGTCAACACGATCCCGGGCCAGACCGCCGGAGCGGCCCTGCCGGACTTCATGATCCCCTTCCCCGACGTCATGCAGTTCCGCGTCGAGAAGAAGCGCCGCGCGCTGCACCCGCTTCCGACAACGTTGTCGAAGTCGTTCCGCAAGCTCACCCTCGCCGATGTGCCCAAGGACGCCACCGAGCGCTTCGTCCTGCTCAGCTTCGACAGGACCGGCGCCATGCCCCAGATCTGGGAGATGGAGCAGGTCCCGGCCGACACGGCGCCGGGCACCGGCGTCGTGAGGGTCGACATGCCGGGCGGCACCCGGACGCTGCGTCGCACGGGCAGCATGTTCGAGGACACCACCACCTTCTTCGGCGCCTCCGGCACCTGGGAGAAGTGGCACTTCATCAGCGCCGCCCCCGAGGGCGTGCCCATCTACCACCCGATGCACATCCACCTGATGAACTTCCAGGTCGTCGACCGGCGGGCCGTCGACTCCTCCGGTGTGGACTTCGCCACGGCGCAGACCAGGAAGCCCATCACGGTCGGCGCTCCGGTCCCGGTCGCCCCGGAGGAGTCCGGCTGGAAGGACACCATCACCGTCAACGCCAACACCCTCGTCACCGTGGCGGGACGTCTCGCCGACCAGACCGGCAAGGTGATGTACCACTGCCACCTCCTCGACCACGAGGACGAGGGCATGATGCGGCCCTTCGTCGTCATGCCGTCGCCGGTCCACGACATCCACCGGATGCTGATGGACATGGGCCGGGGAATGGACGCGCACGACATGAAGCACATGAAGATGTAGCCCCCACCGCCCGGGCGTCCGGGCCCGGAGCGGTCCCGTCTCGGGCGGGACCGCTCCGGGCGGACCCGGACCCCGGGCCTACAGATCCAGCAGGGCCTGCTCGACGGCCTCGGTCAGCGCGGGGTGGATGTACAGCACCTCCCGGCCGACCTGGTCGGCCGTCTGCCCCAGTGCCATGGCCTGGATCAGCGGCTGGATGAGCGTCGCGGCCTGGGGACCGATGATGTGCGCGCCCAGGATCGTCCGGTCGTGGGGGTCCGCCAGGACCTTCACGAAACTGGTGGTGTCCTCCAGGGCCCATCCGTAGGCGGTGTCCGCGTAGTCGCGGACGCTCACCAGGTACGCGACGCCGCGGCGGCGCGCCTCCTGCTCGGTCAGTCCGACGCTCGCGATCTGCGGGCTGGTGAAGACCGCGTGCGGAGCGAGCTTGTTGGACAGGGTCTGCAGGTCGTCCGGGTGGAGCAGGTTGTGCCGTACGACACGGGACTCGGCGTTGGCCATGTGCTTGAGCTGGAAGTGGTTCACCGCGTCGCCGAGGGCCCAGACCCCCGGTACGGACGTGCGGTAGGTGTCGTCGGTCACGATGTGCCCGTGCCCGTCGAGTTCCAGCCCTCCGGCGGCCGCGTCCAGCCGGTCGGTGTTGGGCCGGCGGCCGGTGCAGACCAGCAGCATCTCTGCCTGGACGACCTGCTCGCCCTCGGCGCAGGTCACACTCACCTCGACACCGTCGGCGCGACGTTCGACGGCGGTGACGGTGGCGCCGAGGATGACCTGGTGCCGACGGGAGACGAGCTCGGTGAAGCGCTCGGACACCTGCTCGTCCTCGGCCATCAGCAGGCGCGGCCCCCGCTGGATGATGGTGACGTCCGACCCGAACGCGCCGAAGACGTGGCCGAACTCGGCCGCGATGAACCCGCCGCCGATGACGGCCAGCGAAGCGGGCGCGTCCTCGATCCGCATGATCGTGTCGGAGGTGTGGAACGGCACGGTGTCCAGTCCGGGGACGTCCGGCACGTCGGGCCGTGAGCCGACCGCGACGACGATGGTGTCGGCGGTGATCCGCTCCTCGCCCACCTGCAGCACTTTCGGCCCGACGAAGCGGGCCTCCCCGGTGTACACGTCGATGCCGTGGTCCCGTCGGTAGTCCACCGCGCTGTCGTGGAGCGGGTCGATCCGGTGGAACACCCGGTCGCGGACGGTCTTCCAGTCCACCGGTTCGACGGTGGCGCGGACCCCGAGGCGCGCGGCCGCCCGTGCGCCCTCGGCCGCGTCGGCGGCCACGACGAACATCTTGCTGGGGATGCAGCCCCGGTTCAGGCACGTACCGCCGAAGCGGCCCGGTTCGACGATGGCGCAGCGCAGGTGCGCGAACTCGTCCCCGATCAGCATGTTGCCGCTGCCCGCGCCGAGGACCACAAGATCGTAGTGCGCCATGTCCGCCCGCCTTCCGCCGGTCAGCAGATGTCCGGACGTCCTGGCTGCGGGGCGTGCCCCCGCGGGACGGCCCGCCCGTTTTGTGCCTGTTCGGTCCTTCGAGGTTCATATCACGGGCACGGGGCGCCGGGGGTGCACCAACGGTGCGACACAGCCGGAGGTCAGCCCGCCGTTCCGGCGGCCTGCTCCTTCCTGCGCTGCCGGTAGGCCCGCATGGACGCGCGGGAACCGCACCTCGGGCCGCAGTAGCCGGCCGAGCTGTTGCGCGTCCGGTCGAAGAAGCAGAAGTGGCACGGCTCGTGGCGGCACGCCCGCAGCCTGTCCCACACGCCCGCGTGCGCGAGTTCGGTGACGCTCGCCAGTACGGTCCCGAACAGCCCGGGGATGCCGCTCTGCGTGCTCGCCAAACGGGCTCCCTCGGCGGTGACGACCGTGGCCAGGGGGTAGCGGGCGGCGACGCCGCGAAGATGCTCCTCCGCCCGGGCGAGTGCCTCGGGTGTGGTGTTCTTGTCGCCCGCGTGCGCCAGCAGCACGGTGATCAGGGCGTCGCGCAGTTCGCGTGCGGCGGCCGCGTCGGCCTCGGTGACGTGGGTGGACCCCGTGCCCAGGTCGTGCTCCAGCAGCCATGCGTGCATGCTGCGGGCGTCCGTGAAGCGCTCCGGGAGCTGCCTCGGCCCCGAAGCGTGCGTGTTGAGGAACCGCAGGAGCGCGTGGACGGCTGCGGGCTGGGTCAGCGGACTGCGCTCGGTCGTGGGCGTCGGCATCGTGCGGGCCTCCCTTTCCCGGCCAGTCTAGACCACTCCCCGTTGTGGGTGAAACCGAGACGGTCGTCATTCTCTTCCCGTGTGGTGGAGTCCGGTGAGGAGCGATGGGGGAGCGGTGAGGTGTGTCACGCTCGCCCCATTTCGTGAGGATGCGCGTTGCGGGTTGCGACCTAATGGCCTACGGTCATCACCACGAAGACAGGCTGAGCCGCTCCAGTAGTTGCGGTTCGAAGCCCTTCGGCGACCCGGCCGGGGATCCGGCGTGTGGCGCCGGTGTGGCTCCGCCGTCCTCGTCCCCCGGAAAACGGTGACCGCCGGCGTGCGGCGCACCGTCGTCTACGAAGGAAGACCCCCATGTACACGAAGCTGGAACTTGTCGTGCTGCCCGTGACCGATGTCGACCGGGCCAAGGCGTTCTACGAGGCGCTGGGATTCCGCCTGGATCTGGACAAGGCCGTCAGTGAGGACTGGCGCGCGGTGCACTTCACCCCGCCGGGCTCGGAGTGCTCGGTGATGTTCGGTCAGGGGCTCACCTCCGCCGAGCCGGGCTCGGCCCAGGGGCTGTACCTTGCCGTCCTCGACATCGAGGAGGCCCGTGCGGAGCTGGTCGCCCGGGGCATCGAGGTGAGCGAGGTGTTCCACGACGCCGGCGGGCTGCTGTTCCACGGCCACGAGGGTGGGGAGATCACCCACCGGCAGGAGGGCCAGGGGCGGCTCGCGGGCCCGCAGCCCGACCGTGCCTCGTACGGCTCGTTCGCCACCTTCAGCGACCCGGACGGCAACGGCTGGGTGCTCCAGGAGATCAAGCAGCGGTTCCCCGGCCGCTGACCCACCCCCTCACCGCAGGGCGTACGGAGCCGTACGGACGCGGCCCCTCCTGCACCCAATACGTGCATATGCTCGTTCCTAGTGGAAGGAAACCCCGTGAACATGCCCCCCGTGGAGCCGTCCGAGCAGGACGGCCCCGGCGCGAGGCCGGTGTCGCACCGTGCCCCGCGCGGACTGTCACGACGCGCCTTCGTCGGCGGCGCGGCCGCCTCCGCCGTCACCGTCGCCGGCATCTCGCTGGCGGGCGGGTTGCCGTCGGCCTCCGCCACCCCGCCCCTGCGGACGCCGCACGGGTTCGGCTCGGTCTCCTCGGCGCCCCGGCTGCCGGCCGGGTTCACCAAGACCTTCAGCAGCCGCTTCGTGCGGGCCGGCGGGCTGCGCCAGCACGTGGTGACCGGAGGCGACGGGCCGCCGTTGCTCCTGGTGCACGGCTGGCCGCAGAACTGGTACGCGTGGCGCATGCTGATGCCGGAACTGGCCCGGCACCACACCGTCATCGCCGTCGACCAGCGCGGCATGGGCCTCACCGACAAGCCGATGGGCGGGTACGACACCCGCTCCCTGGCGGGCGACCTGGTCGCCCTGATGGACGCCCTGGGCCACGAGCGGTTCGCGGTCGTCGGCCACGACACCGGAATGATCATCAGCTACGCGCTGGCGGCCGACCACCCGGAGCGCGTCGCACGCGTGGCCCTCGCCGAGGTCCCCGGACCTCCGCGGAAGTCCGCCTCACCGATCCTCTTCGTGGACGAGCGGGACAACGACAGGCTCTGGCACATCCCGTTCAACCGGGTCGACCACGAGCTGACCGAACGGCTGGTCAGGGGGCGTGAAGCGGACTTCTTCGGCTACGAGTTCGACATCCAGGGCGGGGAGAAGCTGCCCCGGTACGCGCGCGAGTACTACGTCCGCCTCTTCTCCGACCCCGCGACGCTGCGCGGCAGCTTCGGGTTCTACCGCGCGTGGGACGGCACCACCGGTCAGAACGAGGACCGCGCGCGGAAGAAGCTGACGATGCCGGTCCTGGCGATCGGCGGATCCGAGAGCTGGGGCGGTGCCGTCGCGGGCGCGATGGAGCCCCTGGCGGAGGACGTACGGGGCGTGGTCCTCCGCGGCGCCGGTCACTGGGTCGCCGAGCAGGCACCCGAGGAGATGCTGGCGGAACTCGGCACGTTCCTCGCCCCGTACCGCCGCGCCGCCGGCGCCTCGCGGTAACCCCCGGCCGGGTCCGTCCCGGCGAACCCCACCCACAGACGGGAGGCACGGTGTTCTCCGACATCGGCCCGCTGGAGGTCCTGACGCTGCTCGTGGTGGCGGTCGTCCTCGTCGGACCCGACAGGCTACCCGGGCTGGTCTCCGACACCGTGCGTGCCCTGCGCGGGCTCCGTGAGCTCGCGCAGGGCGCCCGGGCGGGCCTCCGGGACGAACTCCCGCCCGAACTGCGGGACCTGGACCTCACGGACCTCGACCCGCGCGATCCGCCCGCCGGCGGCCACCGGCCGTGACGGGGCCGTCCGGCGGCGCCCGGATCCGCGTGCGGCACCTCGTCACCTCGGCACCTCAGAAGGGAACCAACCATGTTCGGAAGGCTCGGAGCACCCGAGATCCTGCTCATCCTCGTCGTCGTCCTCCTCCTCTTCGGGGCCAAACGGCTTCCCGACATGGCCCGTTCCTTCGGGCAGTCGCTCCGGATCCTCAGGAGCGAGACCAAGGCCATGCGGGAGGACGGCTCCGACGAACCCGCGGGTGCCGTGCGGACCGCGGCCCTCGGGCCCGGGGCCGCGACCGGTGAGCCCGGGGACGCGACCCCGCACACGGCGCCCGAGGCCACCGCGGCGGGCGCACCCCACCGGCGCTGAAGCGCCCCGGACGGACCGGCCATGACCACCCGTACCCCGCGTGACCCCGATCGGATGCCCCTCCGGGAGCACCTGCGCGAACTGCGCAACCGCCTGCTCAAGGCCGTCGGGGCGATCCTGCTCGTCACCGTCGCGGCAGCCCTGTTCCACCGGCAGCTCATCGGGTTCCTCATCGATCCGCTGCCCGGCTGTGCCCCCGGCCGCCTGACCGGGGCCTCCGGGGCGGACGGTGCGGGTCACTGCGGCGTGATCTCCCTCAACGGTCTCCTCTCGCCGTTCTCCCTCGCGCTCAAGGTGTCGCTCACCGCGGGAGTGGTCGGCGCGAGCCCGGTGTGGCTCTACCAGCTGTGGGCCTTCGTCGCGCCGGGACTGCACCGCCGCGAGCGGAAGTACACCCTGGCCTTCCTCGGGGCGGGCATCCCCCTGTTCCTGACCGGCGCCGCGGTGGCGTACCGGACGCTGCCGACGACCGCCCGGGTGCTGATCTCCTTCACGCCCGACAACGCCACCAACATCCTGCCCGTCGACGACTTCCTCGACCTGGCCACCCGCATGGTGATCGTCTTCGGCCTCTCCTTCGAACTCCCCGTGCTCCTCGTGCTGCTGAACTTCGGCGGGGTGATCAGCGCCCGGCGGATGACCGGCTGGTGGCGCGGCATGCTCATGGGGGTCGCCGCCTTCGCGGCGATCGCCACCCCCAGCACCGACCCGATCAGCATGCTGCTGCTCGCCACGCCCATCAGCCTGCTGTACGGGGCGGCGTGCGCGGTCGCCTGGTGCAACGACCGCCGGCGACGGCGCACCGCATCCGGTCGCCCCGACCCGGCCCCGGCCGCCGTCGAGGCCCCCGCCCCCGACGACGTCGCCGTCGGCCGGTCATGACGCGCCGCGGCGGGAGCCGCTCACTCCGCCCACGGTTCGAAGCCGGTGTCCAGCACGGCGTCGAGGAACCGGCGCAGCAGGGCCGCGTCGGCGGACCCGAACCGTTCCTCGAACCGGTTCTGGACGTCGTTCCAGAGGGGGAGCGCCGCCTTCATCCTGGCGAGGCCGTCCGGCGTGAGCGTGACGATCCGCGCGCGGCGGTCGGTCGCCGAGGTCTCGACGGTGACCAGGCCCTCCCGCGCGAGCGGCTTGAGGTTGGAGGCCATCGTCGTACGGTCCATCGCGATGATGTCGGCGAGGGCGGTGATCGTCATCTCTTCGTGGACGCTGAGCTGCTGCAGGATGCTGAACTGCGTCGCCCGCAGGCCGACCGGGGCGAGGGCCTTGTCGTAGGTCGCGCCGAGGTACCGGGCCGCCTTGCGCAGCGCCAGGTTGTTGCATGAGTCGGCTTTCGACGCCGCAGCGGTCATGATCTCCTCCCGAGCATCCTCCCCATGATATGAGCATCTGCTCCCACACGGGAACGAGAACGGCAGGCAGTGGCTGCCGGTGACCTACCGCGACCGTCGGAACGGACGAAACGGGTCATAATTCCGGATGGGTGAGGATTCCAGGATCCCGCCGTTAGGAAGCGTTCACTTCCTTCGCCGCGCAAGTAAACTAGAGGTATGTCAGACGTCATGCCGCGGCAGGAAGCGGCCCCCGAGGCGATAGTGCCGCTCAGTCCCGACGAGGAAGCGGTCGTCCGGTCGCTGAGTCGTGTCATCTACGCCCTGCCCCGTGTCATGGACGCTGATCTGGTCCGCGAGCAGCGGCTCCCGCTCATCGAGTACCTGACCCTGATGAACCTCTCCGAGGCGCCCGGTCGGCAGATGCGCATGAGCGACCTCGCCGGGGCCTGCGAACTGTCGGTCAGCGGGATGACGCGCGTCGTCCACCGGCTGGAGAACGACGGGCTCGTGCAGCGCGTCAAGTGCGCCGAGGACGCCCGCGGCTGGAACGCGGTCCTCACCGACGCCGGCCTCGCCCGCCTCAAGGAGGCGTGGCGGACCAACCTGATGTCCGTGCGCCGTCACTTCCTCGACCACCTCGAAGGCCTGGACCTCAAGGCGCTCGGCGCGGCCCTGAGGAACGTCGCCACCTGACCGCCCCGCACGGCCGAGGGGCCCACCCCGGCTCCCCGGCCACTCCGCCGTGGCAGAGGCGTGCCCCTGCCACGGCGCCCGGTCAGGC
The DNA here is from genome assembly GCF_042891295.1 of Streptomyces sp. NPDC001902. Lineage (NCBI taxonomy): Bacteria > Bacillati > Actinomycetota > Actinomycetes > Kitasatosporales > Streptomycetaceae > Streptomyces > Streptomyces sp. NPDC001902. The sequence goes on along the minus strand of NZ_JBIATA010000006.1, from coordinate 68,503 downwards.
CTTCGCCGCGACCGGCTCCCCGGCCTCGGACGATGCCGCGCCCGCGCCGTCACCGGTGGTCCCGGCCGACGGCGTGACAGGGGTGTAGAAGACGCTGCCCTGACGACGGGACCGCTCGGCGAGCCCCTTCGCGACCAACGCCTCAAGGGCGTTGCGCACGACGGGGGCGCTCGGGGCGGAGCGATCCGGATGCCGCTTGGCCAGTGCGTCGACGAACTCACTGACCATGCGCGGCTCTTCATCGGCGGCGAGGACGTCCGCGACGAGGCCGCGCAGGGTCGGCTTCTCCTTGTCGCGGGACGGCGCCGCCTTCTTGCCGGCCTTCCGGGCCTTGGCCCCGCCGGCCGGCTTCCGTGTGCGGGGCCGCGGGACGGCCCGGGGAGCACCCTCCTCCGGCGCCCCGGCCACGTCGGCGGCCGGAACCACCTCGGCGGGAACCTCCTCGGCCGGGACTTCTCCGGCCTGCACGGCATCGGCAGGTTCGTCGCGCGGGGCGACGCGGCGTCCACCGGTCGTCACGCTGCCCTGCAGCCGGGTCAGCCAGGCCCGCTCGTCCTCGAGCCGGGTCAGGCGGGCCTGGAGCCCGGCCACCTGCTCCCGGACCGCTTCCTGTTCCTTGGCGTTGTTCTCCAGGTCCTCTGCGAGACGCGCCGCATACCGGTCCTGAATGGTTGTGTTGTGGGACACGACAGCCGCTTCCTGGTGTATGGGATGTTGCTGCCGGATCGTACCCATCCTCCGCCCTCACCGTGCGGAACCGCCCCGTACTGCGCGAGTTGGGGCGGTGTTCACCGTGGGCGTCCCGGCCGAACGCCCCGCCGCCGCAAGTCCCGTGCGGGGCAGGCCCGTGAGCGGCCCGGGGGGGGGGACGTGCTCGACCCAACTCGACTTTCTTCTAGGCGTAGTTGAGATGCCTCTTCACGGTGCCGGGGTTCAGGTGCGGCGTCCCGCCCCGCGGTGGGGGAGGAGCCCTTGACGGGCGAACCCACGTACGGTCAGGACAAGTTCGAGGGAACCCCACCGGGTGAGTCGCCGTTGACGGCCCTCCTGAGCCGCCGGCCCCCGCCCTCAGGCCCGCCAGATGTTGTCGAAGGCCGCCTTCTCGATGTCCTTCCGCTGCCGCACCGACTGCAGTTCCTCGACGGCGTTGTGGACCGCGGCCAGCACCGTCTCCACGGCGTCGTCGCCGACGTCGGCGAGGTCGCCGGCGGTCCGGTCCCCGGGGACCCCGGCGGCGGAGGCGAGGGCGGCCAGCACTGGCTCCCCGGAGGACCGGCGGCCGAGCGCCTCCCGGCGGGCGGGGGAGTCCAGCAGCACCTGCTCCCCGGTGGCCCAGGGCCGCCACCGGGGGCGGCTCACGGCGGTCAGGCCGGTCGCCTGCAGCGCGCCGCGGTAGACCGAGGAGAGGTTGCGGCCCCTGCGCCACAGCCAGTCCTCGACCGACTCGTAGGGCTCCTGGTCGACGAGCGCCGACGCCGCCTGGTCCAGCAGGTGGTCACCGGTGGCCGGCCCGTGCGCCGGCACCAGGCGGTCACCGTCCAGGGTGACCGCCCGCGCTCCGAGGAGGTCGATCACCTCGGCCCCCGCGAGCGCGAGCGACAGGTCGCCCGGTTCGACGGGAGGGCTCGAAGGCGCATCCATGCTGACGATCATCAGGTCCTGCGGCGTGGTCATGGCGGCTCCCGTCGAAGAGATCAACAACGATACGTCGCCGCGGGCCGCCGTCCGCCGTTCCCGGCGCACGGCGAGCCGCCCCTCGCGGTGCGTGCGGGGCCGGGCGGTGCCCGGTCAGGGGTTCGTCCAGGCGCTGGGGGCCTCCGTCAGGGCCAGGACGCCGCGCGGCAGTTCGGCCCCGGCGACGTCGGCGAGCGACACGCCTTCGAGGATCTCGCGCACGTTGGACCGCAGCGCGATCCACAACGGCAGCAGCGACTCGGCGGGGCCCGTGTACGCCAGGTCCGGGGGGCGGACCCCGCGGACCGAGACGAGCGGTCCGTCGACGGCGCGGATGACGTCGGCGATGCTGATGGACCCGGCGGGCCTGGCCAGGCGGTAGCCGCCGTTGCCGCCCCGCTGGCTGAGGACGAGACCGGCGCGGCGCATCTCGTTGAGGATGCCCTCGAGGAACTTGTGCGGGATGTCCTGGGCGGCGGCGATGGCCTCGGCCTTCATCGGCCCGGCCTCCGGTGACGCGGCGAGCTGCAGCGCGGCACGTACCGCGTAGTCCGCCCTGGCTGAGATCCGCATGGGCGCATTATCCCGTCGGGTGCCGGTGGTGTCGGTTCCGGGTCAAACAGGCAGCGTGAACGGGGGGTGCGTGCCGTTGAGGAAGTAGTCCCCGACGTCGCGGAGGCGGGGGGCCACGGGCTCGTACAGGGTGTGGCTGCGCGCGTTGCGCCAGAAACGGTCCAGGCCCAGGCGCGCGGACGCGGAGCGGGGCCCGATGACGTCCAGGGCGCGCGTCGTGCTCTCCCGCACGGCGGTGGACGTCGCGACCTCGGCCACGGCCACGAGCGCCGAGATCTCCGCGCACTCCTCGTAGCCGAGGGCCTCCCCTCGGGCCAGGCCGCCCTCCAGTGCCTCCAGCGCCTGACCGGCGAGCGCGGAGGCGGAGCGGGTGAGGACGGTCAGCTCGCCGAACGCGGCGAGCACGTGGGGGTCCTGGGGCGATCCGGCCGGCCACTCCGGGTGCCACGGCCGCTGGCCCGCCCTGCTGTACTCGCGGGCCTCGGCGAGCACGCCCTCGGCCGTGCCGAGCCGGAGCTGGACCGACATCAGACGTCCCAGCGGCGAGGCCAGCGAGGCCAGGGGCGGCAGGACCTCCTCCTCTGCGGAGAGCGAACCGAGCACCTCGTCGGCGGTGACCGCCACGGAGGCGAACTCCACGCCGCCCCCGGCGGCGAGCCGCTGGCCGAAGGTTTCGTCCTCCGCGCCGACCGCGACGCCGTGCCGGGCGGGGTCGACGGCGACGGCGAGCGGTTCCCCGGTGTCGGCCCGCACGGCGCGCACGGCGATGCGGTCGGCGACGAGGACGCCCGTGACGTAGCTCTGCCGGCCTTCCAGCCGGTAGCCGCCCGTGGTCCTGGCCAGCGTCAGCGGCGGGTCCTGGCGGGCGAACCCACCGCCCCAGCACCACTGCCCGGCCGCGGAACGCCGTTCCAGCCCCGTGGCGGCCGAGGGCCCGGTGAGGAGCCGGGCGCTCCACGATACGAAGTAGTGCGTGCCGAGCAGTTGGGCGATCGCGGCGTCGGCCGCCGCGATCTCGCGGACCACGGCGTACGCCGTGGCCCAGTCCGCGCCCCCGCCGCCGGACCCGGCGGGCACCAGCAGCGGCAGCAGCCCCGCCTCGCGCAGCCGGGAGACCTCGTCGAACGGGGGCTTGCCGGCCTGGTCCCTGGCGACCGCGTCCGTGGCCAGGTCGTCCGCCGTCTCACGGGCCACCCGCAGCCAGTGCGCGCGGCCGGGCCCGGTCGGTTCCGGTTCCGGTTCCGGCTCCGGCGGCGGTGCGGAGCCGGACGGCGCGGTCTCAACGTCCATGGGCGTCTGGGGCACGTTCCTCATCCTGCGCAGCCTGTCGGACCACCGTCAATGCTTTCCCATCAATTCAATAGGAAATACTCGGCGCCGACCGCATCACGGGGTGCCCGCGGCGGTCCTGCGGATGGCGATGCAGGCGATGTCGTCGTTGAGGCCGCCGTCGCTGTGGCGGAGGAGGGCCTGGTGAAGGAGGCGCAGGAACCCGGCCGGTGCGGTGGTGGCGGCCTGCCGGCTCCAGGCGGTGAGGGGGAAGAAGGCGCCGCCCGGGTCGCGGGTCTCGCTCACGCCGTCGGTGTAGAGCAGCAGCAGGTCGCCGACGGCCAGGGGAACGCGGTCGACGTGGTAGCCGGCGCCGACAAGTGCCGCCAGGTTGACCGGTGGTGAGGGGGCCACCGGTTCGATGGCCCGGGTGCGGCCGTCGTGCACCAGCAGGGCAGGCGGGTGCCCGCAGCTGAGCACGGAGGCATGGTCGGCTGCGGGCGGGATCTCCACGATGACGGCGGTGGCGAAGCGTTCGCAGTCGTCCTCGGCGGGCACCGCCGCGGAGTACCGGGTGATGGTGGTCTCCAGACGGTGCGCGAGGTGCGCCAGGTCGGGGCCTCGTAGGCGGCCTCGTGGAAGGACCCGAGGAGGGCGGCCGAAACCCCCACGGCGCGCAGGCCCTTGCCGCGGACGTCCCCGAGGATCAGGCGCAGGCCGTGGGGGGTATCGGCCGCGGTGTAGAAGTCGCCCCCGATGCGCGCCTGGGGGGCCGCGGCGAGGTAGAGGGTCGCGATCTCCAGGTTCCTGATGCGTTCGGGTACCGGCCTGAGGAGGACCTCCTGCGTCGCGTCGGCGACGGCGCGGACCTGGGCGAGGGTGTGTTCGCGCTGCAGGCGCAGGTGGCTGGCGTAGGCGGCGGCCAGACTGACGGCGCCGATCGCCCCGGCGGTGTAGAGGGCGGACATGTCGGAGAAGGCCAGGGCGTAGCCGATGACCGGGAGCAGGCAGATCATCCCGAGGGTGAGGGTCGCCCGCACGGACCAGAGCGACGCGGCGAGCGCGGGCGCCGCGGGCAGCAGGCGGGTGAAGGGTACGTCCTGAGGGGTGAGGATCCCAGGACCCCGATGACCGCGGTCAGGACGGCGGGGGACAGCAGAACGGGGTCCTGTCGCCGCAGGTTCGACCACATCGTCCGATACCGGGCCAGAGCGCTCATGGCTGGATCGTAGGCGATCCTTGATCGCACCCCGCGGGTGCGACATCTGATGCCGCGTCCGCCCCGTGACGCCCTTCGCGGGTCCGCGGAGGGCGCGCGTCCTTGGGCTGGTGTCCCCCCACCTGCCGCGGTGTTCCGCCGGTGGGCCCCGCGCATATGGGTCAGAAGGGAGGTTCGAGATCGCCGCCGCCAGGACCACCTGGTAGGGCGGCACGTCGGGCTCGAGGGGCGCCCCGGCGCTGGAACGGCTCTCGTGCATGGGCCGAACCTGGACCAGGCCGCTGACACGACTCCCCTTGCGGGCCGGTCGTTCGGACTGCGGTCCCGCGCGAGCTATGGACGGGACGGCGCCCCGACTTCCGCTTCCGCGAGCGCATCGGACACCAACAGCGGGGCGAACTGTCGCATCGTGAGGTGTGCGCGTCGTCCGCCGCGACCGTCAGTATCCGGTCCTCCAGGGGGCGTCAGGGGTGGCCCGTGCTGACCGTGTCCTCGCCGTGGTCGCGCATCATCTTCACGGGTCTGCCGGACCGCCGCGGACCCGGTCCGGCGAACGAGGTCATCCAGTAGGGTTCCGACGCCGTGATCACTCCCGCGCAGCAGGATCGCTCCATGGCGGCAACGCCTTCGCGCGCGGTAGTGGGGAATCGCTGGAACTCACTGCGAGAACATCCCAGGTGACGGGCACGGCCGAGAAGTCGGATATGGAGGGTTTTCGACCCAATGCGAAGGGGTTTACGATGACCGAATTTTCTGCGGGTTCGGAGCCGAACGCCTGCTCCGCCTGGGCCGTTGTCGACTGGTTCTCCGATGCCCTCGACAAGACCTATTTCGAGGAGAAGTTCGTCGGCAACATGTCGGCCCTGGCGGTCAGCCCCGAGGGACGTGTGGCCGCCCTCGCGGACCGCTCCTTGCTCTTCCACCTGGACGCCGCCACCCACGAGCCCGTCGATGTCGTGGCGCTGTACGACGAGAACGGGAAGGAGACGGACTTCGAGGCCCTGGTCTTCGATGAGGACGGCACGCTCCTGATCGCCTCCGAGGAACCGGCCGTTCGTCGCTACACCCCGGAGGGAAAGTTCATCGACAGGCTGCCGGTGCCGGACAGCCTCCTCCTCGCGCCTGCGGGCCGGGCCGTGGTCAACGAGACCTTCGAGGGCCTCGCCATGCAGCCCGGCGGCCTCACCCTGGTGGCGTCGATGGAGGGCGCGCTGAGGGGTGACGAGAGCGCCTACGTGCGTTTCCAGGCGTGGAAACGCGAGACGACCGGCGACGAGTTCCGGATCGGCGTGCAGTGGGGCTACGTGCGAGACAAGGGCCTGTTGCTGTCGGACATCTGCGCGTCCGGTGACGGCAGGCTCCTCGTTCTGGAGCGAGGCTTCGACAAGAGCGTCGGCAATATCATCCGGGTCTATCTCGCCGACCCGCGCGAGGCGGACGACATCACCCACGTCGAGAAGCTGTCCGGCCAGGACGACGTTTCCCTGATGAACAAGACCCTGCTGGTCGACATGGTCAACTGCCCGCCGCTCGGAGCCACGAACAAGCAGTCGCAGGCCAACCCCCTGCTCGGGAACATAGAGGGCATGACGATCACCGGGACCGCTCCGGACGGCCGTTTGAAGGTCCTCATGGTCACTGACGACAACCAGAGCGCCATGCAGACCACCCGACTGTACGGGATGACCATACGGTTGCCCGAGCTCTGAGTCCCATGCGCCCGGTCCGGGAGCGGGCGTGCGGAGGCGGACGACATGGCATCGGGCACGGGGCCCGGCGAGGGACGGCGCATCCGGACTCGGCGGGAAAGGAGCCCCGGGCTGCTTGCCCGGGGCTTTCCGCTGGAGCGGGTGACGGGGATCGAACCCGCGCTGCGTCCGCCGGGCGCCGTGGGTGCCCCACGGCGCCCGGCGGACGCGAGCGGCGTCACTCCACGAAGTGGCCCGGGCCGACGACCTTCCACTGGCGGGTGTGCGGGTCCTCGATCGAGGTGTAGGGGGCCTGGAAGACCAGCACCTGCTCGGTGGAGCGCTTGATGGTCCACAGCTCGGGGGTCCTGCCGGAGCGGTCCCAGGCGATGGCCTGGCCCTCGACGTCGGGCAGCTTGACGGTCGCCACCCAGCGCAGGTCCGAGCCCTCGGACGGGACGTCCATCACGTAGGCCTCGTCGTAGTCGTGGCCGGTGATCCACAGCCGGCCGTCGGGGCCCCACGAACCTCCGGAGTTGCTCATGGGCCGGATCTTGTCCAGGAGTTCCTGCGGCAGCGTCCAGGCCTCCACGACGCGGAACCGGTCGTCGAGTTCGACGATCTGCGTGTTGTCGGTACCGCCGTACGGCTCCGTGGAGCCCGCCGGGGGCTTGTCGTAGTTGGCGAAGGCCGCCCACCACGCCCCGTCGTGCCGGTCCAGCCAGGTCAGCGAACCGCGGTCGATGCCGAAGCTGAAGGTGTCGATGTGCTTCATCGTCCGGGTGTCGAACACCTCGACGGAGCTCTTCTCGGGCGTGGTGTTGTAGTTCGAGGTCGCCGCGTACAGCTTGTCGCCGACCACGGTGGCGCTGTCCATGTGGATGATCGGGCCGTCGGCGTCGCCGACGAACTGCAGGAGAGGTCTGCCGGTCGCCTTGTCGTGCTTGGTGATGGTCTGGTTGTTGACGGCGTAGAAGTACTTCCGGTCGACGGCCACACCCTGCCGCGCGTCGAAGGCGGCGAAGGTGTGCCGGAGTTCGGCCGTGTACTCCGCGGGGGCCGCCTTGGCGACCGCCGGGGTCGAAGCCTCGGCGGATCCGAGGCCCGTGGCCGCCATGAGTGCCGCCGCCGCAAGGCAGGCTGCCGCGGCTGAAGCGATCTTGGTCCGTACGCGCATGGTTCCCCTCGGTGGATCCGGTGGCAGGGCAGGGTTCGACCCTGACGCGGCCGAAGATCGTCCACGCGAACTCCGGGGGAGCGGAGGGTGAAGGACAGACCGCCGACCGCTGCGCACCGCCCGGCTTCTCCGCGTCCGCGACCGCCCGCGCACGGGGGCGGTGTCGGTGCCGGGTGGGAGACTGCCCGGCATGATCGAACCGAATCCCAAGGCGGACCTCCTCCGGTACCTGCAGGACGCGCGGGACACCCTGCTGTGGAAGATGGACGGGCTGTCGGAGTACGACGTCCGCCGCCCCCTCACACCCACGGGGACGAACCTGCTGGGGCTGGTCAAGCACGCCGCCGGTGTGGAGCTTGGCTACCTCGGCGACACCTTCGGGCGGCCGTTCTTCGATGCGGAGCGGCCCTCCTGGTACCGGGAGGACGCGGAGGCCAACGCGGACATGTGGGCCACGGCGGACGAGACGCGCGAGGAGATCACCGGGCTGTACCGCCGGGCCTGGGAGCACGCGGACGCCACGATCGAGGAGCTGCCGCTCGACGCGGTCGGCCACGTCCCGTGGTGGCCGGAGGAACGCCGTGCGGTGACCCTCAACCACGTCCTGGTCCGCGTGATCGCGGACACCCAGCGGCACGCCGGCCACGCCGACATCCTCCGCGAGCTGATCGACGGCAGCGTCGGCTTCCTGCAGGGCAACGACAGCATCCCCTCGGACGACCGGGCCTGGTGGGAGGAGTACCGCGCCCGGCTCGAGCGCGTGGCACGCGAGGCCGGCAAGTGATGCGAGCGTGCCGGCCGGTGTGCTCACTACGCTGGCGGGATGACGATGCACAAGATCGGCCCCGTGAGTGTCGACGCGATGATCGAGGACCTCAGGACGCTCGTCGAGGTCGAGTCCCCCTCACGTGACGTCGACGCCCTGACGGCATCGGCCAAGGCCGTCGTCGGCGTCATCGAAAGGCGCCTCGGCGGCCAGGCCGTCTGCGTCGAGAGCCCCGTCGGGCCGCACGTCCGCTGGTCTTCCGGGGGCGACCCCAAGGTGCTGATCCTGGGACACCACGACACGGTGTTCCCGCTCGGCACCCTCGCACGGCGCCCGTTCACCGTCGCCGGCGGCCGCGCCACCGGCCCCGGCGTCTTCGACATGCTGGGCGGTCTCGTGCAGGCCGTCCACGGTGTGGCGCTCCTGGAGGACCGGTCGGGCGTCGAGATCCTGGTCACCTGCGACGAGGAGGTCGGCTCCGCCCACTCCCTGGCCCTCATCGAGGAGCGGGCCCTCGCCTGCGGCGCCGTGCTCGTCTTCGAGGGCGCGGCCGAGGGCGGGGCGCTGAAGACGGGCCGCAAGGGCTGCGGCACGTTCGAGGTCACCGTCACCGGCAGCGCCTCGCACGCGGGACTGGAGCCCGAGGCCGGGGTCAACGCCCTCGTCGAGGCCGCGCACCAGGTGCTGGCCGTCGCGGCGCTCAGCCGGCCCGAGGCCGGTACGACCGTCACCCCGACCGTGGCGTCGGCGGGCACCGTCGACAACGTGGTGCCCGCCGAGGCGACCGTCGTCGCCGACGTACGGGTCGAGACGGCCGAGGAGAAGGAACGCGTCGAAGCCGGCTTCGCCGCTCTGACCCCGCACCTGCACGGAGCCGCCATCTCGGTCCGCGGCGGCGTCCGGCGGCCCCCGATGCCGGAGTCGGCGTCCGCGGCGCTCTTCGCCCTGGCGCAGCGGTTGCTGCCCGGCATCGAGGGCAGGGCCGTCGGCGGCGGGAGCGACGGCAACCACACCGCCGCGCTGGGAGTGCCGACCCTCGACGGTCTCGGAGCGGTCGGGGGCGGGGCGCACGCCGACCACGAGTACGTGGTGGTCGACGCCATGGCCGAACGGGCGACCCTCGTCGCCGGCCTGGTGCACGCCATCCGGAACGCGTAGCCGCGGGGCCCTGTCGCCGCCGGTGTCACGGACACGGGAGCTGTCCGGTCATGCAGGTAGCTGACGACCGCCGTGCGCGCCGGCGCACCGGGGCGGATCGACACCACTGCGGGAGGGAATGGCGATGCGGACGGTGGACCTCGGCGGTCAGGGACTGCGCGTGCCGGTGCAGGGCCTGGGTGCGATGGGCATGAGCGTGGACTACGGGGCGGGGGACGAGCGGGAGTCCGTGATCACCCTCAACCGCGCGGTCGACCTGGGCGTCACGTTCATCGACACGGCCGAGTCCTACGGCCCCTTCGAGAACGAGAGGCTGATCGCCCGCGCCCTCGGACACCGCCGGGACGAGGTCATCCTGTCGACGAAGTTCGGCCTCGACTTCGCCGACGACGGTACGCCCGGTCCCCTCGACGGCCGGCCGGAGCACGTCCGCCGGGCCGTGGAGCGTTCGCTGCGCCACCTGGGCACGGACGTGATCGACCTCTACTTCATGCACCGGGTCGATCCCGGGACGCCCGTCGAGGACACCATCGGCGCGATGGGCGAACTGGTCACCGCCGGCAAGGTCCGCTACATCGGGCTCTCCGAGGTCTCCTCGGAGACCATCCGCCGGGCCCATGCCGTCCACCCCCTCACCGCGGTCCAGTCGGAGATGTCGCTGTTCACCCAGGACCTGCTGGACAACGGCCGCAAGGCGACGATGGACGAACTGGGCATCGGCCTGGTCGCCTCCTCGCCCATGGGCCGCGGCTTCCTCAGCGGGGCCATCCGCAGCGTCGACGACCTGGCGCCGGACGACGCGCGGCGCGGACTGCCCCGCTTCTCGCCGGAGAACATCGCCGCGAACCTCGTCCTGGTCGAGCGCGTACGGGAGATCGCCGAGGCACGCGGTGCGACACCGGGCCAGGTCGCGCTCGCCTGGGTCAACGCGCTGGGCGCCGTCGCCATCCCCGGTACGAAGCGGCGGAAGTACCTCGAGGAGAACGCCGCGGCGGCCGACCTCGTCCTGTCGCGGGACGAACGCGCCGCGCTCGGAGCCGCCGTCCCGGCCCGGGAGGTGAGCGGCGCGCGCTACACCGCGCGGGCGCTGGAGTCCACCAACCGCTGACCGACCGACCGACCGACCGAGCGCCGCGGCGGGGGGGGGCCCGCCCCCCGGGGCGGCGGGCGCGCGGCGGCGCCGCCCGGGGGACGCGGGGGCCGGGGCGGGCCGCCCCCGCGGCCGGGGGCACGCCCCGCCGCCGGCGCCCCCCCCCCCCCCCCCCCCCCCCCGCCCGGGGGGGGCCCCCCCCCCCCGGGGCCCCCCCCCCGCGGCGGCTCCGTGCCCGGATCAGAGTCCGGCGAGCACCGCGAACGGGTCGGCCGCGCCGCCATTGTCGACGGCGGCGATCCGCCGCCGCAGGGTGAACGCGGCGCCCGGTTCGATCGTCACCTGACGCTGGGTCATCGCCCATATCCCGCAGGCGTAGACGGTGAAGCCCGGCTCGTCGTAGAGCAGCCCGTACGTCTGACCGTCGGAACCGGTCATGCCCACCCACGGCGCCGTCGGCTCGAAGTCGGCCGGGGCGGAGGCGGTCACGGTGCCGTGCCCCGCGACGCCGCTGCGCTGGCCGGCGCCGTCGTGGTCCAGCACGTCACCCAGCCAGAAGGTGCGGGACTGCGTTCCCCGGTTGGTGAAGACGCTCTCGGCGGTCACCCAGGGCTCGCCGTCGCCGATCGTGAACGTCGTGACCACCTCGACGTCGGGGACCTGGGTGCTCGCCCCGGTGGCGCGCGCGGAGGCGACCGGGCCGCCCGCGGCGAGCACCTCCAAGGCGGTGGACCGCACGGTCAGCTGCTGCCAGGCGTTGCTCCCGCGCGGCCGGGCCGCCGAGGCGTACGGCAGGTTCATCCAGTCCAGCTGGTCGAGGTGACCCACGGCCGCGAGGTCCAGCGGCTTGCCCAGGGTGACCCCGGACAGCTGGGGGTCCTGGGAGCCCGCGGAGACGGCCAGCGACAGCATGCCGTTGGACAGCGTGACGTCCGTGGCCGCCGCCTGCGACTGCGGCCCGGGCACCGCTCGGCCGGTGCCGGCCCGTACGGCGGCACGCGTCAGGGCCACGTCGCCCCGGGTCTGCGCGCCCGCGCGCACGGTGGCCGTGGCGGTCGCCGGTTCGTAGCCGACGCCGCCCACGGCGACCGCGTACTGTCCGGGCGGCGCGAAGGCCAGGTACTCGCCGGTGGTGTCGGTGGTGACGGCCGCGAACCGGGTGCCGTCCGCCGCCGTGACCGTCACCTGGACGTTGGCGAGCGGCTTGCCGGTGACCTTGTCGGTGATCCGGCCGACCAGTCCGTCGCCGGCGTCGATCCGCCGGGCCCCGGGGCGCCCGTCGCACACTTCGAAGGCGGCGATGGTGAAGGCCGGGGAGGCCGCGTCGTCGCCCTTGAGGACGATGCGCAGGTCGGCGCGCCACCGGTCGCGGGTCACGTCGCACATCACGTAGCCGCGGTAGGTGCCGTTGTAGAACTTCACGTGCGGGTTGGCGACGAGACCCGCCCGGACGTCGGCGTCCCAGCCGGCGCCGGAGGAGATCGACGTGCCGACGAACTCGGTGGCGACGACCGGCGCGTGCGGGTCGTCGAAGTCGCTCTTGAGGTCGTTGACCCAGTGGGTGTGCCAGTCGCCGCTGAGCACCACCGGATTGGCGACGTCACGGTCGGCGAGGAAGTCGAGGATACGGGCGCGGGCACCCGCGTACCCGTCCCACTGGTCGAGGTTGACGATCTTCCCCGGGCCGAGGTCGTAGTCGAAGGCGGCCATGATGGTCTGCTGGGCGATGACGTTCCACCGGGCCTTGGAGCGGTCCAGGTTGCCGAGCAGCCACTTCTCCTGCTCCGGGCCGGTCATCGTGCGCTCCGGGTTCCAGACCTCGGGGCCCGGTTCCTTGCGGCCGTCCCCGTACGCCTGGTCGGTGCGGTACTGGCGGGTGTCCAGGACGCTGAACTCGGCGAGCTTCCCGAACCGCACCTGACGGTACATCAGCGCGTCCGGGCCGGTGGGCCGCTGCTCGGGGCGCAGTGGCAGGTGCTCGTAGTACGCCTGGTAGCCGTTGGCCCGGCGCTCCAGGAAGGGACGGCCGTCACCGGCGCCACCCGGCACGTCGGCCGCGTAGTTGTTCTGGACCTCGTGGTCGTCCCAGGTGACGAAGAACGGGAACCGGGCGTGGGCCGCCCGCAGTTCGGGCGAGGTCTTGTACAGGGCGTGCAGCCGGCGGAACTCGGTGAGGCCGCCGTCGGTCGTCTCGTAGATGTAGTCGCCGAGGTGGAGGACGAAGTCGAGGTCCTGCTCCGCCAGGTCCCGGTAGGCGGGGTAGGCACCGCCCGTCCACGACTGGCACGACACGAACGCGAACCGCAGCCGCTCGGCCTTCGCCCCGGGCGACGGCATGGTCCGCGTGCGGCCGGTGCGGCTGCGGACCTCGCCGTACTGGAAGCGGTACCAGTACCAGCGGTCGGGGGCGAGGTCGTCGACGACGACGTGCACGGTGTGCGCGGACTCGGGCAGCGCCGTCACCGCGCCGCTCGCGACGACCTTCCGGAAGGACTCGTCCTTCGCGACCTCCCACCGCACCTCGACGGGCGTCGCGGGCATGCCGCCGGTCTCCGCGTCGAGCGGGTCGGGCACCAGGCGGGTCCACAGCACGACGCTGTGGTGGTCCGGGTCGCCGGAGGCGACGCCGAGGGAGAAGGGCGCGGGGTCCAGTTCCGCGGCGCGCGCGGAGAGCGCCTGGGTCAACTGGCCCGCGGCCAGGACCCCGAAGGTGCCCCCCGCGAGGGCGAGGAAACGGCGGCGGTCGAGGGTGCGCAGTGCAGGGGTGGTGGTCACGTCCCAAGATCGTGCAGCAGCCGTACGGCCGGGCGGGTGTCGCTGCGGGGAAGGGACGGTGTCCAGCACATGTCGGGCGCGGGCGGTGTCGGGCCGTCGGCGTCGTTCGACGGGCGGGGTGCCCCGGCGCGGTGGCCGGCGGCGGCGTTGCTACCGTGGCGGCGTGCCACTCCTGGGACCGGCTGATCCACTGCCCCACCGACCGCGGCGGGTGCTCGTCGCCGGCACGTCCGGCGCGGGCAAGACGACGCTCGCCGCTCGTGTTGCCGCCGCGCTGCAGGTGCCGCACGTGGAGATCGACGCGCTCTTCCACGGCCCCGGCTGGACCAGGCGCCCCTCGTTCGAGGCCGACGTCCACCGCTTCAGCGCCGGGCCCGGCTGGGTGACCGAGTGGCAGTACGGCTCGGTGCGCGCCCACCTCGCCGCCCGCGCCGACGTGCTGCTCTGGCTGGACCTTCCCCGGCGCCGCGTCATGCGCCAGGTGATCCGGCGCACCCTGGTGCGTCGCCTTCGCCGGCAGCGGCTGTGGAACGGCAACGTCGAGCCGCCCCTGTGGACGATCCTCACCGACCCCGAGCACATCGTCCGCTGGGCGTGGACCACCCACGGCAAGACGGCGGCGCGGGTGTCCCAACTGCTGTACGAACGGCCGGAGTTGACCGTGGTGCGCATCCGGAGCCACATCGAGGCGGCCCGCTGGGCGGACGGGCCGCTGCGGGACTCCGTCATCACGCGGCCGTAGGACTGTCACCGAGCCGTCGTCATGGGGTCACGGTTCGTCTCAGCATGGCCAACTCATAGCCTGAGCACCCTGGTTGGCGCACCATGGCATGTGCGCGCGGCAAGCGGCGGTCGCCGGTCGTCAAGACGGTGCGAAGAGTGCGAAGGGGTGGGTGGGAGTGGGCTTACGCAGACCGGTGCTGCTGGCGGCGGCAGGGGCGCTGCTGCTGGCGGGGTGCACGAGTGAGGGGAAGCAGGGCGAGGGCGCCACGACGCCGTCGGGGGCGAGCCCGAGTGGGCGGAGCACCCAGAGCCCGGCCGCCTCGGCGTCGGCGGTGAACGACCCGTACACGCTGGCCGAGAGCGCGGCACCCAGGACCCGGGCGCAGGCGGCCGACTTCGTCCGCGGGCTGACCGTGCGGCCGGACTACTTCGGCTCGGGATACCGCAAGCGCGAGCCGTACGAGACCGGCCCGGCGACCTGGACGGTGCTGGGCGAGGACTGCGTGTGGCGGCGCGAACCGCTCGCGGGCACCGTCCTGGCCAGCCTGACCCGCTCCTTCGTCCGGCCGGACGCCGACGGCAACGACGGCAAGGGCGCGGTCCACGTGTCCCTGACGGTCACCGTGCACAGCTCGGTGGTCGGCGCGCGCCGGGACATGGCGGTGTCGCTGGAGGAACCCCTGCGCTGCCCCAAGCAGCAGCTGAACGCCACGGAGTGGGTGCAGGGCATGGCCTCGCGGGGCGACCCGTACGACGAGCAGCGGAACGCCACGTCCGACGACGACCTCATCGAGTTCGGCGAGTACGTGGTGGACGGCGACGGGGAACCGCGCCGCTTCGACTGGTTCAAGCACCGGCTCGGCCCGGTGACGGTGGCGGCGACCGTGCGCCACGCAGCCGGCGCCGACGAGGCCGAGAAGTCGAAGGTCACACAGGCCGCGCTGGCAGGGGTCACGTACGTCACCGCCGACATCGACCGGCTCGGCGCCGTGCAGGCGAAGGAGGCCGGGGTGTCCGGCGACGAAGCGGAGGGTGCGGGCGATGAGTGAGCCGATGCGTCCGACCGACCCGGCGTCCGTCGGGGGCTTCCGGCTGCTGCGGCGGCTCGGCGCCGGCGGCATGGGCGTGGTGTACCTGGGGCGCTCCGAGGCGGGCGCGCTGGCCGCGGTGAAGGTGATCCGGGCGGAGAGCGCCACCGACGACGAGTTCCGCGCCCGGTTCGCGCGGGAGGCGCAGCTCGCGGCGCGTGTGGAGAGCCCCTGGGTGGTCCCCGTGCTCGGTGCCGACGCCGCGGCGCACGAGCCGTGGCTGGCGACCGCCTTTGTGCCCGGCCCCTCGCTCGGCGAGGCGGTGGCCGAGCACGGCCCCCTGCCGCCGTCCGCGGTACGGGTCCTCGGGGCCCTGCTGGGCGAGGCCCTGGCCGCCGTGCACGAGGCCGGTCTGGTCCACCGCGACGTCAAGCCGGGCAACGTGCTGCTGGCAGTCAACGGCCCCCGGCTGATCGACTTCGGCATCGCACGCGCCGCGGACGACACCGCGATCACCGCCTCGGGCCTGGTGATCGGCACCCCCGGGTTCCTCTCGCCCGAACAGGCCCGCGGAGAGCAAGCGGGCCCCGCCGGTGACGTGTTCGCCCTGGGCTGCGTGCTCGCGTACGCCGCCACCGGCCGCCCGCCGTTCGGCACCGGCGCGCCCGACGCCCTGCTCTACCGGACCGTCCACGACGAGCCCGACCTCGACGGGGTCGGCGGCGAACTGCGCGAGGCCCTCGACGCATGCCTGGCCAAGGACCCGCAGGCCCGGCCCACTCCGCAGGAGCTGCTGCGGCGGCTCTCCGAGGACGGTCCCGGGGACGCCGCCCCGGAGCGCGCCGTCCCCGAGGGCGCCATCGCGTCGCCCCCGGCCTGGCTGCCGGACGCGGTGGCCCGCACGGTCGCCGCACGCTCCGCCGAGATCCTCGCCCTGCCGGCCGTCGAACCCACCGTGGTGGACGAGCCCGGCGACACCCCGTCGGTGCCCCGGCAGCGGCTCACCTCCCGGCGGCGGCTGTTGGCCGCCGGAGGGGCGCTGCTGCTGGTGGGCGGCGGCTCGGGGGCGGCGCTGTGGGCCGCGGGACGCGACGACCCCGAACCGAAACCGGCCGCCGCCGCCAGGCCCTCGTACGTGCTCGGGGTGCAGGTCACCCGCGGCGGGCCGGACGCGGGCCTGGCCACCACCTGCGAACGGGCCGCGCGGCTGGCCGTGGCCGAGCACAACGCCAACCCCAAGCGCGCGTTCTCCGTCCGCGTGCGCGTCCTCGACGACGGCGGGACCGTCGACCGGGCCGTTGCGGTGGCCCACGACTTCGCCGCCGACCGCGACGTGGTGGCCGTGCTCGGCCCGACCGGCGAGATGACCCTGCGGGCCGCCTCGCGGGTCTACGCGGCCGCGAAGCTCACGCACGTCTCCAGCACCACCGGGCAGAACGACTACTACGTCTCGTCCCCGGACGTCACCTTCCAGACCGGCGCGCCCCACCAGGCCGAGGGCACCGCGATCGCGCTGAGCGCCTTCGTGACCGGCAAGCTGGGCCGTGCCGGGGTGGTCATCGACCGGTCCGGCGGGTCCGTCATGCACGACCAGGGCGGTGTGCTGGTGACCCAGTGGCGCGACACCCTCGGCGGGGAGGTCGTGCCACGCGTCGTCGCGGAGGGTTCGGGCGACGGCCCGGCCGCGGTCCGTGACCTGCTCTCCCGCGACCTCGACGACTTCGTCTACCTGGGGCCCCTGGAGGCGACCGTCGACGCGGCCCGGCAACTGGCCCGGGCGGGCTTCACCGGCCGGCGGTGGATGTCCCACCTGCTCTACGGCTCGGACTTCCCGCGCCTTGCGGGTGCCGCCGGCGAAGGCTGGTACGCCGTGACGCCCGCCGTCGACCCGGCGGCACTCCGGACCGAGGAGGCCGGGCGCTTCACCGCCGCCTGGCGGGACCGCTACGGAAGTACCCCGGAACCGTACGCCACCGAGGCGTACGACAGCGCCCGCATGCTGCTGCAGGAGTTCGCCCGCACCGTGCCCACCGCAGGAGGGCGCCCCGCCCGGCCCGCGCTCGCCCAGCGGCTCGCCAAGGCCAGCTACCAGGGTGTCGTGCGCAGGTACACCTTCAACGAGTACCACCAGTACGCCACCACGACGCAGAACATGGGCAGCGAGACGTACGTGCACCAGGTGCGCGACGGACGCTTCCAGCAGATCGGGCCGATCTTGCCGAAGCAGGAGAACCAGTAGGGCCATGGACCAGCTGCTGCCCGCCGACCCGGCGTGGATCGGCGGGCACCGACTCGTGGCGCGGCTCGGGGCCGGCGGAATGGGTGTCGTCTACCTGGCGCGCTCACCGCACGGCGCCTGGGTCGCGCTGAAGGTGATCCGCGCCGAACACGCGGAGGACCCCGGCTTCCTTGCCCGGTTCCGCCGCGAGACGGAGCTGGCGACCCGTCTGTCGAGCCGCTGGACGGTGCCCGTGCTCACGGCCGACGCGGACGCCCGCTCGCCCTGGCTGGCCACCGCCTACGTACCCGGCCTGCCCCTCAACGAGGCCCTCGCCCAGCACGGGCCGTGGCCGCCCGCGCAGGTCCGTACCCTGGCGGCCGCGCTGGCCGCGGCCCTGGACGACGTGCACGGCGCCGGCCTGGTCCACCGCGACGTGAAACCGGCCAACGTGCTGCTCGCCGCCGACGGGCCGCGCCTGATCGACTTCGGCATCGCCAGGGCCGTCGGCGCGACCGCGCTCACCACGGACGGCACCGTCATCGGCTCACCCGGCTACCTGTCCCCGGAACAGGCCCGCGGCAGGCCCGTCGGACCCGCGAGCGACGTGTTCTCACTGGGCTGCGTGCTCGCCCACACGGCCACCGGCAGGGCCCCGTTCGGCACCGGGGGCGCCGCCGCGGTGCTCTTCAGGACCGTGCACGAGGAACCCGACCTGACCGGCCTGCCCGGCGAACTCGACGCACCCCTGCGGGCCTGCCTCGCCAAGGACGCCGGCGGACGCCCCACGGTGGCGGAACTGCGCGGCCTGTTCGGCGCGTTCGACCCGCGGTCGTGGCTGCCCGGCGGACTGCCGGCGGTGGTCGCCGACCGTGCCGGTCGCGTCCTCGACCTGCCGGTGCCCGAACCGACGGAGCTGTCCGCCGCCGGCCCCGGCCCGCATCCGCCGGCCCCGGCGTCCACGGAGGCGGGGACCTCCCGGCGGCGGCTGCTCACCGCGTCCGCCGCGCTCGGCGTCGGCGCGATCGGCGGCGGCACCGCCTGGTGGCAGTGGGGCCGGTCCCGCGGGACGGGCGGGACCGGGAAGCGCACGCTGCCGACCCGGGTCATCGGCGTCCTCGGCGACCGCTCGGCCGCGGCCGTCGTGGCCCAGGAACGCGGAGCGGCCATCGCGGTCGCCGAGCACAACGCCCGTACCGGCCGGTCCTTCGACCTCGCGCTGCGCACCGCCGACGACCGGGGCACCGCGGCCGGTTCCGCCGCCGCTGCCGCCCGGCTCGTCGCCGACCCCGACGTGCACGCCGTCATCGCGGCGGGCACCAACCAGGCCGTACCCGCGGCCGTTCCGGTCTGCAGCGAGGCCGGCGTCTGCCTGCTGGTGACCCGCGCCGACACCGAGGAGCTCAACGTCGTCCACACGACCACCGCCCTCGTGCTGCGCCCCACCCGCACCGCCGGACCAGGCGCCGTGGTGCGCTACCTCAACCGCGTCGTCCGGCCCCCGCGCACGGTCGTCGTCCACGACCTCGCCGACGAGGAGGAGGGCCTGCCCACCGTCCAGATCGTCACCGTCCACGGCAAGCTCGACGGCACCGTCGACGTCCTGGAAGTGGCCGCAGGCAAGGGCTTCACCGCTGCCGCGCGCACCATCGCCGCCCGCCCCGGCGACGCCGTCCTCTTCGCCGGCGTCACCCCCGCCCGCGCCGCCGCCTGCGCGAAGGCCCTGCGCACCGCCGGTCACCGCGGCGTCCGCGTCGCCGACGAGAACGTGCTGTCCGCGTCCTTCCTCCGCGAAGCCGAGGGCTGGTGGATCGGCACGGCCTACGACGACGCCTCCGCGGACCCCCGGACCCGCGCGTTCGCCACCGCGTACCGCACCCGCCACCGCAGCGACCCGGGGCCCTGGGCCGCCGAGGCCTACGATGCCGTCCGCTTCGCCGCACACGGCCTCGCCGCCCGCACCGGCGACGACCGCGAATCGCTGCGCGGGGAACTCCTGCGCGCCCCCTGGCAGGGCATCACCCGCCGCCTCAGCTACGAGAGCCAGTCCCAGTTCCTGGAGACCGGCCAGGACGGCGGATGGTTCCTCTACCACGTGGAGGACGGCGGGGCCCGCTTCGTCTGCCGCCACGACGACATCGGCAAGAGCACATGAGGGCCGGCGTCCGGCACCCCTGGCCGTCCCGGCGGTTCCCTTGTGCCGGGCCGTCAGCGCGCGGTGCCGTCAGCGCGCGGTGCCGTCACCCCGGATGCCGGGGCGGTAGCCGAGACAGCGGGAGGCCTCCTCGGCGGCCTCGACGACGCAGGGGGCGAGCCGGCCCACGTCGGCCGGGGTCAGCCGCTGCGTCGGAGCGCCGATGCCCAGGGCGGCGGCCAGCTCGCCGGTGCTGCCGAAGACCGGGGCACTGATGGACGCGGCGCCGATGTCGCGTTCCTCGAATGAGGCGGAGAAGCCGTTGCGGCGGATCTCCTCCAACTGGTCGTCCAGGAGGTCGATGTCCACCACGGTGCGCGGGGTGTGCCGGGTGAGGCCGTGGCCGACCGCGTCCCGGCGGGCGGTGGGGTCGAAGGCCATGAAGACCTTCCCGGCAGAGCCCGCGTGCAGGGACATCACCATGCCCACCGCGAACATCCGCATCACCACGTGGTGGGCCTCGGCCAGCGACACCACGGTGCGGTGGGCGCCGTCGCGGACGTAGAGGCAGGCGGTCTCCCCGGTCCTGTCCCGCAGCCGCTGCAGGGCGGGCCGGGTCAGCCGCACCATGTCCAGGCCGAAGGTCCCCGGCGCCGCCCACTGCACGAAGTGCAGGCCGATGCGGTAGGTGTCACCGTCACGGTCGAGGAAGCCCTCCCGCAGCAGGTTGTGCACCAGGCGCTGGCAGGTGCTCGCCGGCAGGCCGGTGGCCCGGGTGATCTCCTGGAGGTTGAGCTCGGGGCGCTCGATGGTGAAGCACTCCAGGATCTGACGGATCTTCTGCAGGACCAGCAGCGGCGCGGTCCCCGCCTTCTCGCCCATGCGCATCACCGCGTCCTTCCGGCCCCGGCCAGGCCCTTCCCGTACGGGGCCTCACCGTACGTCAGCCGGCGCGACCCGGGTGCGCAGCGGCGCGGGCGCGGCCGGCACCGCGGACAGCGCGGAGTCGAGCCGGTGCCCGAGCAGCACCCGCAACTCCTCGCGCAGCGTGGTGAGACGGCGGACGTCGACCCCGGTGGCGATGCCCGCGTGGTGGCAGAGGTTGACCAGGTCGTCCGTCCCCAGGTTCCCCGCGGCGCCGGGGGCGAACGGGCAGCCGCCGATGCCGCCGAGTGACGCGTCGAAGCGCCGTACGCCCAGCCGCAGCGCCTCCCAGACGTCGGCTGACGCCATCCCGTAGGTGTTGTGGAGGTGCAGGCCAAGGGGGAGTTCGGGCAGCGCGTCGCGGACGGCGGTGACGGTGCGCCGGATGTGCCAGGGGCTGGCCGCGCCGATGGTGTCGGCGAGATGCAGCACGCGGATGCCGAACCCGTCGAGCCGCCGGGCCAGTTCCACCACGGTGCGGGGGTCCGTCTCCCCGTCGAAGGGACAGAGGAAGGCGGTCGCGATGGTGGCCTCCAGCCGCACCCGGTAGGCCCTCAGCACCTCCACCGCGGGCTGCAGGCGTTCCAGTGCCTGCTCGCGCGGCACGCCGGCGTTGGCGCGGCTGTGGCCGTCGCTCGCCGAGACGGTGAGCCGCACGTCGCGCGCCCCGGCCGCGATCGCCCTGCGCGCGCCGCGTTCGTTGAACACCAGCGTGTGCAGCAGCGCGGACTCCCCGGGCCGTAGCCGGGCCACCAGCCGGTCGGTGTCGGCCAGCTGCGGAACCTTCTCCGGGTTGACGAAGGATCCGATCTCCAGCGAGGGCAGCCCGGCCTCCAGCAGCCCGTAGGCCAGCCGCAGCTTGTCCACGAGGGGGAGCACGGCGGGCTCGTTCTGCAGCCCGTCGCGGAGCAGCACATCGGTGATCACCACCTGGTCCGGCGTGGCGGTCACCTCACACCACCCCCTGCGCGCGCAATTCGGCGCGGCGGTCCGCCCCGATGCCCAGCTCGGCGAGGACGGCATCGGTGTGCTCGCCCAGGTCCGGGCCGAGCCGGCGTGTGCCGCCGGGTGCCTCGGCCAGCTTCGGGACGACGCCGGGGAAGACCACGTCCTGGTGCCATCCGGGGGCGATGGCCACGCGGTGCCGTTCGAGCATGCCGCGCGCGGCGAAGTGCGGGTCCTTGGCGATCTCGGCCGCGGTGTAGATCGGGCCGGACGGGATCTCGCCCTCCTCCAGGCGCTGCAGGACCTCCTCGTACGGCAGCCCGCCGGTCCAGGCCGATATCGCGGCGTCCAGTTCGGCGGCGTGCCGCACGCGTCCCGCGTTGTCGGTCAGGCGCGGGTCGGCGGCCAGTCCGGGCCTGCCGATGACGGCCGCCAGGCGCTTGAAGACCACGTCGCCGTTGCCGCTGATCACCACGGACACGCCGTCCCGGCACTCGTACGTGTTGGACGGCGCGGCGCCGGGCAGGGCGGCGCCGGCGCGTTCCCGTTCGACGCCGAAGGCGTCGTGGTCGGGGGTCAGGGACTCCATCAGGGAGTACACCGCCTCGTACAGGGCGACGTCCACGACCTCCCCGCGCCCGGTCGCGGCGCGGCGGTGGAGCGCGGCCAGGGCGCCGACGACGGCGTACAGACCGGCCACGGAGTCGGCGAGGCTGATGCCCACCCGGGTCGGGGGGCGGTCGGGGTCGCCGGTGAGGTGGCGCAGTCCGCCGACGGCCTCCGCCACGCCGCCGAAGCCGGGGCGGTCACGGTAGGGCCCGGTCTGGCCGTAGCCGGAGATGCGGACCAGGATCACCGCCGGGTTGACCTCCCGCATGCGCTCGGGGCCGAGGCCCCAGCGTTCGAGCGTGCCCGGGCGGAAGTTCTCCAGCACCACGTCGGCGCGGGCGATCAGGGCCAGGGCCACCTCGCGGCCCTCCGGGCGCCGCAGGTCGAGCGTGACGGAGCGCTTGTTGCGGTTCATCGCGCGGAAGAGCAGGGAGGTGTCGCCCTCGTGCAGCCGCCAGCGGCGCAGCTCGTCCCCGACGCGCGGCCGTTCGACCTTGACGATGTCGGCGCCGAAGTCCGCCATGAGACGGCCGGCGGACGGGGCGGCGATGAAATTGCCCAGCTCCAGGACCCGCAGCCCCATGAGAGGGCCGGACGGCGCTTCGCTGTCCTGTTCGAAGGGTTCGGGCATCTGCCATCACCTCGCAGACCCATATCGTGATGTCCACTTCCATGATGTGGGTCAGGACTACTCGCGTCAATAAGTCCCATATGTTCCTCTCAATGGGTGAGACGTGCTCTTTCTGGCGCGAAATCGGCCGCCCGGAGCATGCGTGTGCATGTGCCGGACCGGCGGAGTACCCTCATGATGAGTCGCCGTCTCACTCAGAGCCGGTCATGGACGAGCCCGCTTCCGCACCACGATGGGGCGCCTGCCCGAACTCGCCTCCCCGGCGCCGTGTGTGCAAGGGAGCGCGGATGTCGGAAGTCCCGGTGCTGGCCAACACCGCCGTCGCGATCGTCGGCATCGTCGTACTGATCGTCCGCTTCCGCGTGAACCCGGTGATCTCCCTCGTGGTGGGGTCGCTCTACCTGGGTCTCGCGACCGGTCTGGGGGCGACCCGGACCATCAGGACCATCACCACCGGCTTCGGCGACATCATGGCCGAGGTCGGCCTGCTGATCGCCTTCGGCGTCCTCATGGGCGCGGTCCTCCAGGAGATGGGCGCCGTCGAGCAGCTCGTCGACCGCCTGCTCCGCGTCTTCGGCGCCCGGCGGCTCCCGCACTCCATGGCCCTCACCATCGGCACCCTGCTGCAGGCCATCTACCTGGACGTACTCCTGGTCATCTGCGCACCGCTCGCCCGTACCGCCTCCCGCAAGATAGGCCCCCTCGGCTCGGCCCGCATGGGCGCCGCCCTCGCGATCGGCCTCGAGAGCGGCATCGTCCTCATGGTGCCCGGCGTCGGAGCGCTGGCCCTGGCCGCGCTGCTCCACGTGCCCCTGGGCACGATGCTGCTGTGGGGCCTGGTGCTGATCGTCCCCACGGTCCTCGTCTCGGTGACGGTCATGTCCTTCCTGTTCCGGCGCGGGCTGTGGAACAGCGCGACCGACGAGGACGCCGCCGTCGCCCCCGGAACGGCCGCCCCCGCGGCACCGCAACCGGAGCCGGAGCCGGAGACGACTCGTAAGGCCGACGCGGCGCGGGTCGACCCCGTCCCGGCCGTCGCCGTGGTCGGCGGCGCCCCCGCCCCGGGACGTGCCGGGCCAGGGACCGGCCGCCCCCTGAGGCACCGCCCCGCGCCGGGGCTGCGGACCACGCCCTTGGGGGCCGCGCTCCGGGGCGGCGAGGGGAAGGGCCCGCGGCTGCTCGTACGGTTCGCCCCGCTGGTGACCGCCCTGTTGATGATCGGCGGCGGCGCGGTCGCGCAGGCCACCCACACCCGCAACCCGGTGCTGACCTTCGTCTCCAGCCCCGTGGTGGCACTGCTCACCGGACTCGTCGGCACGCTGCTCGTCGCGCGCTTCACCGTGGGCCGCGAACGGGTGGAACGCGCCCTGGTCCGCGGCTTCAAGGACAGCGGCCAGATCCTCATCCTGACCGCGGTGGGCGGCTCGCTCGCCGCCGTCGTGGGGGCGTCCGGTCTCGGCGAGATCCTGCGCGGCTCCTTCACCACCGGCGGGCACGTCGCACCGCTGCTGCTCGTGTGGGCCGTCGCCGCCGCGCTCCACCTCGCCGTCGGCTCCGTCACCATCTCCGCGATCACCACGGCCGGCATCCTCGCCCCGATCGCCCCCGGCCTCGGCCTCGACCCGGTGCTGGTGGCGCTCGCCATAGGCGCGGGCTCGCTGTTCGCGGTGCACGTCACGAGCAACACCTTCTGGCTGCTGCAGTCCCTGATGGGCCAGACCACCCGCGGCACGCTCAAGAGCTGCACGCTCGGCGTCTCCGTGGCCTCGGTCGTCGCCCTCCTGCTGCTCCTGCCGTTGTCGATGATCGTGTGAGTCCCGCGGTGCGGTTCGCGGTGCGGTCCGTGGTCCGTGGTCCGCACCGCGGAAGCGGCGTTCAGCGCGTCAGAACCGCCAGGACGTCACGGGCGGCGGCGCGGAACTCCTCGTCGCCGCGGATGATGTCGATCTGGATGCCGGATCCCACGACGCGGTGCTCCCCGTCGGCGAGTCGGCGTACGCGGTCGATCTGGGAGGGGGTGAACGCGGTGGGGCCGAGGGTGGTGAGGGCGTCCAGCGCGGCGAGCGCGGAGTTGAGGTGGGCGCCCGGCTCGACGGACGGAAGGACGCGGTCCACGAGTTCCGTGAGCGGGACACCGGCCGGACGGTCGCTGCCGGGGTGCAGGGCCACCAGCGCACGCGCGGCGGCCGCGGCGGTGTCCGGGCGGTCGAGCAACGGCAGCAACCGCGGTACGGCCGGCTGCGCGGCGGGCCCGACGAGGGCGGCGACCTCGGCGGCCCGCTCGGCGGTCCGGTCCCCCCAGGGTCTGTCGGCCCAGGTCAGGCCCTCCAGGATCATGGGCAGCACGGCTTCCTGATCACCTGTCAGTTCCCAGACCGCGGCGGCCGCCGTCAGCCCCGCCTCGACCACGGGGACGGTGGACCGCGTCTCCACCGGTTCGGCCAGCAGCGCCAGAAGACGGGGCAGCAGCGGACGACCCTGCTCGCCGAGCGGCGCGACGGCACGGGCCCAGTCCTCGCGCGGGCCGCCCGGCTCGTCGAGGGCGGGCCCCAGGACGGCGAGCAGGGCGGTGACGTCGCCGGTCAGCGCGTGGAGCGCGGCGGCTGCCGCCTGACGGTCCGACCGGGACCCGGTCCCGGCGCAGGCCCGCAGCGCGGTGACCACGTCCGCGTCGCGCCCGGCGTCGGCTACGGCGGCGAGCGCCCGGCCGACCGGGAGGGGGTGGTGGGGGAGGGCGTCGATGAGTTCGGGCAGCGCGGCACGGGCCGAGGTGCCCCAGCCGGCGAGGACACCGGCGAGGTGGACCGGCTCGTTGGCGGTGGCGGGACCGCCCGCCGCCGGCGCCACGCGTGTGTGGGGCGTCGCCGCGTCGGCTGTCCGGGCCGCGAGCCGCGCGCGGACGGCGTCGAGCAGTTCCGGGGTGCACGGCAGCGGAGCCGGAGGCCTGCGCAGGGTGCGGCGGAACGCCGCGTCAAGGGCCCGCGGCCGGTCCTCGAGCCGACGCGCGAGGAGCTCCGCGGCCTCGGGCGCACCCAGCCACACCAGGGCGGCCAGGGCCCGGTCGGCGTGCTCGCCCGCCCCTTCGGCGAGGCGGAGCAGCGGCGGCACCGCCTGCGGCGCGGGCTGGGCCCAGTCGCGTACGGCGTCGATGACGGCGCCCGCGGTGTCCGGGTGGTCGAGCAGCGGCAGCATCGCGGGCAGCAGCCGTGCCGGGGCGGTACGGGAGCGCAGCGCGAGGCACCCGGCCGCCCAGGTCGCCTCCCCGGCGGACCCCTTGGGGTCCGCTCCGGCGCGTACGGCCTCCACGGCGCGGTCGAGCGCCGAGACGGCGACGTCGATCGCCGCGTCGACGTCGCCCCGCCCGTGCAGTCCGGTGACCAGGGACTCCAGCGCCTCCCGTTCCCACTGGCCGCCCACGGTGTGCGGCTCCAGCGGCGACAACGCCGCGACGACGGCGGTCGCGTCGCCACCCCACGGCTGACCGGTGTCCACGATCGCCAGCAGAGCCGCCACCCGCTCCCGCGGAGACTCCGTCGCCCGCAGCGCGGCCGCACACAGCTCCCGCGCCGCGCCCCGGTCGACGGCGGTACACGCGGTCAGCACGTCCGCCCGCACCGTCGGATCGCTTTCCGTCTCCCAACGCCGTCGCAATTCCACCCGCGCGTCCGGCCCGGCCTCCGGCCCGCACTGGGCGACCGCCCAGGCCGCGCACTGCCGTACCTCGGGGTCGGCGTCCGACAACAGGGGCAGCAGCAGCGGAAGTTGCGCGACGACCGCCGTACGCGCGGCGCCCGGTCGCTGCGGATCGTGCTCGTCCGTGCTCTCGGCGATGGCGCCCACCATGCCCAGGAGCTCCGCGCGGCGCACCCCCGCCACCGCGAGACGTGCCAGGAAAGGCACGGCTGCGACCGTCGCCCGGTACACCGTGCCCTGGTGCACGAGGCTGCCCCACAGCTCCTGCTCGGCCTCCTCCGCCGTCTCCTGCTCCGGGGAGGTCAACGCCCGCAGCAGGGCGGGGACATCACCGGCGGGACCGTAGGCATGGTGCAGCTCCGCCCAGGCGACGCGGTCCAGTTCGGCGAACACGGTGTCGAGATCCATACGGCGGATCGTGTCACGGGGGTCCGACAACGCAGGGCCCGGGCGGGAGGCCGTCGCCTCCCGCCCGGGCCCTGCGGTCCCGGCCGCCTACGCGCGCGCCGCCGCGACGCTGCGCCCGCGGTCGGTCTCCGGGAAGCGGCCGAGCATGGCCCGCAGTTCGCCGCTGTCGACGTTGGCGCCGAAGGGCTCGGTGCCCGGTTCCAGGCGGACGCCCTCGGCGAGCGGGCCGGCCACGACGGGCTCAAAGCCGAGCGCGTCCACCAGGCCGGCGACCTCGGCGAGGTCGTCGGGGTCGTCGCCGGCGATGGCGATCGCCTTGCGGCCGGGCGTCCCGGCGGGCCGGGCCCCGTCCTCCAGGTCGTGGTAGCCCATGTGGTTGAACGCCTTCACCACCCGCGAATCCGGCAGGAACGCCTGGACGGTCTCGCTCGACGACGTACGCGGATCGGTGAGGTCGTCACGTATGCCGTCGACCTCCCACCAGTAGTTCATCGCGTCGATCACGAGCTTGCCGCGCAGCGCCTCGGCCGGGACGGTGCGGTACTTGCCCAGGGGGAGGGCGAGGACCGCGAGGTCGGCCCGGGCCGCGGCCTCCGCGGCGGTGACCGCGACCGCGCCCGGGGTGAGGACCTCCACCGTGAGCGCGATGGCGGCGGGGTCGCCCGAGCCCGCGATCAGCACGCGGTGGCCCGCGGCCAGGGCCAGCCGGGCCAGTACGGTCCCGACCTTGCCCGCGCCCAGGATGCCGATCGTGCGTACGCCCTCGGTGTTCATCGTGTGGTCTCCGTTCCTTCGGTTCCGTTCCGGCGTCCGCGTCCGCGTCGGCGTCGGTGTCGGTGTCGGCGTCAGTCCGCGAGGATGTCGCGGACCATGGGGATCACCTTCGTGCCGAAGAGCTCGACGGCACGCATGCGGGCGGCGACCGGCTGGGGGCCCACGGTGTAGATCAGGTCGAACCGGCCGACGCCGAGGTCGCCGACGGCCTGGGCGATCTTGCGGGCGACCGTCTCGGGCGACCCGATGTAGAGGGAGCCGTGCTCGATCTCCGCGTCGTACTCCTCGCGGCGGACGGGGGGCCAGCCGCGCAGCCTGCCGATGCGGTCGCGCATCACCTTGTAGCCCGGCCAGAACCCCTCCCGGGCCTCCTCGTCGGTGTCCGCGACGAAACCGGGGGAGTGCATCCCCACCGGGTGGGCGGTCGTCCCGAACTGGTCGGCGGCGCGCCGGTACAGGTCGATGTAGGGCGCGAAGCGCGTGGGGGAGCCGCCGATGATGGCGAGCATGAGCGGGAGGCCGTAGCGCGCGGTGCGGACGACGGACTGGGGCGAGCCGCCCACGCCCACCCAGGTCTTCAGCCGGCCGGACTCGGTCTTGGGGAAGACGTCGGCGTCCTTCAGCGGCGCCCGCGTGGTGCCGCTCCAGGTCACCGGCTTCTCGTCGAGGAGCTTCGCGAAGAGCTCGATCTTCTCCTCGAAGAGCACGTCGTAGTCGCTGAGGTCGTACCCGAACAGCGGGAAGGACTCGGTGAAGGAGCCGCGGCCCAGGATCACCTCGGCCCGCCCCCGCGAGAGGGCGTCGACGGTCGCGAAGCGCTGGAAGACCCGGACGGGGTCGTCGGAGCTGAGCACGGTCACGCCGGAGGCGAGCCTGATCCGCTCGGTGCGCGTGGCGATCCCGGCGAGCACGGTCTCGGGGGTCGACACGGAGTACTCGGGGCGGTGGTGCTCGCCGAGCGCGATGACGTCGACGCCGATCTGGTCCGCCAGGACGGCCTCGTCGAGCACCTGCCGGATCGCCGCGGCGTGGGAGACGGGGGCACCGGTGCCGTCCACCGGCACGTCGCCGAACGTGTCGAGGCCGAATTCGAGGTCAGACATCAGAGGGTTCCTTCGTGAGCAGTTCACGCACCATCGGGGCCACTTCCCGGCCCAGGAGCTCGATGGTGCGGGCGCGGGCCTGGCGGGGCAGGTGCATGATGTCGTACTTGAGGTCGAAGCGGTCCAGGTGGAGGTCGCGGGCGACCCGGGCGATCTTGCGGGCGACGGTCTCGGGGGAGCCGACGAACAGCGCGCCGTCGACGAGTTCCGCCCGGTAGCGCTCGTAGCTGGGCCTGTAGAAGCCGCGCTCCTCCGAGATCGCGGCCACGACCGGCTCCCAGTACCGCCACCAGGTCTCGGCCGCCTCTTCGTCGGTGTCGGCGACCAGGCCCAGGGAGTGCTGCCCGATGGGCTGGGCGGGGTGCCCGTACTGCTGGAGCGCCCGCTGGTAGAGGTCGACGTGGCCGGCGAAGCGCTGCGGGCGGCCACCGATGATCGCCAGCATCAGCGGCAGGCCGTACCGGGCGGCACGGATCGTGGAGTTGGGGCTGCCGCCCACGCCGATCCAGGTGGGGATGCCGCCCTTGCGCATGCGGGGGCGCAGGTGCTGGTCGGTCAGCGGGGACCGGACGGTGCCGGACCAGGTGACCGTCTCCTCCTGCTGCAGGCGCATGAACAGTTCGAGCTTCTCGTCGAAGAGCCGGTCGTAGTCGGCCATGTCGTGGCCGAACAGGGCGAAGGACTCGGTGACCGAGGCCCGGCCGAGGACGAGTTGGGCGCGGCCGTCCGACACCGCGTCCAGGGTGGAGAACGCGTGGTAGAGCCGTACGGGGTCGTTGGTGCTGAGCACGGTCACCGAGGTGCCGAGCTTGATGCGCTCGGTGGCGGTGGCCATCGCGGAGAGCAGGACGGGGGTGGCGGTGTCCATGTGCCCGGCCCGGTAGTGCTCGCCGACGCTGAAGACGTCGAGTCCCGCGGCGTCGGCGAGCGCGGCCTCCTCGACGAGCAGCCGGACGGTCTCGGCGTCGCCGAGCACGCGGCCGTCGTCCGTCGCGATCTCTCCGAACGAGTTCAGACCCAGTTCGAAGGCAGTGGGCGTCATGGTCCCCTCCTCCCGCCTCCGGAACGGTTCCACGTCCGGCGGCCAAGTGATTGACGCGTCAAGCATGCATCGATATGATTGACGTGTCAAATAGAGGGGCGGTCATGGGACGCGGACACGGGCCTCTGCCCACCACGGAAGAACTCGGGATCTGGCGTGACTTCATCGAGACGACGGAGCGGCTCCGCTCCCACTTGGCGTCGCGCCTGCAGGGCGACTCGGGGCTGTCCCCCGGGGACTACGGCGTCCTGCTCGCGCTACGGGAGGCGGAGGGCCACCGGCTGCGCTCCTCCGATCTCGCGGCGGCGATCGGCTGGGAACGCAGCCGCCTCTCCCACCACCTCGGACGCATGGAGCGGCGCGGGCTGATCCGGCGCGTGGAGTGCACCACCGACAACCGGGGCGCCGAGGTGCTCCTCACCGACGACGGGGCCCAGGCCTTCCGGCGGGCCACGCTGCCGCACCTCGGCGCCGTCCGGGAGATGTTCGTCGACTCCCTCACGGCGGAGCAGATGGCCGCCGCGGGTGAGATCGCCCAGGCCCTGCGCGCCCGGCTGGACACCGCTTCCGGGCCTTCCTGAGGCCGCCGGGACCCGGTCGGGACCCGGTCAGGGCCGGGCGTAACGGTCGCTGATGACGCCGCGCAGGCCCGCGGCGTTCCGCAGGCCCTGCCCCCGCGCGGCCTCGTCCTCCCAGGCCGACATGTCGGGGAGGGTGGGGATGCAGACGAGTTCACCCATGTCCAGGCCGACGAGCGCGGCGCGGACGAAGTCGTCGGCGTCGACGAACGACTCCTGCGGGAACAGGGCGGAGTCCACGCCGGAGGCCTCGAAGAACTCGGTGCGCACGGGACCCGGCAGCACGACCTGCACGCGGATGCCGCTGCCCTCGACCTCGCGTTGCAGGGCCCGGGAGAAGTGCAGGTCGTAGGCCTTGCTCGCGGCGTAGGCGGTGCCGCCGGGCGGGGCGTGGAACGCGCCGATCGATGACACGTTGATCAACGTCCCCGAGCCGTGCCGGTCGAAGGAGAGCAGCGCCGCCCGGGACAGCCGGGTCAGCGCGAGCACGTTCACCGCGACGAGACGGTCCAGGTCCGCGGGCGCGGCCTCGCGCAGCGGCCCGAGGGCCCCGAGGCCGGCCGCGTTGACGACCACGGCGAGGCCGTCGTGGTCGAGGACGGCCCGCTCCACCCGGGCGAGGCCGCCCGGGTCGGCCAGGTCGGCGGCGAGCACGGTCGCCTCGAGACCGGTCTCCCGCCGGACGGACTCGGCCAGCGCGGCCAGCCGGTCCGCGCGGCGGGCGACGAGGACCGGCGCATAGCCGCGCCGGGCCAGCTGCTCGGCGTAGCAACGCCCGATCCCCGAGGACGCGCCGGTGATGAGTGCGGCTTGGGCGCGGTCTGCCTGGTCGCGGGTCATGGGCACCTTCCGGGGGAGGGGCCGGACCCGTCCCGTCGTGCGGACCCGGTCCTCCCATCGTCGTGCCCCGGGAACCGCCGCGCCGCACGGGCGGCGGGCGCGTCGCGACCGCCCACGGGACCTCACGCCTCGGGCGATGACCGCCAGACCCAGTTGCGGCGCTCGTACGCCACCTGGAAGCCGAGCCGGAGCATGTTGTGCAGCGAGGAGTTGTGGGTGCCCGGTGCCTCGGCGCCGGTCTCGGCGACCAGCACACCGCAGCCGAGTTCCCGTGCCCTCCTGGCCCGTGCGGCGAGCAGGGCGGTCTGTCCGCCGCGCTTGCGGGCGTGCGGCAGCACCGCACCGGCGAACATCTGGGCCGCGTCGCCGTCGACGTGCATCGTGCCCGTGCCGACGATCTCCCCGTCCAGCCGGGCCGCGAACGGATGCCACCCGGGCCGGCCCGCCGAGGCGGCGGTCATCTGTGCGTAGTGCTCCTCGGGCATGCCGAACGCACGGGTCACCACCGCGCCCCACTCCTGGGCCTGCTCCGGCTCCAGCGGGGCCACCCCGATCCCGGCGGCGGGCGGTCCCAGCGCTTCGGCGCGCGCCACGGCCTCCTCGACCGGGCAGACGAGCTTCACCCAGGACGATCCCGCGGTGATGCCCTCGCGGCCGCGGATGTCGTCCCAGTCCTCGGGCAGGAACGCGGGCGCGATCTGGAGGACGGCCTGCGCGGTCCCCTCCGAGCGGTAGAAGTCGCACACCTCGTGGATGACCTCCGCCGTGACCGGGGTGGTGACGCCGAAGCCGAGGGCCTTGCTCCAGTAGTGGGTGGGGTCGTTGCGCATCGACAGCACGACACCGCCACCGATCCGCGCGGCGTTCATCCCGAGCGCGGCCCGCACGGCTCCGGGCGCCTCCGTCTCGAACCGGTACATCGCCTCGGCCTCGGACCGCTCCGCGACCGCCGGGGGGACCACTGCGTTCATGTGAGGCCTGGCTCTCTTCTCTGGTGCACGTCGCCCGCGGGCCGGAACACGGCCCCTGGCGGGGAGGGGCCGCGCGGATCATATATCGACAAAGCGACGCACGGGATTCCCGTCACGGCACCCGTGTCAGTGCCCTCCGGCACAGCGCCACGCGCCCTGCCCGCCTCCTGACGGCACGGGACGGCGGCGTCGACCTCACCGCGGAACGCGGGACGCGAGCACGAACGCCCTGCTGTCCGCGCCCGCCCGACCGGGCGGCCCGGCGGCCGTGGAGACGCTCACCGAGATCGTCGCGGTCACGGCGCGCCACGGTCGGTGGCGCACCGCCGCCGCCCTCAACGCGCTTGCCACCTTCGGCAGCGCGGACGTGCCGCGCCCTCCTCGCACGCCTTTAGTGAACTCGCGGGAACGGCGTCGGCACCGAAGGGACGCGCGTCACCCCATGTGGTGCGCGTGTTCCCCGCCGGAGGACGTCTTCGCGCCGCTGCTCCCGGAGTTCGCCGCGCCCGCGGGGTGGTCCGGGTGGTGCGGTTCGTAGCCCGGGATCGTGCCGTCGGGCTTGGCGACGAGGAACAGACCGGCCATTCCCATGTCGGAGTGGCTCTGGACGTGGCAGTGGTACATCCACGCGCCGGCGCCGACGTGTTCGCCCGCGATGATCTGGAAGCCGAAGGAGTCCGCCGGTCCGGTGATCTTGTTGTCGATCACCCGGCTGGGGTCGTCGGGTCCGGTCAGCAGGCCCGTCCTGTTGTCGGCCCAGCGGTGACCGTGCATGTGGAACGTGTGGTAGTACTCGCCGTGCGTGATCATGACGATCTCGACGCGGTCGCCCACCGTCGCCTCGAAGTTCGGGGTGTCGGCGCCGGACCTGTTGTTGATCGTCATGTCGTTGAAGACGATCGTGAACTGCTTGTCCGGCAGGATGTCGCCCTTCCTGCGCACGACGACCGGCCCGTAGAGGCCCTTGCGGATCCCGCCCGTTCCGTGGTCGGTGCCCACGACGTGGTCGTGGTAGTGCCAGTAGCCCGCGCTGCCTGGCCGCCACGTGCCGTCCTTGCGCCGGCCCGGGGCGTGGGTGCGCCAGGTGTAGGTCCGCGTGCCGCCCGGCTCGACGTGGCTGCGGGTCATCCGGGTGCCGTCGCTGGCGATGTCGTAGTCCATGCCGTGGACGTGGAGGCTCGCGTCCACGTCCGAGGCGTTCTCGAACTCGATGTGCAGGGTGTCGCCCTCGACCAGCTCGATCAGCGGGCCGGGCACGGTGGCCTTGCCCTTCTCCAGGCCGTACCCCATCCGGCCGTTCGGCAACGTCTCGGCGTAGAGCTTGAGGTGGCGCACCTGGCCGCCGGCCGGTGCGGTGGGCGGTGAGGGCTCCGCGGAGGAAGCCGAGGGGGCGGAGGCCACCGCCAGCGAGGCCGTCCCGGTGGCGGCGACCACGCCACCGGCCAGCAGCCGCCGGTTGAAACTCCTTCTGTCCAAAGCCATACCGGTCTCTCCAGTGCCGTGAGGAGACGGTCGGGGCGCGAGGGTCCCCGGGGACGGCCACACGGTAGACCAGGGATCTCCGTTTATCCACACCCAGGACAAAGTTGGTGAGATTCCGTCCATAGCTGTTGGCGGACCGTCAAAAGCCGTCTAGCTTCAGGCGCTGTTGCTGTGACCTACGAAGGTGGGTGAACGATGCAGAGCGCACCACATCACCGGTCGAGATCCCGGCGAGGCGCGGCCGCGGTCCTGGTGACCGGGACCCTGGCGGCATCCCTGCTGGGCGGTACCACCGCCTCGGCCAGACCGTATCCGGAGCCGGTTCCGACAACGTTATCCCTGCCGTCCCCACCGGGCGGCAAGAACGTCAAGGTCCTGGTGTTCCACGCCTCGGCCACCGAGGAGTCCCCGACCGTCGACGCGGGCATCGAGGCGATCGAGGCGATCGGCCTGACCGGGCCCGCGGCCCAGCGCTACAAGACCGTCGCGACCGACGACGCCTCGGTCTTCACCAACGCCAAGCGCCTGGGCACCTTCAACGCGGTCGTCTTCCTGACCGGGGGCGGCGACGTGCTCGACCCCGA
This sequence comes from Streptomyces sp. NPDC001902, assembly GCF_042891295.1. Classification (NCBI taxonomy): domain Bacteria; kingdom Bacillati; phylum Actinomycetota; class Actinomycetes; order Kitasatosporales; family Streptomycetaceae; genus Streptomyces; species Streptomyces sp. NPDC001902. The sequence goes on along the minus strand of NZ_JBIATA010000006.1, from coordinate 34,427 downwards.
GCAGGAGGCCGGTCTGGAGGCCTACATGGAGGCCGGTGGCGGCTTCCTCGGCATCCACGACGCGGCGCGCACCGAACCGTACTCCGACTGGTTCGCCGGCCTGATCGGCGCCCGGCCCGCGGCCACCAACCCGGCCGCCGTCCAGCGCGCCGTCGTCGAGATCCCCGACCGGACCAATCCGGCCACGAAGGACCTGCCGCTGGAGTGGAAGCGGCCCGACAAGTGGCTCAACTGGGCGAGCAACCCGACCGGCAAGGTGCACACCGTGGCCAAGGTCAGGGAGAGCAGCTACAAGCCGGGGACCGGCGCCAACGGCGTCGACCACCCCGTCTCCTGGTGCCGTGACTACGACGGCGGCCGGTCCTTCTACACCGGGATGGGCGGTACGGCGGATTCGTTCGCCGAGACCGACTTCCGCGACCACCTGCGCGGCGCCCTGCAGTGGACCACCCGGCTCTCACGCGCCGACTGCAAGGCGACGATCGACGCCAACTACAGCGCGGTGAAGGTCACCCAGCCCAACCAGCCCGGCCAGCAGGACCAGATCGGCGAACCGCACGGCATGGTCGTCGCCCCCGACGGACGGGTGCTGTACATCGGCCGCGGCGGCGGTGCCAACGGCGCGCCGGTCGTGACCGACTGGAACAGCCCCGACATGGGCAAGGGTCTCGGCCAGGTCCACGTCTACGACCCGGCGACGAAGAAGGTGACCCTCGCGGGCGCCCTGACCGTCTTCGGCAACAAGGGCGGCGGCGACGAACTCACCAAGGTCGAGGAGGGGCTGCTCGGCATCGAGCTCGACCCCGCCTTCGAGACCAACGGCTGGGTGTACCTCCACTACACCCCGCACTCCGGTCTCGACCGCGACAAGCACGTCGCGGAGCGGCGCGTCTCCCGCTTCACGCTGGACCTCGCCACCGACAAGCTGGACCTCGCCTCCGAGAAGGTCCTGCTCAAGTGGCCCGTCCAGGTCCACAGTTGCTGCCACGCCGGCGGCGGGATGGCCTGGGACTCCAAGGGCAACCTGTACATCGCGACCGGTGACAACAACTCGTCCGGGTTCAGCGACGGTTACTCCGGCAACAACCCGCAGCCCAACTTCAAGGGCCTGTCCTTCGCCGACGCCCGCCGCACCGCGGGCAACACCAACAACCTCAACGGCAAGATCCTGCGCATCCACCCGGAGCCGGACGGCACCTACACCCTGCCCGAGGGCAACCTCTTCACCGGCAAGGAGCAGGACGAGGGCGGCGGCAAGACCCGCGGCGAGATCTACGTCATGGGCGTGCGCAACCCGGCGCGGATCTCCGTCGACAAGAAGACCGACGTCCTCTACGCGGGCTGGGTCGGCCCCGACGCGGGCGCACCGAGCACGACCTGGGGACCGGCGAAGTACGACACGTTCGCCGCGATCACCAAGGCCGGCAACCACGGCTGGCCGTTCTGCATGGGCAACAAGCAGCCCTACAGGGACCGCAACCTGCCGGACCCGGGCAAGCCGCTGGGCTGGTACGACTGCGACGCCCCCAAGAACGAGTCGCCGAACAACGACGGACTGGTGAACCTCCCGCCCGTCACCGGCAACACCATCTGGTACTCCCCGCAGGGCGGCGCCCCCGACTTCCCCCGGGACGCCAATGGGGTCCCGAGCTACAAGAACGAGGAGGCCACCTACCTCCTGCCGTGGCTCAAGGGCGGCGGCCAGGCCACCATGGACGGCCCGGTCTACCGCTACGACGCCACGACCGCGGGCGCCGGCGCGTGGCCGCAGTACTGGGACGGCAAGTGGTTCGTCGGCGACTTCTACGACGCGGACAACCCGCGTCACGCGGTGCTGACCGACCCCAAGACCGTCGGCAAGGGCGGGCTGCCCGTCACCGCCGAGTCCCTGAAGAAGATCATCCCGGTCGGCCAGGGCGGCATCCGCAACCTCATGGACTGGAAGTTCGCCCCGGACGGCTCGCTCTACGTCCTCGACTACGGGCGCGGCTTCTTCACCTCCGACTCCCAGTCCGCGCTGTGGCGCGTGACGTACACGGGCGGCGCGGCGACCCCCGCCGCGCAGGACCTGGTCAGGAAGGCGGCACAGTGAGACAGCGACCTCTACGCCCCCTGGCGGCCCTGCTGGGCGCGCTGCTGATGGTGCTGGGGCTCACCTCGACCGTCGCCTACGGGCGCACCGACGACCGTGCGGCGGCCGGCGGGACCACGGCCGCCGCCCAGGTGCTCACCTGGACGGCGAGCTCACGCACCGACCAGTACGCGAGCTTCCCGACCACGGCGGTCGCCGGGCCGACGACGCTCGTCTTCGAGAACAGCGCGGCGACCGGCAACGACATCGGCATGCCGCACACGCTCACCTTCGACGTGTCGGACCCCGAGTACAACCACGACGTCCCGGTCAACATCCTGGCCAACCCGGGCGACGACAGCGGCGGCCGGCACACCGTCGACGTCACCCTCACACCCGGGCGCTACCGCTTCTTCTGCAGCATCCCCGGCCACGGCCAGATGCAGGGCATCCTCACGGTGACCGAGCCCGGCGGCGAGGACACCACCGCGCCCACCACCGCGGCCGAGGTCACGGGCCAGAAGAACGCCGACGGCGCCTACGTCGGCTCCGCCACGGTCACCGTCAGCGCGACCGACGACGGATCCGGTGTGAAGACGGTGGAGTACGCGGTCGGCGAGGACGGCCCGTGGCAGCCGTACACCACACCGCTGGTCGTCGACCAGGTCGGCGCCCACGCCGTCCGCTACCGCGCCACCGACCAGGCGGGCAACGTCGCCGCCGAGAAGTCCGTCGCCTTCGACGTGGTCGCGCCGCCGACCGACGACACCACCGCGCCGGAGACCTCGGCCACCGTGAGCGGCGAGAAGGACGCCGACGGCAACTACCTGACGATGGCCACGGTCACCGTCACCGCCTCGGACACCGGGTCGGGCGTCAACACCATCGAGTACGCGGTCGGCGCCACCGGCGCCTGGCAGACCTACACCGCGCCGGTGATGGTGCACCAGGTCGGCTCGCACACCGTCCGCTACCGCGCCGCCGACAAGGCGGGCAACGCGTCGGCCGAGAAGTCCGTCGCGTTCACCGTCGTGGCGCCGCCCACCCAGGACACCACCGCGCCGGAGACCTCGGCGACCGTGACCGGCACCAGGAATTCCAACGGCGCGTACATCACCAGCGCCAAGGTCACCGTCACCGCCACCGATGCGGGCTCCGGGGTGGACCGGATCGAGTACTCCCTCGACGGCGGCCCGTACCTCGTGTACTCCGCCCCCGTCATCGTCGACCGGATCGGCTCCCACACGCTCGCCTACCGCGCCACGGACAAGGCGGGCAACACCGCGACGGCGCGCGAGGTGACCTTCACCATCGCGCAGGGCGGCGGCGTCCCGGCGCCCAACTGCCCGGAGTACGACGAGCGGCTGACCGTCATCGTCGGCACCGTGGACTCGGGCGTGCCGAACCGGCTCACCCGCAGCCGCTGCACCATCAACGAGCTGATCGAGGACGAGAAGGACTGGTCCTCGCACGCCCTGTTCCTCAAGCACGTCGACGGCGTGCTCGACCGGCTGCTCGCCGACAACGTCATCGACCAGCGCGAGTTCAACAAGATCACCAAGGCCGCCAAGCAGTCGAAGATCGGCAAGCCCGGCCAGACGCAGGGCTACCGCGACCTGTTCGACGGCACCGAGGCCTCCCTGGCGAAGTGGGAGCAGGTCGGCGGCGGCCGCTTCACCCTCTCCGGCGACGGCGCCATCACCAGCAGCACCACCGTCCCCGGCATGGGCATGCTGTGGTTCCCGGAGCGGAAGTACGGCGACTTCTCGCTCAAGCTCCAGTTCCGCGACGACGCCCCGGGCACCGGCAACGCCAACGGCGGTGTCTTCATCCGCTTCCCGGACGTCCACGACCACCCCGAGGAGTCCCGTCCCGAGTGGGTCGCCATCAACTACGGGCACGAGATCCAGATCCTCGACCGCCCCGACGGCGACATGTACAAGACCGGCTCCGTCTACGGCTTCGACCGCGTGGGCCTCGGCGGCGCCGGCGTGACCCCGAAGGGCACCTGGAACGACTACGAGATCCGCGCAGAGGGCCAGCACTTCACGGTCCTGCGCAACGGCGTCGTCATCAACGAGTTCGACAACGTCGGCGGCCAGGTCTTCAGCCCGCCGCGCGACGGGGACCCGGGCACCGACGGCCGGCGCTACGCCACCGGCTACATCGGCCTCCAGGTCCACAGCACGACGGACGTGATCTCCTACCGCGACATCCGCATCAAGCAGTTGTGATCCGCCGTCCCTGACCGCTCCCCGGGCCCTCCCCGCACCCGCGGGGAGGGCCCACCGCGTCACCCGGGCACCCGGTCCCGGGACCGGTCCTCATCTGGGCACGGCACCGCCCCGAGCGATAGAACCGTGCCATGCCTAGTTTCGAGGTCACTTCGATAGGTACGGTCCGCAACGACCGCACGGACGTCCAGCACACGGACAACTGGGGTGCCGTCCGGAGCACGATCACCATCGACGAGCGCTTCGGTGAGGCGTGCCTGCAGGGTCTGGAGGGCTTCTCCCACGTGGAGGTCCTCTTCGTCTTCGACCGGTTCCCCGAGAGCGACGACCACCGCGAACCCCGCCCCTACCGCGGCCGCTCCGACCTCCCGCCCGTCGGTGTCTTCGCCGGCCGCGGCCCCCGCAGGCCGAACCGCATCGGGGTGACGTGCTGCGCCATCGAATCGGTCCACGGCCGTGAACTGACGGTGCTGGGTCTCGACGCGGTCTCCGGCACCCCGGTCATCGACCTGAAGCCGGCGATGGTGGAGTTCCGCGCGGTGGACGTCAAGCAGCCGGAATGGGTCGGCGACCTGATGTCGGAGTACTTCCAGCCGTAGACGGCGGGAGGAGGTCGTGGGCGAGGGTGTCCAGGACCCAGGCGAGTTCATGGCGGCTGAGCGGACCGGCCGGCAGGGCCCGTACGCCGTGGGCGGCACCGAGGAGGGCGCCGGTGAGGGAGGCGACGGACGCGCCGTCAGGCGCGGCGGCGGCGAAGTGGAGTGCGTCGCCGATCTGGTGCCGGTGGGGGAAGGAAGCGGCGCAGTAGAGGGCGCCGCGCAGCGCTGAGGGAGCGGTCGCGTCCGGGGCGAGGGCGGCGAGCCGTCGCGGGTCGGCCGGGTCGTCGGTGGCCTGCCGGTACGCCGTGTGGAGGTGGCCGGGTTCGCCGGTGTCGCCGAGGGCGTCCAGGCCGGCTCGCAGGGCGAGGTGGAGTTGCGACTGCTCGGCGAACAGGGGCTCCTGGGCTTCCGTGGTGCCGGTCAGGCAGTGGTGGAGCAGCACGGTCGCGTGGGCCGCCGCGGGGTGGGTGGCGATCTCGCCTGCCCAGGCGGCCGCTTGGGCCGGGCCGTGCGTGGCACCGGCGACGGCGACGGGGAGGACGGCGCGGAGGTCGGCGCGGAGGCCGGTGGCGAGGAAGTCCGGCTCCTTGCCGCGCGGTTCGGCCAGCGCGGGGACGCGAGCGAGCCAGCCGCCCGGCTGGTGGCCGCCTGCGTCCTGGAGGGCTTCCCGTCGGCCGTGGGCGCGCTGCACGGCTGACGGGAGATGACCGGCGCCGTGCCGGGCACCGGTCCGTGCGCGGATCATGCCTTCGACGGTGAAGCAGGCCAGCTGGGTGCCGGCACCGGCCCTCAGCGGGCCGCGGTCCGGCAGTGTGCCCTGGGCGGAGCCCAGCGTGTCGCCCAGGGCCAGGCCGAGCAGCAGCCCGCGCACGCGGGACAGTGCGTACCCCGGCAGTGGCGGTCGTTCGCTCTCGTGCTCCGGCTGCTCCTCGGGGTCGGTGCTGTCGATGCCGTCGGCGGCGTCCTCCTCCGGGGAGACGTCGCGCACCGCCGGCACGGCCGCCGCGGGGGCTTGCGTACCGTGCGCGGTGGCCGGGGCGGGTGCCGCGGTCAGTGCCCGTACGGCGTGGCGCAGTTCGGGGTGGGCCGGCACCGGGAGCGCCCCGCCCGGCGCCCCGCCGGCGAGATGGCTGTAGACGGCGGCGACGGCGGCGGTCCGGCTCTGCCCGGCCGACGAGTGGAGCAGGACCTTCTTGCCCGCGCGCCGCAGCCGCAGCACCTGCCGGGCGGCCTGGTCCAGCACGAAGGCGAGGTTGGCGTTGTCTCCCGTGCCGTCCCGCAGCCACACCCGTATGTGCTCCACGTCGGCGCCGGGCAGCACGCGCGCCGTTCCCGTACGGCACAGCGACACCACCGCGTCGGCCGTGACCGGCCCGGCGCCCTGGGCCAGGGCCAGGTTGCCCAGCATCACACCGGGGTCGTGCGGGTGGGTGACGGCGTGGCCGGCGGGGGAGTGGGACGGCAGTGGCATGCGCGGTGCCGAGGGCCAGCCGTCATCGTCGTCGGCCCCGTCCCTGGCGGTGAGGACCGCGAGCCGTACCAGGTCGGGCCCGCTCAGGCCGGGCCAGCCGTGGACGGCCCGCTGCCAGTCCAGGGGGATGCCGGAGCAGCCCCAGCGCGCGCCGAGCAGAGCGCCGGCGATCGCCGCGACGGTGTCGGTGTCGTGGCCGGCCCGCACCGCGGCCGCCAGCGCCTGCCGCAGGTGCGCCGCGGGGAAACGGCCCTTTCCGGGGTCGAGTTCGGGTACGGGCGTACGGGTGATTGCCGACCAGGCCGCCTGGAGCGCCCGGACGACCCAGCCGTTGTCGGCGAAGTGCCCGGGCGGCGCAGCCTCCGCCTCGTCCAGCCGCTTCGCCCACGTGTCGCGCCGTACGGCCGGGAGGAGGTCGAGCCCGGCCCGCACACCGTCGAAGGTGCCGTGCAGCACGGCGGTGCGGATGCCGGAGCACCACAGGACGCAGGCGTCGGCGCAGTCGGGGTCCGGGTGGGTGAGCGAGCTGACCGCGGTGGCGGCCTCGGCCATCGCGGCGGCGTCCCCGAGGTGTGCGAGGGCGACGATCCCGGTGCGCATCAGCGAGCCGTTCCCCGCGGTGAGCCGGTGCCCGGTGGCGTACTGGCGGGCGGCCTCCCGCAGCGCCTCCGCCGGGCTTCCGGGCAGCGCTTCGGCGGCGCCCAGCACGGAGCGGGTCTGGGCTCCGACGTCGCTGGCCCCGCCGTCCACCCAGTGCCGGAAGCCCGCGGCGATCGCGTCCAGGGCCCCGGGGCTGCGCAGGTCCGCCCCGGTCGCCGCGACCTGGGCGACGCACACCTGCATCTGGGTGTCGTCGGAGTACTCCCCGGGCCGGTACGGTCCGAGACCGCCGCCGATCATGCCCGGCTGCTGGTCCTCGCGCAGGGTCGCCTTGAACTCGTACGGCACCCCCAGCGCGTCGCCGACGGCCGCCCCGAGCAGCACCCCGGCCGCGCGGTCGATGCCCCGGGCGTCGAGGCGGGGGCTGGGTGTGCGGGTCATGGCGGGTCAGCCTGGCACGTCGGCCTCCGCGCTCTCAAGGCGACGCCGTGGGGCGCGCAGGAGCGTCCGATCCGACGGGTCGTCAGCTAGCGTGGAGGTGTGATCAGGCAAGCCACCGGGGAACGCCGCGCGCCCAGCGCGTACGTCGCGGCGTCGGGCGTGTTCGCGGTCGGCATGGCGGGCACCACGCTGCCGACACCGCTGTACGGGCTCTATCGGGAACAGATCGGCTTCTCCGAACTGGTCGTCACGGTGGTCTTCGCGGTCTACGCGATCGGAGTGATCGCCGCGTTGCTGGTCGCCGGGGACTTCTCGGACGTCCTCGGCCGGCGCCCGGTGCTGTTCGCCGCGCTGGGCCTGTCGCTGCTGAGCGCGGTGTGCTTCCTCTTCGAGAGCGGCCTGCCGCTGCTGTTCGCGGGGCGGCTGCTGTCGGGGTTCTCGGCCGGTCTGCTCAGCGGGGCCGCGACGGCCGCGGTGCTCGAACTGGCGCCCCCGGACCGGCGCGCACGCGCGGGACTGGCGGCCACCGCCGCCAACATGGGCGGCCTCGGCTGCGGGCCGCTGCTGTCGGGGGTCCTGGCGCAGTACGCGCCGTGGCCCCTCCGGCTGCCCTTCCTGGTGCACATCGCCCTGCTGCTGGCGGCCTGCGCCGTCGCGCGTGCCCTACCCGAGACGGTGGCGGTGCGCAGCCCGCGTCCCCCGTTGCGCCCTCAGGGCATGGTCGTCCCGCCGCCGACGCGGGCGGCGTTCGTCCCCGCCGGGCTGGCGGCGTTCGCCGGTTTCTCCCTGCTCGGCCTGTTCACGGCGGTGGCGCCGAGTTTCCTCGCCATGACGCTGGGGGAGCACAACCTGGCCGTCGACGGCCTCGTCGTCTTCTCCGTGTTCTGCGCGTCCACCGCCGGGCAGATGCTGATGGGACGTCTGGGCGTCCGGCGCGCACTGCCGGCCGGATGCCTGGCGCTCACGGCCGGTATGGCCGTGGTCGCGGCCTCGCTGGTGGTGGAGTCCCTGCCGGTACTGGTGGTGGGTGCCCTGGTCGGCGGCCTCGGGCAGGGCATGTCGTTCCGCGCGGGCCTGACCGGCGTGAGCGCGGTGGCCCCCGACGAGCACCGCGGCGCGACGATCTCGGCCTTCTTCGTCGCCGCCTACGTCGGCATCTCCGTACCGGTGGTCGGGGTCGGCGCGCTCAGCCTGGCGCTCGGACTGCGCGACGCGGGCGTGGTCTTCGCGCTGTACGTGATCCTGGTGTCCGCCGCCGTCGGCGTCTTCCTGCTGCGCCGGCCGCTGCGTACGCGGTGACGTGACGGAGGCCGCGCAGCGCATGTGCGGCACCGGTACCCAGCCCCGCACCGGCACCTGACTCCGCGCTTCGCCCCGAGCGCCGCTCCACGACACAGCGCCTCAAGTGACATGCGCTACCTCGTTGTTCGAGGCTGTCAAGATCTGTTCGAAATCTCAGGGATGTGATCGTATTCGCCCAGGAAAACGCAAGGAGGAACAGTGCTGTTCACCACGGCCCGAAGAACGGGCTTGGCGGCTCTGGGCACCGCCACCGCCGTACTCGTCACTCTCCTGAGCCCCGCGTCGGCGGGGGCGGCCGCGTCCGCCGCACCGCCGGAAGGGCCGCTGGCCCCCGCCGGGGGCCAGGTGAAGACCGTGACCCTCATCACCGGGGACAAGGTCGTCGTCGCCCCGGGGACCGGCGGCGGGCGGGACTCGCTGAGCGTCGAGCGCCGTCCCGGGGCCGCCGGTTCGGTGCGCATCGTCACCGAGGCGGGCGACACCTACGTCTACCCGGACGACGCGCTCGCGTACGTGGCAGCGGACCGCCTCGACAAGCGCCTGTTCAACGTCACCGGGCTGATAGCGCAGGGCTACGACGACGCGCACGCCCCGCGGCTGCCCCTGATCGTCACCGGCGGGAACCACGCCGCCCTCCGCCGCGGCGGCAGCGCCCTGCCCGGTGCGGAGACCCGCCGCGACCTGCCCTCCGTCGGCGGCGCTGCCCTCGCGGCCGACCGGTCGGAAGCGGCCGACGCCTGGGCCGCGCTCACCGCGGGCGGCACCGGCCCCTCCGGGCAGGAGGCGACCGGGTCCCGCCGTGCCGCCGCGGCCCCGTCGTTCACCGGCGGCATCGACAAGATCTGGCTGGACGGCAGGACGAAGGCGACGCTCGCCGACACCACGGCCCAGATCGGCGCGCCGCAGGTCTGGGAGTCGGGGGACACCGGCTCCGGCGTCAAGGTCGCGGTGCTGGACACCGGCGCCGACACCGGGCACCCGGACCTGAAGGACCGGATCGTCAGCACCCGCAGTTTCGTTCCCGACCAGGACGTGCCGGACGGCAGCGGCCACGGGACCCACGTCGCCTCCACCGTCGCCGGCACCGGCGCGGCGTCGGACGGCAAGGAGAAGGGCGTGGCCCCCGGCGCCGACCTGGTGGTCGGCAAGGTGCTCGGCAACCGCGGCGAGGGACAGGAGTCCTGGGTCATCGGCGGCATGGAGTGGGCCGCGCGCACGGAGCACGCCAGGGTCGTCAACATGAGCCTGGGCAGCGCCGAGCCGAGCGACGGGACCGACCTCATGAGCCGGAGCCTCAACGCTCTGAGCGCCGAGACGGGCACGCTGTTCGTCGTCGCCGCCGGCAACAGCGGCCGGGGGTCCACGCCGTACACCATCGGTTCCCCGGCCGCCGCCGACGCCGCGCTGACCGTGGGCGCGGTCGGCCCCTCCGACGACCTCGCGTTCTTCTCCAGCGTCGGACCGCGCGTCGGCGACGAGGGCGTCAAGCCCGATCTGACGGCCCCGGGCGTGGACGTCCTGGCCGCCCGGTCGCAGTTCGCGAGCGGGGGAGAGGGCCCCTACACCACGATGAGCGGGACCTCGATGGCCTCCCCGCACGTCGCGGGCGCCGCGGTCCTGCTGGCGCAGCGGCATCCCGACTGGCCGGGCAGCCGGTTGAAGGACGCCCTGATGAGCACCAGCAGAGCGACGCCGTACCTGACCGCCTACCAGGGCGGTGCGGGACGCGTCGACGTCGCGGCCGCGGTCGGCGCCCGGGTCACGGCGACCGGATCGGTCTTCCGCTTCCTCCGGTGGCCGAACGGCGGCACCGGCCCCGTCACGCAGGGGATCACGTACACCAACTCCGGTGACGAGCCGCTGACGTTGCGCCTCGCGGTGGAGGCGGGTGCCCCGGACGACGGCGTGTTCTCCCTCTCCGCCGACCAGGTCACCGTGCCGGCCCACGGCAGCACTGCGGTGGAGGTCGGCGCCGACCCCTCCGGCCTCGCACGGGGCGACCACACCGCTCAGGTCGTCGCCCGCGACGCCACCGGTGCGGCGGTCGCCCACACGGTCGCCGGCATCAGCCTCGAGCCGGAGCGGTACGACCTCGGCATCACCATGAAGGATCGCTCGGGCGGGCCGATGAGCGGCTGGATCCACCTCAAGGGCGCCCTCAGCAGGTCCACCACCGCCTACGAGATCCCGGCGAGCGGGGAGCTGACCCTGCGTCTGCCCGCCGACACCTACACGGTGGTGTCGTACGCGGACGTCGTGGGCACCCACGGCCCGAGTTCCCGGGGCATCGCCCTGCTGAGCGCCCCCGAGGTGGACCTGACCGCGGACCGGCAGGTCATCCTCGACGCCTCCAAGGCGCACCAGGTGCGGGCCGTCACACCGAAGCCCACCACGCTGGTGAACACCCGGCTGGACTTCTTCCGCTCCTTCACCTCCACCGAACCCAGCCCCGGTGACTACGGCGCGGTCAGGGAGAACGTGATCGTCGGCCCGGGCTACGACAGCGTCTGGGCCCAGCCGACCGGCGCCAAGGTACGGCACGGCAGCTTCGTGTTCGCCACCCGCCTGCGGGCCCAGCAGACGCCGCTCGACCTGTCCTACGACGGCGGCAGGATCGACGACGCGCTCGCCCAGGAGGGAAGCGCCGCCCTGCCCGACGGCACGTCGACGCCGGACGCGGTGTTCGCGGGCGCCGGTTCGGCCGAGGAGTTCGCCACGGCGCGAGCCCGCGGCAAGGTCGCCGTGGTCCGCCACAGCGCCGAGGTCGCGCCCTCGGCGCAGGCGTCGGCCGCGAAGGCGGCGGGCGCGAGAGCGCTGCTCGTGGTCAACGACGGAGTGGGGCGGCTGGCCACCTGGTACGGGTCGCCGGATTACACCACCGACTCGGACGTGCCCGTGGTGTCGGTGACCAAGGACGAGGGTGAGGCACTGATCGCGAGGATCGCCTCGGCGCGCGAGCACCGGGTCGGACTCCGGGTGGCGGCCCACCCGTCCCCCTCGTACCTGTACGACCTGGTCAAGTACCACGCGGGCGCCGTGCCCTCGGACGTGGCCTACCGGGCCGACCCTGACCGGCTGGCGCGCGTCGACGTCGACTTCGCCCAGCCGCGGGGCAAGCAGGCCCTGGAGCGCAGGACGGACTACCCGGCGTACGAGTGGGCCGCGGGGTACTCCTTCGGACTCGAGCCCATGGCACCCGGACGGCGTACCGACTGGGTGACCGCGGGCGAGGACGCCACATGGCAGCAGACCGCGTCGGTCAGCGGCTGGGTGGGCGCGACGAACAGCCCCACGTCCTACCGGCCGGGCAGCGTCCAGCAGGAGCGGTGGCTCGGCCCGGTCCTGCGGCCGCGCATGTCCGACGGCGACTCCCAGGTGCGGGACGACACCTCCCTCTCGCTGGTCGTCCCGGGCTGGAGCGACTCGGGAGCCCCGCACACGGGCTCCGCGGGAACCGAGACGATGACCGCACGCACCTCACTGCTCCAGGGCGGCACCACGCTGCTGACGACCGACAGCGCCTACGTCAACGCCTTCGACCTGCCGGCCGAGTCGCTGCCGTACCGCCTCGTCGTCGACACCGCGGGTGATCCGGCGCTGAGCCCGTACTCGTCGAAGACCCGCACGCAGTGGGACTTCGTCTCGGGCAAGGCGCAGTCCGGGACCGTGCCGCTGGTCCAACTCGACTACGGCACGGAACTCGACGCCGCGGGCAGGGCACGCCGCACGCAGGAGGTCTCGATCACCCCCTCGGTGCTCGGCACGTCCGCGAAGGACGCGGTGTCCTCGGTCCGGCTCGAGGTCTCCTACGACGACGGAGCGTCCTGGCACCGCCAGGACCTGAAGGTCCGTCAGGGATCGTGGCAGGCCACCCTGCACGCCCCCTCCTCGGCCGCCTTCGTGTCGCTGCGCACCAGCGCCACGGCACGCGCCGGGGGATCGGTCGCGCAGACCGTCATCCGGGCCTTCGGCCTGAAGTGACGCCCGGGGGCCGGTGCCGCGCACACGCCGCGGCACCGGCCCCGCGGGCCCCGGCGTCCGGCCGGGCGCTTTCGTGCCGCCGCGGTGCCATACTCCGGTGCATGCGGGGGGACTTCGTCAAAGCCGTGCCCAAAGTGCCGTGCGCCCTTGCCGTCTGCTGCCTGCTCCTGACGCTGGGCGTCGCCTGGTTCCTCTACGGCCAGGTCCGGGGCGCCGACCGGATCGACGCCTCGCCCGTGCGGGTGGAGGGCGTGATCGAAGAGGTGACGTTCGGCAGGGGCGCGAGTGCGCGTGTCGGGTACGAGGTCGCCGGGCGCCCCCTTGTCGACCGTGACCTGCCCGTGTCGCAGATGCCGGGCCGCGTCGCCGTGGGCGCCCGCCTGTGTCTGGAGGCGGCAGCAGACCATCCCCGGTCGGTACGCCTGTGCGGCCGGCGCTACCCGGCCGGTGACGACATGCCGCCGACCGCCGTCCTCGGCATCGTCGCCGGCACCGCCGGCACGCTCTGCGCGGCCGCCTTCGCGGTGTCCGGGTACCGCGACCGCCGCCCGCAGGCCCCCGGACGACCGGCCCCGGCCAGACCGCCCGCCGCGGAAGCGGGTGTCCGATGACGGACACGGGAGGAAGCGGGGAACTCCGCCTGCCCGCCGCGTGGGGGGCAGGCACGGCCGTTGCGGCGCTCCTCGTCATCGGCCTCGGCCTGGCCGGGAGCTACCACGGCGGCATCATCGGCGCACTGCTGCTGGCCGGCCTCGCCGGCACGGCGGGAGTCCTCCCCGCCTACGGCCTCGCCCGTGCGTGGCGGGCCCGCGGCCACCGCACCCCCGGCTGGCTCGTCCACCTGGCCGCCGCCCTCGTCTGGTCGGCCACCCTGTCGCTCCTCACCAGCGCCGTGCTCCTGGGACTGCCCCACGGTTGGGGAACGGCCCTGTCCTGGAGCGACGTACGCCTGCGCACCACGTGGATCGCTGCCGTCGTGACCCCCTCCGCCCTCGGCGCGTACGCCGTGACCCTCCCCGTGGTGCGCAGCCGGGCCGGCGACCCCCGCAGGGGCGGCCGTCACCGCTGAGGTGCCCCCCGAGCAGGCATGACCTTTGACGGGTGATATCTGGATGTTTACTATCCAGATATGCGAACGGGTAAGGGCGTCGAATGGGCGGTGCACACACTGCTCAACCTCGCGTGGCTCGGGGACGGCGAGCCGGTGCCGACCGCGCAGCTGGCCGCCGGTCACGATCTGTCGGCGTCCTACCTGAACAAGCAGCTCCAGCAGCTCGTCAAGGCGGGGCTGCTGGAATCCGTGCCGGGTGCGCGGGGCGGCTTCCGGCTGGCCCGCCCGCTGGAGGCGGTGTCGATGCTGGACGTGGTCCTCGCCGTCGAGGGGGACGACCCCCTGTTCCGCTGCGCCGAGATCCGCCGCTGCGGCACGATCGGCGAGCGGGTGCCGGCGGGCGGTTTCCGCCGTCCCTGTGCGGTGAACAGCGCCATGGGGCGGGCCGAGCTGGCCTGGCGGAAGGTGCTGGCCGAGCAGAGCCTCGCCGACGTGCGGGCGGAGGCCGAAGCGCACGCTCCCGCGGTGGGGTCGTACGTACGGGGAGGGCTCGGGCGCGACTGAGCCCGCTTCCCGTACCGGGGGCCCTTCGCTCCCACGGAGCTTCATTCAGGATGAAAAACATCTCGATTTCGCCGGATGTGGGGGCGAAGGAGGTCACGCCAGCATGAGTCTCATGCGCATACCCAGGTCGCCCGAGGTGCTCGAGGCCGAGTGGGAGACGCACCGGCCCGCCGTGTTCGGGGTGGCGTACCGCCTGCTGGGAAGCGTGGCCGACGCCGAGGACATCGCCCAGGACGTGTGGCTGCGGGCGGCCGGAGCGGATCTGCGCGACATCGGCGACCTCCGGGCCTGGCTGGTCACGGTCGCCGCCCGACGGTCGTACGACGTCCTGAAGTCCGCGCGCGCCCGCCGGGAGACCTATGTGGGGCCATGGCTGCCCGCGCCGTTGCTGACGGGTCCTGACGCGTCGGAGGCGGTGCTCGTCGATGAGTCCGTCGGGTCTGCGATGCTGCTCGTCATGGAGGAACTGAGCCCGCCGGAGCGTGTGGCCTTCATCCTCCACGACGTCTTCGGCCTCGAGTTCAGCCGGATCGCCGATGTGCTGGACGCCTCCGCACCGGCCGCCCGCCAGCTCGCCTCGCGGGCGCGGCGCAAGGTGGCCAGGGCGAGGCAGTCGACGCCGCAGGCGACCCGGGCGGAGCGGGAACGGCTGCTCGCCGCGTTCCGCGCCGCGTACGAGGCCGGGGACATGGCCGGACTGGTGCGGCTCCTCCACCCGGAGGCCGTGTACGTCACGGACGGCGGCGGCGAGGTCTTCACGGCGCGCAAGCTGGTCCACGGCGGCACGCGCATCGCCAAGCTGATGGTGGGGGTGTGGCTCCGGTGGCGTCCGGACCGCGTCGACCTCGTCGAGGTCGGCGGCGAACCCGCGCTCCTGCACCGCCGCGCAGGCCGCGTCTTCTCCGTCGACACGGTGGAGATCGAGGACGGCCTGATCAGCGCCTACCGCAGGGTCCTCAACCCGGCGAAGATCGCACACGTTTGACCCGTCCCACCGGACGGAACGCCGCCGTGCGTGACGGCGGACCTTCGACGAGGCTTACCCGGCAGAAGACACCCAGAGAAGACACCCAGAGAAGACACCCAGAGGGGACATCCATGACCGAGCAGCAGCGCGTGAACATCGGAAAGCAGCACCCGGACAGCTACCAGGCGCTCCTCGCCCTGTCCACGGCGGTGGAGGAGAGCGCCGCCGCGGCGGGCCTCGACCCGCTCCTGGTCGAACTGCTGAAGATCCGCACGTCCCAGATCAACGGCTGTGCGTTCTGCCTGCGGATGCACACGCGCGACGCCCTGAAGAAGGGCGAGAACCCGGACCGGATCGCCGTGCTGCCCGCATGGGAGGAAGCCGGCTACTTCTCCGGGACGGACCGCGCCGCCCTGCGCCTGACGGAGGCGATCACCCGCGTGCCGGAGGGGCACGTGAGCGACGCGGACTACGAAGCGGCCGCGGCCGTGCTCACCGCCGACCAGGTCTCGGCGGTCGCCTGGCTGGCGACGCTGATGAACGCGTTCAACCGCGTCGCGATCACCAGCCGCTACCGCGTCGCCGGCTGAGCCGCCGGCCGGCGTCCCGGGCGGGGCCGGCCGGTCCGGACGTACGGTGGAGCCATGAGCGCTACACCGGACGACGGTGCTGCTCAGGCGTACGCGAGCACCGCTGCCGACGCCGCCGGGCCGACGTGCCGGGCGGAACTGGACCGGTTGCTGGAGCTCGCCGCGCGGGACACCGGCGCCCACGCGGGCGCGCTGTTCCTGCTGACCCCCGAGGGAGGGTCGCTGCGGCTCGAAGTGACCACGGGGATGCCGGCGGAGTACCTCGCACCCTGGTTCGGGGTGGCCCTGTCCGCCCACGTCCCCGTATCCGACGCGGTGCGCGGCAGACGCCTGGTGTGGCTCAGCAAGCCCCAGGAACTCGCCCGTCGTTACCCCCGCACGGCGATCGCTCTGCCGTACCACTTCGCGGTGGCCGCGGCACCGGTCCTCGACGGCTCCGAGGCCTGGGGGGCGCTCCTGCTGTTCTGGCCCTGCTGCGACGCCGCCGAGCTCGCCGGACCCAGCCACGAGCGGGTCGGCGCCGCCTGCCGCCGCCTGGGGCGGTTCCTGCGGGACGCCGCGGACGCCGGGCACCCGGTCACTCCCGCGGGGTCCCCACGGACCCTGTCCCAGCCGCCCGCCCAGGAGTGGGAGCCGTCCGAGGCGCAGGCCGCGGCACACTTCGCCGAACGCCTGCCGGGAGGCAGCTGCACCCTCGACCTCGAGGGCAGATTCACCTACCTGAACTCCACCGCGGCCCGTCTGCTGGGCGGGACCGTCCCCGGTCTCCTCGGCAGACGCCCCTGGCAGGCCCTGTCCTGGTCCAACGATCCCGCCTTCGAGGACCGCTTCCGGGCGGCCGTGGTCAGCCGGCAGCAGGAATCCTTCACGGCGACGGTCCCGCCGGACCGGCGGCTCGCCTTCGAGCTCTACCCCGACGCCTCCGGGGTGAGCGTGCGCCTCGTGCCCTACGGTTCCGACCGCGTCCGGGCCGCCGCGCGCCCCGGCACGGCGGCGCCCCGTGGCGCGCCGATCGCCCTGGGCGAGCTCTACCAGGTGCTGCACCTGGCCGCCGCCCTCTCCGAGGCCGTCGGCGTGGGCAACGTGGTCGACCTCGTCGCGGACGAGATGCTGCCGACCTTCCACGCCCGGACCCTGGCCCTGGCCCTGTTCTCGCCCGAGGATGGCACCCTGCGGTTCGTCGGCTGCCGGGGCTACAACCCCTGTCCCGCGGAGGTGTTCACCGGAGCGGCGCTCACCTCCCCGGCCGCGCTCGGGACCCTCGCCGAGGGCGCGCCGGCCTTCTTCACCACCTTCGAGGAGATGCTCGGCGCCTATCCGCACGCCCCCCGCCGTGAGGGCCTGGACGCCTGGGCCTACCTGCCGCTGATCGCCTCCGGCCGGCCCGTGGGCCTGTGCGTCCTCGCCTTCGAACGGCCGCACCACTTCTCCGGCAACCAGCGGACCGTGCTGACCGCACTCGCGGGGCTGATCGCCCAGGCGCTGGAGCGTGCCCGCCTCTACGACACCGTCAAGGAGCTCGCGGAGACCCTGCAGGCGGTCATGCTCCCCGACTCGCTGCCGGACATACCCGGACTCGACGTCGCCGCCCGCTACCTGCCCAGCGTCCGGGGCATGGACATCGGCGGCGACTTCTACGACCTGGTCCGGGTCGACGAGACCACCGCGGCCGCGGTCATCGGCGACGTCCAGGGCCACCACGTCAGGGCGGCGGCCCTCATGGGCCGGATCCGGCCCGCCATCCGCTCCCAGGCCTTCGCCGGGGCCGCACCGGCGCAGGCCCTCCGCCAGGCCAACCGCCAGTTGTTCGACCTGAACCCCGGCCGCTTCGTCAGCTGCCTCTACGCCCGGCTCGATCTCAGGCGACGCCGGGCCCTCCTGGCCACCGCCGGCCATCCACCGCCGGTGCTGCGCCACCCGGACGGGCACACGGAGGTCCTCACCGTTCCGCCGGGGGTGCTGCTCGGCATCGACCCCGAGGCGGAGTACCCCACCACCGAGATCCCCCTGGAGCCCGGCACCGTCCTCGCCCTGTACACCGACGGACTCGTCGAGACCCCCGGGGTCGACCTGGACGACGCCATGGCCGGGCTCGCCGCCCGCCTCGCCGGCACCGCCCCCCAGCCGATGGACCGGCTCGCCACGGACCTGATCGACCACGCGCGGCGGACCGCCCCCCGCACCGACGACATCGCGCTGCTGCTCATCAGGTCCGTCGCCGCCGCGTAACACGTGCTCCGGACACGCCGGATGACGGAGCATCAGCGGCCGGGGAGCCGCAGGGTGACCTCGTGGAGCACCCAGCCGTCGCCGTCCGGGTCGCTGAAGGTGGCAAGGCAGCCGTACGAGGCACCGTCCGGGTGCCGGCGCGCCGATCGTCCCCGCCCCGCGAAGCGGCCCTCACCGGTGTGACAGCTCCGTCGGGCGCGACGTACTGAGGGCGTCGTCCGGCTGAGCAGTAGCGTGGAAGAAGCCTTGAGCTGCCGACGTCCACGGCGCGCTTGTCCATCGTGAGGTCGGTGACCAGGCCGAACAACGACACCAGCGGGCCGGAACAGGGCCGCTCCGGGGCTGCCGCGGACCAGGTCCCCTGGGAATCGTGCATCACCACGCTGCTGGAAAAGGAACCGCCCTTCAGCCGTTCCGGGAGCCCGGCGGCGACGTCATCCACTACCAGGACGGCAACAACCAGGACGACCAACCGCTCCGTTTCGTCGTGGTGATGCTCTGCGAGAAGGGCGGGCTCATGCTCACGTTCGTCGACGACCGGGAACTGGCCGGTCGCCGGGACCGCCGCGCACCGCGACCGTCCTGACGCGCAGGGCAGGGGGTCATGCGCCGCCACTCGGGCCGGCTCCTCGCCAGGGCCGTCCGCAGCAGGTCCTCGGCGTGATCCCGGTCGCGGTGAGCATCCGGGCCAGGCGCAGCAACCGCGGCCCGCGAGGGGCCACGAACTCCTCGCGGTCCGCCTGGCCGCTCTCCTCGGGCCGAGCTGTCACACCCGTACGGGCCACCTCGTCTCCCTGACGAGACCCGGGAAGACACCCGCCTCGCGGACCACTCCCCCACGCCCCCGAACTTCGACGAGGTTGCTGCGTGCGGCCGCGTTGTGTGGTCTTGTACGAGAGGGAGGATGCCGTATGGACGTGGCCAGCGACGCGGTGCCGATCGCGGTGCTGCTCGACGAGCGCCGGCATCTGCTGGATGTCGCCCACCGCATGTCGGGCGGCCGCAGCGATGCGGAGAGCGTGATCGACGAGACCTATCGCCGGTGGTACGCGCTGTCCGACGCGGAGCGCGCGGCCATCACGTCGCCCCGTGCCTGGCTGTCGACGACCGCGGGCGGCATCTGCCTGGGCGAACCGGTCACGCCGGACGAGCACCGCGGCTCCGGGCACGACGGCCCGGAGGCGAGGTCCGGGTACGACGAACTCACCGCCATCGCGCGTCGCCGGCTCCAGGCACAGCGCTCCGGTCCGTCGGCCCCGCTGGAGCACGACGCGGCCGTCCGCGCCGTCGGGGATGCCTGCACGGCGGGCGACGCCGGGTTGCTGGCGTCCGCGCTGTCACCCGACGCCATGGCCGTCTTCGACGGTGGCGGCAAGGTCCGGACACTGGTCCGATCCGTGCACGGCAGCGAGCAGGTCACCCGCAGCCTGCTGACGCTGCTGGGCCCCCATCCGCGCACCACCCTGACCGCCCAGTCCGTGAACAGCCGTACCGGACTCGTGGTGCGCTGCGACCGCACCGTGGCCGCGGTCATCAGCCTCGACGTCACCGACCGCCGCGTGGCGCAGGTCTGGGCCGTGCTCAACCCGGAGAAGCTGCGCCGCTGGAACCAGCACCCGGAGCGAACTCCGGGCGCCTGATCCGTCACGTAGGTGCGGGCCGTGTCGTCTCCCTGACGGGAACGTGATCGCGACGATGCGCCACCGCCCCCCGGCGCCCCTCCCGCAGCGCGGCGCCACCGACACGTGCAGACAGAATGGAATTCAAGCGTGACGACGATGCTCGACCGCTATTTCGAGATCGTGGACTCCGCCGACGGCGGCCACTCCCACCTGGACGACCTCAGGGACGTCTTCGCCGAGGACGTGCTGCTGATGCACAGCGGGGACATGGTCCAGGGCCGCGAGCCGGCCGTCGACCTCCACCGGACGCTGGCTGCCGAGTGGAAGGAGTCCACGCACCAGTGGACGGCTTCCGTGGCGGCGGACGGCTCCATCACGGGCACGTGGAGCCGGGCCGGACTGGACGTCCGGGGCAACGGTCGCTCCGGCAGCGGACGGGTCTCCGTCTCCCTGGACCCGGACGGGCGGATCTCCCGGCTCCACCTGACGCTGACCGCCGGGTCGGACCGCGCCCGGGTGCTCATCGCCAAGCACCTGGAGGTCTGGATGACTCCGGACCCGGCCGGGCGTGCCGAGGCGATGGAGGGCATCTACACCGAGGACATCACGATCATGGAGCCCGACCAGGTCATCGTGGGCCGGGACGCCATCAACGCGTACATCACCGCCGTGCAGCGCCAGGCGCCACCGCTGAGCGGCCTCATCACGGGTCACTCGCAGAACCGGGAATTCATCCACTGGGCCTGGGACTTCGGCTTCCCAGGCGGCAAGTCGGCACTCGGATCGGAGATCCTCCAGCTCGACGGGGACCTGATCGAGAAGGTCGTCATCTTCAGCGCCGACATGGACGTCGTCACCGAGGGCCTGCGGTAGCGGCGCTCCGGCACCGGCCCGTGGAAGGCTCCGCGCACGCAGGGTGCGGGCGTGCGCGGAGCCGGCAGGCCCGTCCGACCCGCCCGCACGGCGATGGTTGCCGCCCCTCCCGGGGGACACGGCCTGCCCCGTGGGTCTGCGCACCGTGACCGGCGCCGTGGATGCCGTAGTGCCCCTTGGGGCGTATGGTCCGGTTATGGGACCAGAGCGGTGCTGGGGCCGCGGGGCTCTGCGGCACGGACGGACGGCTCGGCGGGCCCGGTACCGCCGGTGGCCTGCCCGCGTGTCCCGGCACGACGGCGACGGGGGCGAACGCGGTGACCCGGCATGACGTGAAACCGTTGACAGGCGGCATGCGGCGCTTCGCCGGCCTGTTCGAGGGTCTCGTCCGGGACACCGACACCGCGGTGGGCATGCTCTACGTGCTCGCGCCGGGGGAGCGGATGCTGGAGCTGGTGGCATTGTCCGGCACGTCCCGGCGGATCGCCGCCCCGTGGGCACGGATCGCCCTGGACGACGCGGCGCCGGTGGCGCAGGCCGTGCGGGAGCGGTCGCTGGTGTGGGTGGGGAACTCCAAGGAACTGGCGGAACGCTTTCCCCGGGTCGCGCTGGTGGCGCCCTACGAGATCATGCTGGCGGCGGCGCCGATCATGGACGGCGACGTGATGTGGGGCGGCGTGTGCCTGCTGTGGCCGATCTGGCACGCGCCGGTCCTGAGCCCCGGGGAACGGGACACGATCGGCATCTTCTGCGGCAGGTCGGGGCGGCTGCTGAGGCACTACTCGGACCGGGGCCACCCCGTCCTGGCCGGCGCGGACGCGCTGATCCTGCGGGCGGCGCGGCGTCGGGAGCCCGGACGGGCCGAGGCGCTGGCGGCGTACGACTTCGCCGAACGGCTGCCGACCGGGTGCTGTTCGCTGGACCTGGAGGGCCGGGTCAGGTTCCTCAACGCGGCGGCGGCCGACCTGCTGGGCGTCGGTGCCGCGGACCTGAAGGGCTCACGCCCCTGGGAACGGCTGTTCTGGCTGGACGGCCCGGCGTTCGAGGACGCGTACCGTGCCGCCGTCATCACCAAGCAGACCACCTGGTTCACCGCCCTGCGTCCACCCGACCAGTGGCTGTCCTTCCGGCTCCACCCGGGGCCCACCGGGATCAGCGTCAGCATCGCCGGCTCACCGCGGGAGCGGATGGACGCGGCGGAGGAGCCCGTGGTCCCTGCCGGCGTCCGCGGCCCGGTCGGCGCGTCGGCGATGTACCAGTTGATGTACCTGGCCGCGAGGCTCACCGAGGCGGTGGGCGTGCAGGACGTGGTCGACCAGGTCGCCGACCAGCTCATCCCAGCGTTCGAGGCCCAGGGCCTGGTCGTGCTCCTCGCCGAGGGCGGGCGCCTGCGCCTGGCCGGCCACCGCGGCTACACCGACGAGTTCATGGCCCGCATCGACGGAACGCCCCTGAGCTCCGGCATCGTCACCGCCCAGGCGCTCACCCGCGCCACCCCGCTGTTCTTCTCCAGCTTCGCCGAACTGCACCGCGCCCACCCGGAGGCCCTGCGCTTCCGGCACAGGGACGCCTGGGCCTTCCTGCCGTTGATCACCTCGGGCCGCCCCGTCGGGCTGCTCGTCCTGTCCTACGACCGGCCCCGGCCCTTCCCGCAGTCCGAGCGCACCGTCCTCGTCGCGCTGGCCGGGCTCATCGCCCAGGCCATGGACCGCGCCCACCTCTACGACACCAAGCACCAACTCGCCCGCACCCTGCAGGCCGGCCTGCTGCCCAAGGAACTGCCCCGGGTACCCGGTCTGGACGTCGCCGCCCGCTACCTGCCGGCCGGCCACGGGAGCGACATCGGCGGTGACTTCTACGACCTCATCCACTGCGGACCCCACTGCGCGGCCGTCACCATCGGCGACGTCCAGGGCCACAACCTGCAGGCCGCCGCCCTGATGGGGCAGGTCCGCATCGCCGTGCACGCCTACGCCACCGCCCACTCCTCACCCGGCGACCTGCTGGCCCGGACCAACCGCCTGCTGTCCGACCTGGACCCGGGTCTGTTCACCAGCTGCCTGTTCGCCCACATCGACCTGCGGCGGCACGTCGCCCGGCTGGCCACCGCCGGTCACCCCCCGCCCCTGATCCGCCATCCCGACGGCCGCGCGGGGATCCTCGGACTCACGCCGGGCCTCCTGCTGGGCATCGCACCGGACGGCGACTACCCCACCACGGAGATCCCCCTGCCTCCGGGCACGATGCTGGCGATGTACACCGACGGACTCGTCGAATCCCCCGGCGCAGACGCCGAATTGGCCGCGGCCGACCTGGTGCAGTACCTGGTGGCGGCGGCCGACCAGGGCGTGGACGCCGTCGCGGACAGTCTCCTCGAACACGCCCTGCGGACCGCCCCCGGTACGGACGACACGGCATTGCTGATCGCCGCCCCCTCACCGGCGAACGGAGGACAAGGCCCATGACCCCTTGGCGGAGCGAGAGGACACGCGGCGCGGGGAGGGCGGGGCGATGACGGCCACCGGCTCCCGCGACTACGACGCGATCGTCGTCGGCGGCGGCCACAACGGCCTGGTGGCGGCCCTGTACCTGGCGCGGGCGGGGTGGTCGGTGGCCGTGCTGGAGCGCAACGCCGCCGTGGGCGGTGCGATCGCCGGTGGCGAGGTGACGCTGCCCGGGTTCGTGCACGACCTGTACTCCACCAATCAGAACCTCTTCCTCGGCTCCCGGGCGTACGCCGACTTCGGCACCGAACTGGCGCGCCACGGGCTGCGGTTCCGCACCACGGACCGCCCCTACGCCAACGTCTTCCCCGAGGGCCGCAGCGTCCGGGTGTACGGCGACTACGCGCGCACGATGGAGCAGCTCGCGGCCCACGACGCCGGGGACGCCGACGGTTTCGCCGGCCTGTACCGCGAGTACCAGCGGTTCGCGCCGTACCTGTTCGCGCTCTACGGATCCGAGCTGCCGTCGCGGTCGGCGGCACGCCAGGTGCTGAGCCTGCTGCGCCACCACGGCGTGCGGGGCGCGGGCGACCTCGCGCACACGCTGCTCATGAGCACCCGCGAGCTGGGCGAGGTCTGGTTCGCCACGCCGGAGGCGCAGGCGATGGCGGCCTGCTGGGGCATGCACCTGGACTTCGCCCCCGACGTGTCCGGAGGAGCGATGTTCCCCCTCCTGGAACTCTTCGCGGACATGGAGAACGGCATGTCGGTCGTCGAGGGCGGCGCGCAGCGGCTGCCGCAGGCGCTCGCGGCGGTCCTCGTCGACCACGGCGGCGAGGTCCGCACCGGTGTCGAGGTCGAGCGCGTGCTGTGCCGTGACGGACGGGCCGTCGGGGTGCGTACGGCGGAGGGCGGCACGATCACCGCACGGCGCGCGGTGATCGCCAACACCGCTCCGGCCGCGCTGTACCGGCACCTGCTGGTACCGGAGGAGGTGCCGGAGCGGGTGCGCCGTACGGCGGACCGCTTCCTGTACGGCCCGGGCACGCTGATGCTGCACCTCGCGCTCGACGGCCCGCTGCCGTGGGCGGCGGGGGAGGAGCTGGCCGGTTTCGGGTACGTCCATGTGGCGCCGTACGTCGACGACCTGGCGCGCACCTACACCGAGTCCCAGGCGGGGCTGCTGCCCGCGGACCCTCTGCTGATCGTCGGGCAGACCTCGGCCGTGGACCCGACACGCGCCCCCGCGGGCCGCCACGTCGTGTGGATCCAGGTCCGGACGATGCCCACCCGCATCCGTGGTGACGCGGCGGGCACGATCCGGCAGACCCACTGGCCGGACGTCGCCGAGGCGATGACGGACCGGGTGCTGGCCAAGCTGGAGCGCTACGCGCCCGGCAGCCGGGCGCGTAGCGCCCACGTCACCGCGTACACCCCGCAGGACCTGGAAGCGGCCGATCCCAACCTGGTGGGCGGGGACAGCACCGGGGGCAGCCACCACCTGGCGCAGAACTTCCTGTTCCGGCCGATGCCCGGGCACGGCGGATACCGCACGGCGGTCCCCGGCCTGTACCTGACCGGTGCCGCGACCTGGCCGGGCGCGGGGAACAACGCCACGTCGGGCCTGCTCGCCGCCCGCCGGGTGCTGAAGGACGCCCGGCGGCGGGTGGGACACCGCCGTGCCCGTACTGACTCAGCGGTGCCCGCGCCGTAGCGGCCGGCAGCCGCACTCCTCGGCCTGCGGTGTGCTCAGGGCGCTGTGGAGGCCGTGCAGAGCGGCGTCCAGGCGGGCCGGCGCCGGAAGGCGGGGCAGGTCGAGGGGCTGGGGCGGGGTGACGGTGGCGGCCGAGGCGGCGAGGGCGTCGAAGGCACGCTGGACGCGGGCGGCGTCGTCGGGCCGCCGGTGAGGCGGCACGCGGGCGGGGTCAGACGAGGGCCGGGTAGTCGGTGTAGCCCCCCGTATCGCCGCCGTAGTAGCTCGCCGGCTCGGGGGTGTTGTACGGACCCGGGGCCCTGATGCGGGTGATGACTCCGGTGAGGAGATCCGGCTGACGGCGTGACGGGCCGTGGCGTGCACCGTGCGCCGCGCCCCGTCGCCGCTACCGCTCCAGCGCCTGGCCCCCGACGCCGCCCGTGACGGCGGCACGCAGCGGGACGCCGCGGAAGGCCTGGATGAGGACGATCACGGCGCCGGCCGTGATGCACTGATCGGCGAGGTTGAAGATCCCGGAATCGCCGATCTGGATGAAGTCCAGCACGGCTCCCCGGCCGAACCCGGGGGTGCGGAAGACGCGGTCGGCGAGGTTCCCGCCGGCACCCGCGAAGATCAGCCCGAGGCCGACCGCCCAGCCCGTGGAGCGTACGGAGCCGGCGACCCGCGCGATGGCCACGAGCGCGACGACCGCCACGAGGGTGAAGACCAGGGTCGCGCGGGGAGCGAAGGAGCCGGCTGCCCCGGAGTTCCGGAAGGCGGTGAAGGTCACCGTGCCACCCAGGGCGTGCCGTGGTTCGTGGCCCTCGACGACCACCGCGGCGATCGCCTTCGTGACCTGGTCCACGGCGAATCCGGCCGCCGCAACCGTCCACAGCAGATACGCCCGCCGCACCGCCCACCTCCTGATCGCTGGTGACTGCACCGAGCGTACGCGCAGCTCCGGCGGCGCGGAGGGCGCCCGGAGCGAGGTTCGGTATCACTCGATACGGTCTCGAACGAGCAGATGGCTGGTAATGTGCGTACATGACTGCCGACGCCCCTCGTGGAACCAGCGCCCCGCGTGCGACCGACCGACCCGGGGACACCTCCCCGTTCGCCCTGGGGCTGCTGCTGCGCCGCGCGCACTGGCGCGCGGGCGCGGTGATGGGGGAGGCGCTCCGGCCGCTCGGCATCGAGGTGCGGCACTTCGCCGTGCTGATGGTGCTGGTCGACCGCGGACCCACGGTGCAGCGGGACCTGGCCGCGGCGACCGGGTCGGACAAGGCGGGGATCATGCGGGTCGTGGACGACCTGGAGCGCAAGGGGCTCGCCGTGCGCAAAGGCGTTCCGGGGGACAGGAGGGTGCGGGCGGTGGAGATCACGCCCGCCGGCGTCGAGCTGTTCGACGCGGCCCACGTGGCGGCGGTGCCCCTGGCCGAGCAGCTGGTCGCCGAACTGGCTCCCGGTGAGCCCGAGCGGTTGAAGGACCTGCTGACCCGGTTCGCCTATCCCGAGGGTGGCGAGGCGTAAGCCTGCCGTAGCGAAGACCGTCCAGCCGCGTGGTGCGCCCGCCACGCGGCTCTCGTCGTTCCCCCGCGGATGGTGCCGGCGCCGGCCGGCGAGACATGGTCAGCATTAGTCGCACATGAGACGGTATTGAGTGATACCGTCGTAGGTGTAACGAAAATGGTCCGGGTGGCCCCCAGGGATGCCCGGTGGGCGCGGGAGCGCCCGCCGTCCTGACCGCATCCGCGGGGCCGCCGGGTACAGGCCCGCTCAACCCCTCCGATGCGGTGCCTTGGCGAAAAGAGGTGGATCATGAGGACTGCTCGTGGCGGGAAACCGCAGTCCACGTCGGCGGCCCTGGCTGCCCTTCCCCGTCCCGTGGCCGCGGCGGTGGGCGCCGGCGGTGTGTTCGGAGCGGCACACGTCGGTGCGGCATACGCGCTGGAAGAGCGCGGATTCGTCCCCGACATGATCGTCGGAACCTCGGTGGGCGCGCTGCTGGGGGCGATCGCGGCCGCCCACCCCGACGGCTCGGCGGCATGGCTGGACAGTGTGTGGACCCAGCTGCGCCGCCGTGAGGTGTACCCGCTCGGGTACCCGCCCTCACGGGCCAGCGTCTTCGCCGATCGCGGTCTGCGCCGGCTGATCTCGCGGTCGGGGCTGCCGTCCCGGATCGAGGAACTTCCCATCCCGTTCACCGCGGTCGCCATGGACCTGGACACCGGCGCCCCCGCGCTGCTCGACCACGGCGACCTGGAGTCCGCCCTGCTGGCCAGCGCGGCCGTGCCCGGCATCCTGCCCCCGGTCGATCGCGAGCACAGGACGCTCGTCGACGGCGGAGTGGTCGCCTACCTCCCCGTACTGGCGGCCCTGCAGGCCGGAGCGGCCAGCGTCGTGGCGCTGTCGACCGGGCCCGAGAGCTCGCCGCCGGTCCCGGCCGCCCGGCGGCGCGCGGCCGGTGCGGTCGCCGCCAGGGCCGGGCTGCTGCTGATGCGCCATCAGATCGAGCGCGACCTGCACGAGGTGTCCCGGCACATCCCGACCGTCGTATTGCCGACCGGCGTCGAGACCTGGCCCGCGCCTTGGGACTTCGGCCACTCCGAGCGGCTGATCAGCACCGCGCACCGCACCGCGGGGGACTTTCTCGACGGGCTCAGCCTCAGTGGACCGGGCCTGTACCGGACCGACGTCCCTGCGCCGGAGACGGCCGGACCGGCCGGGGCGATTCCTCGCGTATCAGGGGGCCTTCCGTGAGCACCATCGCGTTCCTCAACGTCGCCATGCACGGCCGGGTCAACCCGACACTGCCCGTGGTCGCCGAGCTCGTCCGGCGCGGCCACCGCGTCACCTACCACACCTCGGCCGCGTTCCGTGAGGAGATCGAGGCCGCCGGCGCCGAGGTGTACCTCTACCCCGGCGGCGACCAGCCGCTCCCCGATCCGCCGACACCGGTCACGTTGCTGGAAGGGCTCGCCCGTAGTGCCGTCGGCCTGCTGCCCGCGGTGCTCGCCGAACTGCGCCGCATCCGGCCGCACCTGATCGTCCACGACAACGCCTGCCTGTGGGGCGCGGTCGCCGCCCGCGAACTCGGCGTGCCCGCCGCCTCGTCGTTCACCACCTTCGCGTTCAACCGGGACGTGCCGAGCCCCACCCGCGGCTCCTGGGACCTGCTGACCGCCGCGGCGGCCCACCCACGCGGCGTCCGGGGCTACCTGCGGTCACGCCAGGACCTGCGCCACCACTACGACACCCACGGACTGCCCCCGATCGACCTGGGCAACCTCCGCCAGCCGCTCAACCTCGTCTTCACCTCACGGGCGTTCCAGCCCCAGGCCGAACGCTTCGACGGGACCTACCGGTTCGTCGGTCCCAGCATCGGCGCCCGCCCGGCCGACCCCACCTTCCCCACCGACCGGCTGCGGGACCCCGTGGTGTACGCGTCGCTGGGCACGGTGTTCAACGCCGACCCGCACCTGCTGCGCACCCTCGCCACCGCGCTGGCGGCACTGGGGGGCACCGCCGTCGTCTCCGCCGGACGCACCGACCCCGTCGCGCTGGGCCCGTTGCCGTCCAACGTGCTCGTCCGTCCCTTCGTCCCGCAACCCGAGGTGCTGGCCCGCTCCGCGCTGTTCGTCACCCACGGCGGAATGAACAGCGTCAACGAGGCCCTGTACGCCGGGGTTCCGATGCTCGTGGTGCCACAGGGAGCCGACCAGCCGATGGTGGCCCGTCGCGTCGAGGAACTTGGCGCCGGACTGTCGATCCCCACCCGGGAGGTCACCGAGAACGCGGTACGTGCCCGGGCGGGACGCCTCGTCCAGGACCCCCGCTTCAGGGCTGCCGCGGCCGCCCTGCGGACCGCCCAGCGGGCGGCCGGCGGACACCTGGGTGCGGCCGACGCACTCGAGCGGTACCTGCGGGCCGCGGGTTCCGCCGACCGGTCACCGGTCCACGCCCATGTGCGGGGGCGAGGCTGAACCATGTCGCTCGCCGCCATGATCCTGCTGGCCTTCGCCGGGGTGTCCAAAGCCGCCGGGCGCATCCTGCCCCTGGCGGTGGGCCGGCCGGGCATGCCGCGCACCCTCGTGGCGGGATCACTGATCGGCGGTGGCCTCATCGAAGCCGCCGTGCTCGCGGTGTGGCCGCTGAGCGCGGCGACGCTGGCCGAACTGGCACTGTCCGCTCCACCGCCGGGCGCCGGACCGGTGTGGACGCCGGGCCTGGCGGCCCCGCTGCTGCTCGCCGGCGTCCTCGCGTTCCCCTGGCTCGGGCCCATGCTCCACCTGCTGCTCTTCTTCGGGGTCGGGGCCGGGCTGGCCGACCGGCTCGCCACGGCCACCGGCCTGGGCTGGTGGGCCGCCGCCGGTTGCGTGGCCCTCGCGGGGGCCGGGCTGGGAGTGACGGTCGAGGCCGTCCGACGCCTGGTCGTGCGGATCAGCACGACCGAACTGCTGGAGGCGCAGACGTGAACGGGTACCTGATGTGGGCGTTCGCGGTCGGCACGGCGCTGATCGCCGAAGCGCTGCTGGCCCGTTACGAGGTGCTGGCCTACGGTGCGCACTGGCGTGCCCCCGTCACCGCACTCCCGGACGGCGTTCCCTACGCACGGGGCGCGGCTCCCGACGGCCACCCCGACGCGTACCTCGTCTACCTGGACGGCATCGGCAAACGCCGCGTCCGCGACACCCGTGACGGCGGCCGGCTCGTCGCGGCCCTCATCGCCAGGGCGCCGGAACTGCGGGTACTGGGCCAGGTCCAGCCCTACTCGCCCCTCGCGGAGCCCCTTGCCGAGCGGCCGGTCTGGGCGTGGCTGCGCCGCCGCGTCGCACTGCTGCTGTTCCTGCACAACGTCGTGCAGATCTTCGTCGCCGCCGACCACCGCTACCGCCCCCTGTACAACCGGGCCGTCGGCCGCCAGATCGCCACCCAGCTCCGGCTCGCCGGCTACCCGCCCGGCAGCGGCACCCCCGTGGTGCTCCTCAGCTACAGCGGCGGGGCCCAGGTCGCCACCGGCGCGGTCGACGAACTGCACGCCCAACTGCACGCGCCACTTGTGCTGATCACGCTGGGCGGGTTCCACAACGGCGCCAACGACCTCACCCACGCCGAGCACCTGCACCGGCTGA
Source organism: Streptomyces sp. NPDC001902 (assembly GCF_042891295.1). Taxonomy (NCBI): domain Bacteria; kingdom Bacillati; phylum Actinomycetota; class Actinomycetes; order Kitasatosporales; family Streptomycetaceae; genus Streptomyces; species Streptomyces sp. NPDC001902. The sequence goes on along the minus strand of NZ_JBIATA010000006.1, from coordinate 4,563 downwards.
CGAGCGCGAGCGACCGCATCGAAAGGCTCGGCACCTGGATCTTCCCCCAGCGTTGGCCGCTGGTCCGCGGCAGTGGCTGGAACCGGGCCCGCCGTGCCGGAAAGATCAGCGTGCACCGGCTCGACCCGGCCACGCACGTCGGACCGCTCGGCTACATCAGCCCCACCGCACGGTCGTCCGAAGGCCGCAGTCACCTCGACCGCACCGCCGACACCGTGATCGCGGCCGTGCGCGCCCACCATGTGACGGAGCCATGAGCGACGGCGCCGGCCGCCGTGCCCGGAGGAGCAACACCAGGACCAGGATCCTCACGGCCGCGCTCGAACTCTTCGCCGCCAAGGGGTACTCGGGCACCACGCTGCGCGCGATCGCCGGGCGCGCCGAGGTGGACCCCGCGATGATCCGCTACTTCTTCGACGGCAAGGACGCACTCTTCCGGCACGCGGTTTCCTCCCGCATCGACCTGTCCACCCTCTTCGACGGGCCCATGGCCGAGGAGGCGCAAGCCGCTCCCATGAGCCGGAGGAGCGGATGGCCCGGACGTTCCTCCCCGTCTGGGAGGACGAGTCGACCCGCCCGGCACTGGTCGCGGTGTACCGGACCGGCATGTCGGACGGGCCGATCGCCAGGACGCTCCGCGACCGTGTCCAAGCGGCCCTCGCCTCGTGCCTGGGCCGGATCGCCCCGGAGGAGACCGAGCGGTCACCGATGTTCACGTCCTCGGTGTCCGCCCAACTGACCGGCCTGGTCATGCTGCGCTACGTCTTCCCGGCGGAACCGCTGGCCTCACTGGACGTCGAGGAGCTGACGAAGCTGTTCGCCCTCGCCGTCGACGTTCCCCGGGTCCCGCAGCAGGGGGTGTCGGCGCGTCACGAGCGCGGAACGAGTTATTCCCGCCAGTAGCAGGTGCTCGCGACGTGCACCCGGGCTATCACAAACCGCGTTCACCGACATCCCGAAATTCTCCCGACGCCTCGCGCCGGCCTTCGGGCAAAGGCGGCCGAATTTCCCGTTGCCCAAAGGGAAATGTCCGCTCCCGCGGGACGCCGACCCCCGAGGCGCGCTTTTCCCGGCACCTTGACGGGCGACCTGACTTCTTATGGGATTGGCGCCTCTGTCCTGGAACGACGTGAAGGGATGCTCGTGAGAACCAGATCCTTATCGATCGCTGCAGTCGGTGCCCTCATCCTGTCCGGTGCGGCCGTCGCACCCATGGCCCAGGCCCGCGACGCGGGCACGGCCGCCGCCGGAGCGGACACCGTCAAGGTGTACCGCGCGGAAGTGACGAAGAGCCAGATCCCGTTGCTGCTCCAGGCCGGCCAGGACGCGCAGGAGCTGAGCGAGCGGCCGCCGGCGCAGGGCACGGCCTCGGTAGAGGTGTACCTCACCGGCGATCAGGCGGAGGAACTGCGGCGCGAGGGCGTGCGGCTCACCGAGCGCACGCTCGGCGCCAAGGCCGAGGCGCGGGTGCAGAACGCGGCCGACAAGGTGTTCCGCCCCTACAGCGGCAAGGGCGGCATCAAGGAGGAGATCCTCGCCACCAACCGCGCGAACCCCGGGCTGACGAAGGTCGTCTCGATCGGCAAGACCACGCGCGGGCAGGACATCCTCGCCCTCAAACTCACCAAGGACGCCGCGAAGTCCAAGGACGGCTCGAAGCCCTCCGTGCTGTACATGTCCAACCAGCACGCACGCGAGTGGATCACGCCGGAGATGACCCGCCGGCTGATGCACCACTACCTGGACAACTATCGCACCGACAAGCGGATCAAGAAGCTCGTCGACTCCACCGAGCTGTGGTTCCTGATATCCGCGAACCCCGACGGCTACGACTACACCTTCCAGAGCGACGACACCCGCCTGTGGCGCAAGAACCTGCGGGACAACAACGGCGACGGCGTCATATCCGCGGGCGACGGCGTCGACCTGAACCGTAACTTCGCCTACAAGTGGGGCTACGACAACGAGGGTTCGTCACCGAACCCGGCCAGCGAGACCTACCGCGGTGCCGGCCCGAACTCCGAGCCGGAGACGCGGGCGCTGGACGCGTTCCAGAAGCGCATCGACTTCACGTACGGCATCAACTACCACTCCGCCGCCGAGCTGCTGCTCTACGGGGTCGGCTGGCAGGTGGCCACGGACACCCCCGACGACGTCCTGTACAAGGCGCTGGCCGGCACGCCGGACAACTCCGCCATCCCCGGCTACCACCCGCAGGTGTCGTCCGAGCTGTACACCACCAACGGCGAGGCCGACGGTCACGCGTCCAACGTGAACGGCCTGGCGATGTTCACGCCCGAGATGTCGACGTGCCAGACCGCGTCCGACATCGACCCGGACGACCAGTGGGTGGCCTCCGACTGCCAGTCGGGGTTCAACTTCCCCGACGACGAGAAGCTGATCGAGCAGGAGTTCGAGAAGAACGTCCCGTTCGCGCTCTCCGTGGCCGAGACGGCCTCCCACCCCGACGTCCCCTCCTCCTCCGTGGGCCTGGACGCCGCCGACTTCACCCCGGGGTCCTTCACCACCTCCTACGCGCGCGGCAACGACCAGGAGGTCTCGGTCGTCGCCCGAAAGTCGCTGCGCGACAGGGAGCTCAACTACCGCGTCAACGGCGGCCGCACGAAGGACGAGGCGCTGCGCTCCTGGCGGGGCGGCGAGACCTACGGCGGTGAGGACGACCTCTACTTCGACGAGTACCGCGCGAAGGTCCGCGCCGGAGACGTCGGCGACAAGGTCGAGGTGTGGTTCACCGCCCGGACCAAGAGCGGCAAGAAGGTCTCCAGTGACCACTTCACCTACACCGTGGCCGCCCGTCCCTCGGCCGACACCCTCGTCGTCGCCGAGGAAGGCGCACCCGCCACGCAGACCGCGGCGTACGTCGACGCCCTGAAGGCGAACGGCCACCGTGCGGCCGTGTGGGACGTCGCCACCCAGGGCGCGCCCGACGCGCTCGGGGTCCTCGCGCACTTCCGCACCGTCGTGCACTACACGGGCGCGGCCCTGCCGGGCAATCCCACCCAGCTCGAACTGCGCGCCTACCTCAACGAGGGCGGCAAGCTGATCGAGGCGGGCGAGCGGGCGGGCGGCAACGTGGCCCTGGCCGACGGCACCCCCTCGAACGACTTCAGCCAGTACTACCTGGGCGCGTACTCGCGCACGTCGACCACCGGGGCCACCGGCTTCGGCGGCACGGGCGCACTGGCCGGCTTCACCGGTCCGCTCGGCGCCGCCACCGGCAACCCGCTGGACACGGCGGGCACCTACCGGGTGACCTCCGACTGGCTGGCGCCCGCCACCTTCCCGAAGTTCGCGAGCAAGGGAGCCGGCCGCTACACCGGGTCCGTCGGCTCGGACGCGCCCTACGCGGGCTCGTACATGGCGGCCGCCGTCCACACCGACGACGCCTACAACCGGCTCACCCGGACGATCGACCTCACCGGCGTGAGCGCGGCCGACTCGCCCACCCTCCGCTCCCGCCTGCTGTGGAGCACCGAGCCCGGCTACGACAACGCGATCCTGGAGGTCCACACCGTCGGCGCCGACGACTGGACCACCCTCCCCGAGGCCGGCGGCGCCACCAGCACCACGGTGCCCGCCGAGTGCGAGGCCGGGTTCTACATCGGCGAGCACCCGTGGCTGACGCACTACCTGACCCCGGGCGCGGACGGCTGCAAGGCGACCGGCACCTCGGGCGCCTGGAACAGCTTCACGGGCGCGTCCCAGGGCTGGCAGCCGGTGAACTTCGACCTGAGCGCCTACGCGGGCAAGAAGGTCGAGGTCTCGCTCAGCTACGTCACCGACCCGGGCTCCGGCGGCCAGGGCGTCCAGGCCGACGAGACCTCGCTGGTCATCGGCGGCGCGGTCACCGAGACCGAGGGCTTCGAGACCTCCCTCGGCCCCTGGACCGTCACCGGCCCGCCCGCGGGCAGCCCGCCGGCCCAGCGCGACTGGGTGCGCACCGGCCCGCTGACGCAGGGTGCCGTCACCACGGACGACACCGTGCTGCTCGGCTTCGGGCTCGAGCACGTCACCTCGGCGTCCGACCGCGCGACACTGGTCCGTCAGGCACTCAAGGCACTCCGCCGATGACGCCCGGGCGTCCTCCAAGGCCGAGCGTGGCGGACGCCGGTCGGTGAACCAGGCGGCCCGTACCCCCTGTGGGTACGGGCCGCCTTTTGCTTCGTCGGCACGCGGTGCGGGCGATATCCATGATCGAGCCATTGCGCGGCAATTCGGAAGCAAAAAGCGAACGCTTAGTAAGTGGCTGCTGCACGTGTGTCGTCCGGGATTGACGGCCCGCGATCCGAACGCGCCACCGCCTGCCGCCGTTCGGGCTGGTCACCCCGGGTTCGGGAACCGCCGGTGGGCCTGGCAGGATGAGGAGCCGGCTGGCGCGAATCCGGAAATTCCTTCTGTATGAGCGTGAGCAGGGATAGGTTCACCAAAAAGTAGTGAGGGAAGTCTTGTGAGGAATCGAGTCCAGCGACTGGCGCTGCCGCTCTCCGCGACCTTGACGGCGGTCGTGGTCGCCGGCTGCGGTTCGGGAGGGTCGGACGGCGA